>NZ_JBICXG010000019.1:0-121801 GCF_043200175.1 Streptomyces sp. NPDC048462
ACTCGCCCCAACACGCACCTCACACTTCGCAGCACTCCGCCCCACCGGATAAATCCGATGGGGCGGAACGAAGGGGCATTCGCCAACAGCATCCGCACAGCGGGTGCGCCCCTCTCGGCTACCGGCCGGTGGCCGTACCGGAGAAGTCCGGTCAGTTGTGGCCGAAGCGCCGCTGATGCTTACGCGCAACATCGGCAGGGCTGCCCTGGGACTGGGCCTGAGGCTGGTTCTGCGACTCGAAAGCCGTGGACCGTGCCTCCTGCGCACCGCGCTCCGACTCGGTAGCGCGCTCCTGCGGGCTGCCCTGCTTGCGGTTCTTGTTCTTGGCCATGGTGTTCCTCCTTGGGGGGACTCTCGGGGCCAGGACCGATGTCAGATTCACATAATCGGATAAACATCGCATGTTGGATCATTACCGTGCGTAGCGAGGGGGTATGATGCGCCCTTTTCCGGATCCGCCACGCCGATGATCCAGTTCCGGCCGTTAACCCCCGCGCGGTCGGGCAGACTCGAAGGAAACCCCTGACCTGAGTGGACCCGTTCCCGAATTCCTGGAAGAGGGTGGAACGCGTGGACCGTTGCGTCGTCCTGGTGGACGCCGGATACCTGCTGGGCGCGGCCGCGAGCCTGCTGGCCGGAGAGCCCGCCCGTTCCCGCATCACCGTCGACCACGCGGCCCTGATCCAGGGGCTGAGGGAGCGCGCGGAGGCCGATACGGAGCAGCCGCTGCTGCGGATCTACTGGTTCGACGGGGCCCCCGACCGCGTACCGCAGCCCGAGCACCGCAGGCTGCGCGTCATGCCCCGGGTGACGGTGCGCCTGGGAGCCCTCACCCGCAGTGACGGGCGCTGGGCGCAGAAGGGGGTCGACGCGGCGATGCACGCCGAGCTCACCGAGCTCGCCAGGAACCGCGCCTGCTCCGACGTGGTCCTGGTGACCGGCGACGGCGATCTGCTGCCCGGCCTGATGTCCGCCAAGGAACACGGCGTGGCCGTCCACCTCTGGGCGGTCCAGGCCGCCGACGGCGACTACAACCAGTCCGAGGACCTCGTCGCCGAGGCCGACGAGCGGCGCGTGCTCGACCGGGCCTGGATCACCCGCGCGGTACGCGCCAAGGAGACCGGCGGCCCGTGCGCCCCGTCGCCCGTCGCCCGCAACGCGGAGATCGCCGCGATCCTCTCCGCCCCACTGCCCGAGGCGGCCCTCGCGGCCTCCGCCGAGCGGGCCGCGGAGGCCCAGGCCGAGGCCGCCCGCGACGGCGCTCCGGGGCCCTCCGACGAATCCTCCGCGCACACCCCGCACAGCCACCCCGGCCGCGGCGTCCCGACCCCCAAGGACCTCGCCGGCACTCTGCGCGGCCCCGGCGCCCAGCCCGCCCAGCACCCCGCCCCGCCGCCCGCCAACGCCACCCTTCGCTGGTCCTCGGACCGGGGCTGGGTGGAGCGCGGCGGCCCCCTCGGCGAACCCCCGGAAACCGCGTCCCTCCCGACGCTGGCCCAGATCACCAGCGCCGAACAGCGCTGGGCGGACCGCGAGGAGGACATCACGACGGTGGGCGGCGACCCGTTCGAGGTGGGCCAGGTCTTCGCCCGGCGCTGGATGGAACGGCTGCCGGAGACCGTCCACCTCCAGAAGCTGTCCACCATGTACCCTCGCGTCCCGCACCGCATCGACGGCGAACTGCTCCGGTACGCCGCCCGGTTCGGCCTCCTCGCGCACAAGGACGACCAGATCGACGAGCACGACCGGTACGCGATCCGGGCGGGCTTCTGGCGCGAGATCGACGTACGCGCGGCCGCGGAGCACGCCCCGCCACTCCCGGAGAAGCCCGCGCCGCCGGCGGCACGCCCGGAGAAACCGGCACCGGCGGGGGACTGAGAGCGCATCCGGGGCCGGACCGAGGGCGGTGTGGGGCGGCGTACCGTGGCAGCGTGGCAGACGAAGACCTGGGTAGAACGCTGCGGCGCTTGCGCCGTCTTGCCTCCCTGACGCAGGAGGAACTGGCCGAGAGATCCGGCGTGTCCGTCGATGTGATCCGGCAGCTCGAACAGGGACGGAAGCACTCCGCTCGCCTCCCCACACTGCACGCGCTGGCGAACGGTCTGGGTGTGGAGCTGACCACGCTCCTGGGGGACCCGCCCGCGGTCGCCGCCACGGGAGAGAGTGACGGGCCGCGTTTCGTGGCCGTGCGCCGCGCCATCATGCCCGTGCTCCGGGCACCCGAACCGGAGCCGCCGGGGCCCGACTTCTCGCTGGACCGTCTTCGCGAGCAGATCGCGGACGGCTGGACGCAGTACCACGCCGCCGAGTTCGACACCGTGATGAAGGCGCTGCCGGACATGCTCGCGGATGCGCGTACCGCCACGGTTTCGGACAACGACGAGGACCGCAGGGCCGGGTTCGCGGCCCGGGGCAAGGCGCTCCAGCTCGCCGGGCACGTCGCCGTGCGGATGGGCAAGACGGATCTCGCCCTGACGAGTCTGGAGCGCGCGGTGGAGGCGGCGGAGCAGTCCTCGGACCCGCTGCTCCTGCCGATGATCGTCAACTCCACCGCGTGGACCTACCAGCGGCAGGGGCGCCTGGACGACGCGCTGAGCGTCGCGCTGCGCGCCGCCGACGACATGAAGAACGCGGGCCACGCATCGACAGCCGACGGCCTGAAGGTGTGGGGCGCGCTGATGATGAGCGCTGCCACGTCAGCCGCCCGGAGCGGTGACTACGAGCGGGCGGCGGCGATGATGGAGGCGGCGGAGAGGGAAGCCGCCCGGGTCTCCAAGCTGTCGGACAGCGGCGACAACCGCATGGTGAGCGTCTTCAGCCCTTCGTCCGTCCGTATCGAGAGGGTCCGCCTGGCCGTCCAGTACGGTCACCCCGAGGACGCCCTGCAGCTGGCCAAGGGCATGCGGTTGAGCCAGGACACCCCGCCGTCCTGGCGGACGTGGCTGCTGCTGGAC
Organism: Streptomyces sp. NPDC048462; assembly: GCF_043200175.1. Taxonomy (NCBI): domain Bacteria; kingdom Bacillati; phylum Actinomycetota; class Actinomycetes; order Kitasatosporales; family Streptomycetaceae; genus Streptomyces; species Streptomyces sp. NPDC048462. The sequence continues at coordinate 2,955 of NZ_JBICXG010000019.1, forward strand.
GTCTCACGTGCCCACACGGACATCGGGGACGCCGCCGGAGCGGTGAAGACCCTGGAGTCCCTGCGCCGGGTGGCACCCACGTGGATGCAGCACCACACGCTGGCGGTGGCCATCGTGCGTGACCTCTGGGCGCTGCCCAACCACCCGCCGGGGCTCCGGCCGTTGGCGGAGTTCCTGGGTGTCACCGAATAGCGTGGCGAAAGTAGGACGCTCCGTCCCTGTGGCGGGGTGACGGGGGCCGAGAGTCTTGGCACGACAGACCCCCGCACCGCGCGAACCACCGAACGGCCGGGGGCATGGCCGACGCTTCGAGGAGCGCATACATGCCACAGCCGGCGACGCGGGCACGCCCGACCGGATCCCCGGGCTACAGCGAGACAATGCCACGCGAGCCACGGAGCGCCGCGAGAGCCCGGCGCCTGGTGCGGTTGGCCCTGGACGTGTGGGGCCTGGACGACCTGGCCGACGACGGCGCCCTGATCGTCTCCGAGCTGGTGTCCAACGCCGTCCAGCACGCCCGGAGGCAGTCCATCCGGGTCGGTGTCGACCGCCGCGGCGCGGCACGCGTGTGCGTCGGTGTCGTCGACTTCTCGCGTGTGCCGCCGACGCACCGAGCACCTATGGGTGAGCACGGGCGCGGTCTTCTGCTGGTGGCGACGTTGGCCGGCAGCTGGGGAACCGAGCCGCTGCCGTGGGGTAAACGGGTGTGGGCGGAGCTGCACCGCGAGGGGCGGGGATGACCGCGCGAAGCCCCTGGGTGGGCGACTTGATCCGTGACGAGGATGCCCGGCGGCTCGGCATCGTCACCGACGTACGGGGCGGCACCGTGTGGGTTCTGCGGCCGGAGCACGAAGGGGGCCGGTGGACTTCGGACCGGCCTGACCGCCTGAGGGTCGTGACGCCGCGCGAGGAGATGCGGCACCGACTGTAGATGTGCGGAAAGCCCCGGGCGTCATGAGGGCGCCCGGACCCCGTACTCTCGTACCTCGTGAGTACGGGCACAGCACAGGCGCAGACGGCGAGCGGCACCGTGTGCGCGGTGCGGGACCTGGTCAAGACCTACCCCGCTGCCCGGGGACGGCGCGGTACGCCCGCCACTCCCGAGGTACGCGCCACCGACGGCATCAGCCTGGACGTCCGGCGCGGTGAGATCTTCGGACTGCTCGGGCCCAACGGCGCCGGCAAGTCCACCCTCGTACGGCAGCTCACCGGGCTGATGCGGCCCGACTCCGGCAGCGTCGACATGCTCGGCCACGACCTCGTGCGCCACCCCGAGCGGGCGTCCCGGCTGATCGGCTACCTCGGCCAGGAGTCGACCGCGCTGGACGAGCTGACCGTGGCGCTCGCCGCCGAGACCACCGGGCGGCTGCGCGGACTGCCGGTACGGGACGCCCGTGCCGAGCGCGATGCCGTACTCGACGAACTCGGCCTCGGCGAACTCGCCGGCCGGCCGCTGAAGAAGCTCTCCGGCGGGCAGCGGCGGCTCGCCTGCTTCGCGGCCGCGCTGGTCGGGGAGCGGCCGGTGCTCATCCTCGACGAGCCGACCACCGGCATGGACCCCGTCGCCCGGCGCGCCGTCTGGGCTGCCGTCGACCGGCGGCGGGCCGAGCGCGGTGCGACCGTGCTGCTGGTCACCCACAACGTCATCGAGGCCGAGACCGTGCTGGACCGGGTCGCCGTCATCGACCGGGGCAAGGTCATCGCCTGCGACACCCCGGCCGGGCTCAAGGAGCAGGTCGCCGGCGAGGTCAGGGTGGAGCTGGTGTGGCGCGAGCGGGCACCGCTGGAGGTGCCCGAGGTCGCGGCGCTGCGGGCGTCCGCGCAGGAGTCCGGGCGCCGCTGGGTGCTGCGGCTGGGGCCCGACGAGGCGCGGGCGGCGGTCGCCGCCGTGACCGGCGGGGCGGCCTTCGCCGCGCTCGACGACTTCACCCTGGCGACGCCCAGCCTGGAGGATGTCTATCTGGCGCTCGGCGGGGGCGCGACCAAGGGGCTGGTGAAGTCATGACCGCGACGCGTGCGGCCGGGCAGGGACCGAACAGGAGCAGCGCCAGGTGACGAGCATCGTTCGTACGGAGGCGGTGTCCGGGCAGTCCGGGCGGCCGGCACACTCCGGGCCCTCGGACAGCACCGGCCGGGGCGGTCTCGACGACGGCCGGAGCACCCGGGCCGCCGAGCTCGCCCCGAGGGCCCGGCTCTTCCCCTCGCTCGCGGCGGTCTACCGGGCCCAGCTCTCCCGGGCCAGGGTCGCCCGTATCCCCTTGCTCTTCGTGGCGACCTTCCAGTCCGTCGGGATCATGATCCTGATGCGCGGGGTCGTCGACGGCGGCTCCGAGGCGCGGGCCGTCGTGGCCGGGTCCAGCGTCCTGGTCGTCGCCTTCGTCGCGCTGAACCTGCTCGCCCAGTACTTCGGGCAGCTCCGGGCCAACGGGGGACTCGACCACTACGCGACCCTGCCCGTGCCGCCCGCCGCCGTGGTGCTCGGGGCGGCCGGGGCGTACGCCTCCTTCACCGTGCCCGGCACGGTCGTCACGGCGGTGGCGGGCAGCGTGCTCTTCGGGCTGCCGATGACCCACCTGTGGGTGCTCGTCGCGGTCATCCCGCTCTCCGGCGCGGCCCTCTCGGGACTCGGCGCCGCACTCGGGCTGCTCGCGCCCCGGCAGGAGCTGGCCACGCTCCTGGGCCAGCTGGGCATGTCCGCGGCCCTGCTGCTGGGCGTCCTCCCGGCGAACCGGCTGCCGGAGCCGATCGGCTGGGCGCGCGACCTGCTGCCTTCCACCTACGGGGTCGAGGCGCTCGCCCGCTCCTTCGACGCCCACCCCGACTGGGCCGTCGTCACCCTCGACCTGGCCGTCTGCGCCGTCGTGGGCGTGCTCTCGCTGGCGGTGGCGACCTGGGCGTACCGCAGGGCAGCGGTCCGGTGAGGCGCGGCACAGCGACGCCTGGCACGATGGCACGGTGACAGCACCTCTGACGCCGCCGCACCAGCCTTCCCCCCACGAGCCGTGGCAGACGCCGCAGAAGAGGGGCGGACCCGGCGGCTCCCATCCCAGGAACCTGCTGGAGTCACCGCAGGAGCGGGACCTCCGTACGGATCTGCGCCGGGCCGGGATCGTCTGCGCGGCCGTGACGGTCGCCGGGGTCGCGCTCGGGCTGCTGTGGCTGTGGCTGGCGCCCCGGGTGCCGCTGATCTCCGACAACACCGCCGTCTTCCTGAGCGACAGCGAGGGCGAGGAGGCGATCGGGGCCGACGGAGCGTTTGCGCTGCTCGCGCTTGCGTTCGGCGCGGTCTGTGCGGTCTTCGCCTTCCTCTTCCACCGGCGGGGCGGGATCGCGCTAGTCGTGGGCCTCGCGGTGGGCGGCATGCTCGGCTCGGTCCTGGCGTGGCAGCTCGGGACCCGGCTCGGGCCGACCGATGATGTCGTCGCCCACGCGCGCGAGGTCGGCAAGGGCGTGATCTTCGACGCGCCGCTCGAACTGCACGCGAAGGGGGCGTTGCTGGCGTGGTCGCTGGCGGCGATGGCCGTGCATCTGGGGATGACGGCCATGTTCGGGCCGCGTGACCCGGAGCCGGAGTGGGGGGTCTACCACGGGCCGGGGGGCGCGCCGGTCTACGGGGCGGGACCGTCGCCCACGCCCGCGCCGTCTTCCGGGTCCTCGCCGGCCTCCGGGCCCGCGCCGTCTTCCGGGCCGCACTCGCCCGAGCCGCCGTCTTCGCCCGAGCCGCCTGCGGGGACCTAGCGGGCCGGGGCGCTGCCCCCGGACCCCCGGTCCTCAATCGCCGGACGGGCTTGATGTGCCGCCCTTGTTCTGGCCGGACCGGCGGAATGGGCGGGGCGCCCGGCGGATTCCAGCCCGTCCGGCGATTGAGGACGGAACCGGTTCGCCCGGGAGGCAGCGCTCCTACGCGCCCCGGCCGATCGGCGCGAACACCGCGTCCGTCAGTGATGCCAGGTCCGCGGGGGACAGTTCGACCTCGAGGCCGCGGCGGCCCGCCGAGACGCAGATCGTGGTGTGGGCCCGCGCCGACGCGTCCAGCACCGTGGGCAGCCGCTTGCGCTGGCCCAGCGGGGAGATGCCGCCCAGGACGTAGCCCGTGGTGCGCTCCGCCGCCGCCGGGTCGGCCATGGTGGCCCGCTTGCCGCCCGCGGCCGTCGCGAGGGCCTTCAGGTCCAGGGAACCGGTGACCGGGACGACCGCGACCGTCAGGTGGCCGTCCACGTCGGCCACCAGGGTCTTGAACACGCGGCCGGGGGAGACGCCGAGCGCCTCGGCCGCCTCCCCGCCGTAGGAGGCGGCGGCCGGGTCGTGCTCGTAGGCGTGCACGGTGAAGACCGTGCCGGCCGCGGTCAGCGCGACTGTGGCGGGGGTGGAGCCGGACTGAGGCTGCTTCTTCGGCTTCTTCGCCACGGGGGAGTGGCCCTCCGGTCGCTCAGTTGGGGTAGGTCGGGGCGCGGGTCAGCTCGACCGAGGGCAGCGACGGCAGGTGCCGGATGACGGCCGTCTCGGAACGCAGCAGCGTCAGCTCCTCGCGGAGCCGGGTCGCGGTGTCCGGGGCCTGCAGCAGCCGCTGCTTGGCGGGGATGTCCAGTACGGCCGCGGCGGCGACCAGGTACGAGATGACGGACGGGTCGTCGGGGAGGTCCGCGCCGGTGGTGAGGGAGCGTTCGCTCGCGCCCGCCAGCCGCTTCTGGTAGCTCCGGAAAGCCCGCAGGACACCCTCGGCGAGCGCGCCGGCGTCCTCGCCCGGATCCTCCTCCAGCTCTTCGAGCTCGGCCATCAGATACGGGCCGCTCGCGTCCACCGAGAGCAGCCGGACCCGGGTGGTGCCGGTGGCCAGGACCTCGAAGCTGCCGTCCGGCCGCTCCCGGATCTTCGCCGCGTCGGCGATACAGCCCACCCGGTGGAAGGTCTGGACGGGATCGGGGCCGAAGCCGTCCGCCGGACCGCGCTCGACGGGAACGCGCCCGGGGTCCGGCATCCCGGTGCCCGTCGGGGCGGTCTCGCGGCCGTCGCGGATGGCGACCACGGCGAAGCGGCGCGGTTCGTCCTCATCGGTCTTCAGCAGTTCGCGCATCATGGCGCGATAACGCTCCTCGAAGACGTTCAGCGGCAGCACGAGGCCGGGGAACAGCACCGCGTTCAGCGGGAACAGAGGCAGGCGAGCGGTGGTCACAACGGTCAAGCGTAATGGCCGCGCGTCCGTCCTCGGTCGGCCCGGTGTCGCAAGGGCGTCACAGACGCCACCTGGAGCCGGGCGCCGTCGCGTGCGTCGAGGAAACGGCCGAGCGGATCGTCGGACACCGAGGACCACGGGAACGACGCCGCGTGGGGTCCGATCTGCCGGAACTGTTCCAGCGCCTCGTCCCACCGGCCCCGCGTGACCAGCACGTACGCGAGCAGATTGCGGACCTCGGCCGGCCACGGGTCGCCCGGGGCGAACGTGGCGGAGAGCGAGATCGCCAGATCCGCCGCCCGGTCGATCCGCTCCACCTGTACCGAGGTGGTCCGCACGTCCGGTCCCTCGGTCAGCACCGCGAAGGCCGCCCGCAGCGGCAGCGCCTGCACCAGGGAACTGGGCAGCGAGTCCTCGGCGGCCCGCTCGGCGAAGTCGAAGCACTCGCGGTGCGAGCCGTACCAGGCGGCGGAGAGGTACTGCAGGGCGGCGACGTGGCAGCCGTAGTGGTGCGTGGAGCGCTGTATGGCCTGCTCCCACAGGGCCTCGAACGTGGTGTGCGTGGCACGGGTGCCGCGCGCGTGGTCGAGCGCGAGGCGCCAGGGCACCGGATCACGCGGATCGCACTCCGCGGCGGCCGTGATCATCGGTCCCACCTCGCGCAGCTGCTCCGCGCGGGCGGGCGACTCCCAGGCGCGCAACAGGGCGAGCTGGGCCTTGACGAGCAGCGCGTCGGGGTCGTGCGGGGCGACGGCCAGCCAGTCGCCCAGCCACCCGTCCCGGCTGCGGGCGAAGGCCACGAGCCGCTTCAGGTAGCGGTCCCGGCTCTCCCACTCGCCCGCGTCCCGGGTGGTGGCCAGCAGTTTCGCGGCCGGTTCGTGCTCCCCGAGTGCGGCGGCGACCAGCGCGGGCGACAGCCTCTCGTCGGGGGCGTCGAGCATCACCGCATGGTCCGCGGGCAACCCGGCCGACAGTTCCGGGGTGTGCCGGACCATGCGTGCGGTACGGAGCAGAGCACGGAGGAAAGGCATGGTGCAGACCATTGAAAAGCGCTGGTCGGGACGGCGCCAGAGCAGCGCTGTGAAACTTTCGTGCCGAGTGGAGGGGTTGCCCGACAGATGGCCAAGAAAGGGTAAAGGAAATCGCGGAATCTGGCCGGTTTCTGTCGTTCCACAGGTGCGCGGGGCGGTGGCCGGCTGGTGCGGACGGGGCGGCAGGGGCGCGTTTCGGCGCCCCCTCCACCCGCTCGTGGAGCGGGTGGAGGCCAGGTGGGCCGGGTGTGCGGAAGCGCGCGGCGGTCAGCTGCGGCGCAGCAGCCGGGAGGTGCCGGCCGCGACGGTGGTGGCCAGTATCCAACCCAGCAGGATCAGCGCGGCCGCCACCCACTGCCAGCCGCCCTCCATCAGCCAGTAGCCGTCCTGGCCCAGGTTGATCACCGGTACCAGCAGATCCAGCGCGTACAGCGCGGGGTTCCACTCCGGATGCTCACTGCCCTTGAGCGACGCCGGCCGGTACTGCGAGAAGGCCACCGCTCCGGCCGCCCACAGCACCGCCATCCACACCGCGGCCCGCCCCGGCCGGTAGCCGTACGCCACCGTCCAGTCCTGCAGGTAGCCCCACAGCTTCGCGGCGGGCGGCAGGGTCTCCCGGCGCCGCCGCTGCTTGGCGAGCAGCACCTCACGGGCGTCCGCGTCCTCGCCGCTGCTGCGGAGCACCGCGGCCAGCCGTTCGTACGGCTCCGGCACGTACTCCGGGGTCGCCGCCGCCACCCACTCCAGGCGCCGGGAGAGCGGGAAGTGCCCGTACGGGACGAGGTTCTCGTACACGAACCCGCCCATCGCCAGGCCGCCGGGACCGGGCCAGCTGGTCGACACGTCGATCAGCGTGACGATCTTCGCCCCGTTCAGCACCACCCGGCCCTGGGCCGGGCGTTCCGGGTTGAACCTCAGTTCCGGAGTCACTATCCGGCGCAGCGACAGCTCCTCGTGGCCGATGAGGACGAAGACGGCCTTGTGCAGGTCGACCGCGTCCCCGAACCGCCCGTCGTCCAGCCGCACCCCGCCCCGGCACCGGAAGACCTGCGCCCGGGTGCCGTGCGCGGGCGTCGGGGACAGGACGATGCCGTACGGGGGCGTGTTGCCCTGGTTCCCGGTGTCCACGCTGACCCAGGCCTCGCTCATGTACAGCGTCCGCTCCACGCTCAGCTGCGGGGCGTTCAGCGCGCGGAGCCCCTGCGTGGCCCGGAGCCGGCTGCCGCGCAGGCTCAGTGAACCGCCGACCTTCGCCCCGCGCAGGCTCAGCTCGCCGAGCGTCTCGATCATCTCGGCCTGGAGGTCCTGGGCGACCGTGAGTCCGTCGCCGATGAACGCCCGGCCCTGCCGGTCGGGGCCGATGCCGATCTGGTTGATCAGCAGATCCGTGCCGATCTGCGCGTCCGTGAGCCGGATGCCGCGCTCGACCCGGCAGCGCGGCAGGTGGAGATCGCCCTCGGTGTGCAGCCGGGCCGCGTCCAGCCGGGGGATCGCGCACGCGACCAGTCGAAGTGTCGTGAAGTGGCACTCGGGCAGCACCACTTCCTGCTCGAAGCGGCAGTCGGTCAGCTCCACGTAGGGATCGACGCGGCCGCCCGCGAGATCGAGCTTCCCGGTGATCCGTACGCCCCGGAGCTTGAGCGCGGCCACCCGGCCCGGCCTGGCCTTGGGGCTGCTCAGCAGCAGCCGGGCGACGACCCGGGCGTCCACCGTGCGCTCCGGGCCCCAGGCGAGCGGGGCGAACGGATCGTTGAGGGCCGCGTCACGGGCGCGCAGATCGTAGGTGGTCCCGTTCCTGAATGACTGCCACATGCCCAGCTCGGCCGCGCTGAGGCCGTCCGGAAAATCCCCGTCGTGCGGTTCGCTCACCGACGCCCCTTCCACTCGGAGCCTTGGGCCGACCAGCACATCGAGGGTCGGTCCGTAGTCCCGTTATTCCCTCTGAGTGACCGAATGAACGCTAATAGTCAGCCGTGACAGCGCGGGCATGTATCAGCCAGTGATACGGGCGTCCGGGCCTCTGGGGCGGTCTGAGAGAATTGCGGTGTGATCTCTCGAATCGATCTGCGCGGCGATGCCCTCCCCGAGGGCGGCGCCCTGCGCGACCTGCTGCCCCGTGCCGAGTTCGACGTGGAAGCCGCCCTGGAGACGGTGCGGCCCATCTGCGAGGACGTACGCCATCGTGGCTCCGCGGCAGTGATCGACTGGGGGGCGAAATTCGACGGGGTGCGGAGCGGCTCGATCCGGGTCCCGGCCGAGGCGATCGGCGAGGCACTGGAGCGGCTCGACCCCGCCGTGCGCGCCGCCCTGGAGGAGTCGATCCGCCGCGCCCGCCTCGTCCACCGCGAGCAGCGCCGCACCACGCACACCACCCAGGTCGTCCCCGGCGGCACCGTCACCGAGAAGTGGGTGCCGGTCGAGCGCGTCGGGCTGTACGTGCCGGGCGGGCGCTCCGTCTATCCCTCCTCCGTCGTGATGAACGTGGTTCCGGCCCAGGAGGCGGGCGTCGAGGGCGTCGCCGTCTCCTCCCCGCCGCAGAAGGAGTTCGGCGGCCTGCCGCACCCGACGATCCTGGCCGCTTGCGCGCTGCTCGGCGTCGACGAGGTGTACGCCGCCGGTGGTGCCCAGGCCGTCGCGATGTTCGCGTACGGCACCGAGGACTGCCTGCCCGTCAACCTCGTCACCGGCCCCGGCAACATCTACGTCGCCGCCGCCAAGCGCCTCCTCAAGGGCCGCATCGGCATCGACGCCGAGGCCGGCCCCACCGAGATCGCGATCCTCGCGGACTCCACCGCCGACCCGGTGCACGTCGCCGCAGACCTGATCAGCCAGGCCGAGCACGACCCGATGGCCGCCGCGGTGCTGGTGACGGACTCCGAGGAGCTCGCCGCCGCAACCGAGGCCGAGCTGGCTCCCCAGGTCGCCGCCTCCAAGCACGTCAAGGACCGCATCGAGCCCGCCCTGGCCGGCCGCCAGTCCGCGATCGTCCTGGTCTCCTCCATCGAGGACGGCCTCAAGGTCGTCGACGCGTACGGCGCCGAGCACCTGGAGATCCAGACCGCCGACGCCGCCGCCGTCGCGGACCGGGTCCGCAACGCCGGAGCGATCTTCGTCGGCCCCTGGTCCCCGGTCTCGCTCGGCGACTACTGCGCCGGCTCCAACCACGTACTGCCCACCGGCGGCTGCGCCTGCCACTCATCGGGCCTGTCCGTGCAGTCGTTCCTGCGCGGCATCCACATCGTCGACTACACCCGCGACGCCCTGGCCGAGGTCACCCACCACGTCGTGACGCTCGCGGAGGCCGAGGACCTCCCCGCCCACGGTGCCGCGTTGAAGGCCCGTTTCGCCGAAGGCGAACTGAACGAGCACAGTGGCTGGAAGGTTCCGCAGCAGTGAACGACAGCACCACGCGCAACACCGATGCCGGCAGCACCGCGCCGACCCGCATCGACGACCTCCCGATCCGGGACGAACTGCGCGGCCAGTCCCCGTACGGCGCGCCGCAGCTCGACGTACCGGTCCGGCTGAACACCAACGAGAATCCGTACCCGCTCCCCGACGCGCTGGTCGACCGGATCGCCGAACGGGTCCGCGAGGCCGCCCGCGACCTCAACCGCTACCCCGACCGGGAAGCCGTCGAGCTCCGCACCGAGCTGGCCCGCTACCTCACCCGCACCGCCGGGCACGAGGTCGCGACCGCCAACGTGTGGGCGGCCAACGGCTCCAACGAGGTGCTCCAGCAGCTGCTGCAGACCTTCGGCGGCCCGGGGCGCACCGCGATCGGGTTCGAGCCCTCGTACTCCATGCACGCCCTCATCGCCCGGGGCACCGGAACCGGCTGGATCTCCGGGCCGCGCCACGAGGACTTCACCATCGACGTGGACGCGGCCCGCGCGGTCATCGCGCGCGAGCGACCCGACGTCGTCTTCATCACCTCGCCCAACAACCCCACCGGCACCGCCGTCGACGCCGGCACCGTCCTCGCGCTGTACGACGCCGCGCAGGCCGCGAAGCCGTCGATGGTCGTGGTCGACGAGGCGTACGGCGAGTTCAGCCACCACGCCTCGCTGCTCCCGCTGATCCAGGGCCGCCCCCGGCTGGTGCTCTCGCGCACCATGTCCAAGGCGTTCGGCGCCGCCGGGCTGCGGCTCGGCTACCTCGCCGCGGACCCCGCCGTCGTGGACGCCGTCCAGCTGGTCCGGCTGCCCTACCACCTGTCCTCCGTCACCCAGGCCACCGCGCTCGCCGCCCTGGAGCACACCGATACGCTCCTCGGGTACGTCGCGCAGCTCAAGAGCGAGCGCGACCGGATCGTCACCGCGCTGCGCGCGCTCGGCTTCGACGTCACCGACTCGGACGCCAACTTCGTCCAGTTCGGCCGCTTCGCCGACAGCCACACCGCCTGGCAGCACATCCTCGACCGGGGTGTCCTGGTCCGCGACAACGGCGTACCGGGATGGCTGCGGGTCTCCGCGGGGACCCCGGCGGAGAACGACGCGTTCCTCGATGCGGTACGCACGCTTGTAACTGAGATCGCCAAGAAGGAGCACGACGCATGACTCGCGAGGCCCGTGTAGGAAGAGTGGAGCGGACCACCAAGGAAACCTCCGTGCTCGTCGAGATCAACCTCGACGGCACCGGCAAGGTCGAGGTCGCGACCGGGGTCGGCTTCTACGACCACATGCTCGACCAGCTCGGCCGCCACGGACTGTTCGACCTCACGGTCAAGACCGACGGCGACCTGCACATCGACTCGCACCACACCATCGAGGACACCGCCCTCGCGCTCGGCGCCGCCTTCAAGCAGGCCCTCGGCGACAAGGTCGGCATCTACCGCTTCGGCAACTGCACCGTCCCGCTGGACGAGTCGCTCGCCCAGGTCACCGTCGACCTCTCCGGCCGCCCGTACCTGGTGCACACCGAGCCCGAGAACATGGCGCCGATGATCGGCGAGTACGACACGACGATGACCCGGCACATCCTGGAATCCTTCGTCGCCCAGGCGCAGGTCGCCCTGCACGTCCACGTCCCGTACGGGCGCAACGCCCACCACATCGTGGAGTGCCAGTTCAAGGCGCTCGCCCGCGCCCTGCGCTACGCCGCCGAGCACGACCCGCGCGCGGCCGGCATCCTCCCCTCCACGAAGGGCGCCCTGTGACCGGCCTCAACACCATCCTGATCCTGGTCGGCCTCTTCCTGGCCGGCGGGGTCTACTCCTTCTCGAAGCAGGGCATGCCCAAGGGCGTCATCGTGCTGCTCGGTATCGGATCCCTGATGTGCCTGGTCGCGGGCGTCATGCGGATCCAGGGACTCTGGGACTAGGGGAGCCGTGGACAACAAGAAGAAGGTCGTCGTCTTCGACTACGGCTTCGGCAACATCCGCTCCGCCGAGCGCGCCCTCGCCCGGGTCGGCGCCGAGGTCGAGATCACCCGCGACTTCGACACCGCGATGAACGCCGACGGGCTGCTGGTGCCCGGCGTCGGTGCGTTCTCCGCCTGCATGGAGGGGCTGAAGAAGGCCCGCGGTGAATGGATCATCGGCCGCAGGCTCGCCGGTGGGCGCCCCGTCATGGGCATCTGCGTCGGCATGCAGATCCTCTTCGAGCGCGGCATCGAGCACGGCGTGGAGACCGAGGGACTCGACGAGTGGCCCGGCACCGTCGGCCCGCTCAAGGCCGACGTCGTCCCGCACATGGGGTGGAACACCGTCGAATCCCCCGAGGACTCCCGGCTGTTCGCCGGGCTCGACCCCGAGGCCCGGTACTACTTCGTGCACTCGTACGCGGCGCACGACTGGTCCCTCGAAGTCACCAACGCCAACATCCGCGCCCCCCGGGTCACCTGGGCCACGCACGGCGAACGGTTCGTGGCGGCCGTGGAGAACGGCGCGCTGTGGGCCACCCAGTTCCACCCCGAGAAGTCCGGCGACGCCGGCGCCCAGCTGCTGACCAACTGGATCGAGACGCTGTAATGCCGAAGCTTGAACTGCTCCCCGCCGTAGACGTACGCGACGGCCAGGCGGTCCGCCTGGTGCACGGCGAGTCCGGCTCCGAGACCTCCTACGGCTCCCCGCTGGAGGCCGCCCTCGCCTGGCAGCGCTCCGGCGCCGAGTGGCTGCACCTCGTCGACCTGGACGCCGCCTTCGGCACCGGCGACAACCGCGCCCTCATCGCCGAGGTGGCCGGCGCCATGGACATCAAGGTCGAGCTGTCCGGCGGCATCCGCGACGACGCCACGCTCGCCGCCGCCCTCGCCACCGGCTGCCGCCGCGTCAACCTCGGCACCGCTGCCCTGGAGACCCCCGAGTGGGTCGCCAAGGTCATCGCCGAGCACGGCGACAAGATCGCCGTCGGCCTCGACGTACGCGGCACCACGCTGCGCGGCCGGGGCTGGACGCGCGACGGCGGCGACCTCTACGAGACCCTGGCCCGCCTCGACGCCGAGGGCTGCGCCCGCTACGTCGTCACCGACATCGCCAAGGACGGCACGCTGCAGGGCCCCAACCTCGGCCTGCTGAGGGACGTCTGCGCCGCCACCGACCGCCCCGTCGTCGCCTCGGGCGGCGTCTCGTCGCTCGACGACCTGCGCGCGATCTCGCTGCTCGTCCCCGAAGGCGTCGAGGGCGCCATCGTCGGCAAGGCGCTCTACGCGGAGGCGTTCACCCTGGAAGAGGCACTCAAGGCGGTCGCCGCATGACCGACTCCGTCAAGCGGATCTCCTCCGGCGTCCCCTTCGAGGAGCGGTTCGGCTACTCCCGCGCGGTCGAGCTCCCCAACGGGCTCGTCCTGGTGGCCGGCTGCACCTCCGTGGTCAACGGGCAGATCGCCGCGGGCAGCCCGCACGAGCAGGCCGTCAACTCCTTCGAAGTCGCCTTCTCGGCGCTGGCGCAGCTCGGTCTGGGCCGCGAGGACGTCGTCCGTACCCGGATGTACATCACGCACGCCCGGGACGTGGACGAGGTCGGGCGCGCGCACAAGGAGCTGTTCGACGACGTTCGCCCCGCCGCATCCATGATCATCGTGTCCGGCTTCGTCGACCCGAGCCTCGTCGTCGAGGTCGAGGTCGAGGCCTACCGGGCAGGTGCGCGATGACCCTCGCCGTACGTGTCATCCCCTGCCTCGACGTGGACAAGGGCCGCGTCGTCAAGGGTGTCAACTTCCAGAACCTGCGCGACGCCGGTGACCCCGTCGAGATGGCGAAGCTGTACGACGCCGAGGGCGCCGACGAGCTGACCTTCCTCGACATCACCGCGTCCAGCGGCGACCGCGAGACGACCTACGACGTGGTGCGCCGCACCGCCGAGCAGGTCTTCATCCCGCTCACCGTCGGCGGCGGCGTCCGCACCACCGACGACGTCGACAAGCTGCTGCGGGCCGGCGCGGACAAGGTCGGCGTCAACACCGCGGCCATCGCCCGCCCCGAACTGATCCGGGAGATCGCGGAGCGCTTCGGCCGCCAGGTCCTGGTGCTCTCCGTGGACGCCCGCCGCACCCCCGCCGGCACCTTCGAGGTCACCACGCACGGCGGCCGCAAGGGCACCGGCATCGACGCCGTCGAATGGGCGCACCGGGCCGCCGAGCTCGGCGCGGGCGAGATCCTGCTCAACTCGATGGACGCCGACGGCACCAAGGACGGCTACGACACCGAGATGATCGCGGCCGTACGCACGCACGTGAGCGTCCCCGTCATCGCCTCCGGCGGCGCGGGCCGGCTCGCGGACTTCGCGCCGGCCGTCGGCGCGGGAGCCGACGCGGTCCTCGCCGCGTCCGTCTTCCACTTCGGCGACCTGCGGATCTCCGAGGTCAAGGGCGCCCTCCGGGAGGCCGGGCACCCGGTCCGCTGAGCACGGGCCGGGGTAACCGGCCGCGAGGCCGGTGAAGTTGCCGATGCGTGGGCCCGGGGTGCACCGCGAGAGTGGCGACCGCCAGAGAAACACGGCGGTCGCCACGCGGTGCACCCCGAAGGCCCAAGGTGACGACGGGCCCCCGGACCCTGCCCGGCGTGGCTCCCGCCACGACCGAGAGGACCCCCCTCGTGCAGCAGCACCTCCCCTCCGGCGACATCTCCCCGCGCCACCGGATGTCCAAGAGCCGCGCCCGTGTCGTCAGGGGCCTGCTGGCCGCGACCGTGGCCACCGCCGGTCTGTGCACGGCGCTGATGCCGGGCGCCCAGGCCGCCGACAACCCCTACGAGCGCGGCCCGGCCCCGAGCAGTTCGAGTATCGAGGCGAGCCGCGGTCCGTACGCGGTCTCGCAGACCAGCGTCTCCTCGCTGAGCGTCAGCGGCTTCGGCGGCGGCACGGTCTACTACCCGACGTCCACCGCGGACGGCACCTTCGGCGCGGTCGCCATCTCGCCCGGCTTCACCGCCTACCAGTCCAGCATCGCCTGGCTCGGACCCCGGCTCGCCTCACAGGGCTTCGTCGTCTTCACCATCGACACCAACACCACACTCGACCAGCCCGACAGCCGGGGCCGCCAGCTCCTCGCCGCCCTCGACTACCTGACGAAGACGAGCCCGGTGCGCAGCCGGATCGACACCACCAGGCTCGGCGTGATGGGCCACTCCATGGGCGGCGGCGGCACGCTGGAAGCCGCGAAGAGCCGCACCTCGCTGAAGGCGGCGATCCCGCTGACCGGCTGGGACCTCGACACCACCTGGCCGGAGGTCCGTACCCCCACCCTGATCTTCGGCGCCGACGGCGACACGATCGCCCCCGTCGCCACCCACTCCGAGCCGTTCTACCGGTCGCTCCCGAGCACCCTGGACAAGGCCTACGTGGAGCTGCGCGGGGCCACGCACTTCACCCCGAACTCCTCCAACACCACGATCGCGAAGTACAGCGTCTCGTGGCTGAAGCGCTTCATCGACAACGACACCAGGTACGAGCAGTTCCTGTGCCCGCTGCCGGCGGTGAGCCTGACGGTCGCCGAGTCCCGGGGCAACTGCCCCCACACCTCATAGTCCCTGACGGCGGGTGAGGG
This sequence comes from Streptomyces sp. NPDC048462, assembly GCF_043200175.1. Taxonomy (NCBI): domain Bacteria; kingdom Bacillati; phylum Actinomycetota; class Actinomycetes; order Kitasatosporales; family Streptomycetaceae; genus Streptomyces; species Streptomyces sp. NPDC048462. Next base: position 18,143 of record NZ_JBICXG010000019.1, read on the forward strand.
GCCGGACCGCGAACCGCGGTCCGGCCCTTTCCCGCGATCGGCTGTGTGCGCGCACAGCCGATCGCGGGCCGCCCTGGGAGGGCGCCCCGTAACCGGGCGGGGGCGGACGCGCACCTTCCGGGCTCGTTAACGCGGAAGTAACGTGCCGGTCGTGACCCCGACGACGACCGTGCACAGTCCCCTCCGGCTGTACGGCCGCAGCGGTGAACTCGCCATCCTGGAAACGCTGTCGGCGCGGCTGGGCGACGGTGACGGCGGGGCGCTGGTGCTGACCGCGCTGCCCGGCACCGGCCGCACCGCACTCCTCGCCGAAGCCCTCGCCGCGCACCGCGAGCGCCGCACCGGGCCCGTCCTGACCGCCACCGCCGCCCCCGCCGAACAACGGCTGCCCCACAGCGGGCTGCACGCGCTGCTCTGCTCCGCGCCCGGCCCGCTCCCGCTGCCGCCCGACCGGGTGCTGCGTGACGGCATCGGACCGGCGGCCCTGCTCGTGCTGCTGCGACGACTCGGCGCGGAGCGACCGCTGCTGGTCTGTGTGGACGACGCGCACCTCTGGGACGCCGATTCGCGCGCCGCCCTCGGATTCGCGGCCCGCAGACTCGGTGCGGGCAGCCGGGTCGCGGTGGTGCTCGGTGCCGGGGACGGGGCGGAGTTCGCGGGTCTGCCCGCCCTCCGGCTCGGCCCGCTCGACGACGACGCGGCGGCCGCACTCCTGGACCGGCTCACCGGCACCGCCGACCGGGTCGACCCGGTGGTCCGCGCCGAACTGCTGCGGGAAGCGGCCGGGAACCCGCGCCTGCTCACCGGGCTCAGCGGCCGGCTCACCCCCGACCAGCTCGCCGGGCGGACCGCGCTGCCCTCCCCGCTGCCCGGCGGCGAGGGCGTACTGGAGGCGCACGCCGCCTGCCTCGACGGGCTTCCCCCGGACGCCCGCACACTCCTGCTGCTCGCGGCAGCCGCGGAGGAGCACGAGCCGGAGGGCGCGGGCTCCGACGCGGCCCTGCTGCTGCGTGCCGCCGTAGCGGCCGGTCTCGGCCCGGCCGCGCTCGACCGCGCACTGCTCACCCGCGCGGGGACCGGGGGCGCGCTCCAGCGGGCGGGCGGCCGGGTCCACTTCAGCCACCCGCTGCTGCGGCGGGCGGTCCTGTACCGCGCCACTCCGCACCGCCGCCGGGTGGTGCACGGACTGCTCGCCACCCTGCTGGCGGCCCGGTCCCGCGCAGCCCCCGAGGCGGAGCCGTCCGCCCTCGCGGCGCTCGTCCAGCGTGCCGGTGCGGCCGCCGGCGCCGATGCCGCGCTCGCCGACGCCCTGGAGGCGGCGGCGGCGACGGTGCGGACGCACGCCGAGCGGGCCGCCGCGCTCGCCCGCGCCGCGATGCTCTCCACCGACGAGACGCTGCGGGCCGACCGGTTGGCCGAGGCCGCCGACTGCACCCGGCTCGCGGGCGACGCCGGGCGGGCCCGCGCGCTGCTGGCCAGGGTCGGCGGACTGCCCCCGCACGGCGGCGCGCACCGCGTGCGCGGCCTGCTCGCACTGCGGGACGGGTCGGCCGTCGACGCCCGCGAGGAACTGCTCACCGCCGCTTCGCTGCTCGCCCCGCACGATCCGCACCGGGCCCTCGACGCGCTGCTCGGCGCCGCCGAGGCCGCCTGGGCGGCGGGCGACGCCCCCGCCTACCTCGACGCGATGTCCCGGATCGCGGTCCCCGTCCCCGACCGGGCCCTCGCCCGCTACATCGACGGGATGTGCGCGATGCTGCGTGGCCGGATCACCGAGGGCCACGCCCTGTTGCGCCAGTGCCTCGACGCCTCCGGCCGGGCGCGGGACCCCGCCGGAATGCTGCGTGGCGGGGTGGCGGCGCTGGTGCTCGGCGACATCGACGCCGCGTGCCGGTCCGGGGCCGGGGCGCTGGCCGCCGTTCGCGCGAGCGGCCCGGACGTCCTGCTGCCCCAGGCCCTGGAGCACCTGGCGTACGCCGAACTCCGTGCCGGGCGCCACGCACGGGCTCGCGCCCACGCCCTGGAGGGCCTGCGCGCCGCCTGCCGCACCGGACAGCCGAACACCGCCGCCCACCTGTACGCCGTGCTGGCACTGGCCGCCTCAGTGGAGGGCGGTACACGGCCCTGCGCCGCGCATGCCGACGCCGCGCTGGCGGGTGCCGGGCCGCGCGCCCTCGCCCAGGCCGAGACCCTTGCCGTCTGGGCCCTCGCCCGTGCGGACCTGGCCGCCGGACGCTCCGGCGAAGCGGCGGCCCGGCTCGGCCCCCTGGTCGGGCCGGGCCCCCGGCGCGGGCACTTCGCGGCCCGGGTGCTCGCCGTGCCGTGCTTCGTCGAGGCGTCGGTCCTGGCCGGGCGGGCGGACCGGGGCGAAGGGGCGGACGCGGTCCGGGGCGCCGTCGCGGAGTTCGCCGTCTGGGTCACGTACACCACCGACCCGGCGGCCCCCGCGCTGCTGGCCCGCTGCCGCGCCCTGCTGGCACCGCCCGGGGAGGCGGCGCGGCGGTACGAGGAGGCGCTCGTCCACCACGACCGCACGGGCGGCGACTTCGAACGCGCCCGCACCCAGCTGCTGTACGGGGCGTGGCTGCGCCGGCGGCGGCGTACCCGGGAGGCCAGGGGGCCGCTGCGGGACGCCCTGGTCGCCTTCGAACGGTGCGGCGCGCGGGCCTGGACGGACCGGGCGGGCGGTGAACTGCGGGCCGCCGGCGAGGCGGTGGACGCTCCCCCGGCCGGGGGAGCGGACCCGTTCTCCGCGCTGACCCCGCAACAGCAGCGGATCGCCCGCTGTGTCGCCGAGGGCGCCACCAACCGAGAGGTGGCGCTGCGGCTCTCGGTGAGCACCCGGACCATCGACCATCATCTGCGCAATGTCTTCGCCGCGCTGGGAGTGCGCTCCAGGACGGAGCTGGCCGGGATGCTGGGCCGCCGGAGCGGCTGACGCGGCGCCCCAACGCGGCTCCGGAGCCGGGGGGTTGCAGGACCGTGATGAGAAGTACGCCGCAGACCCCTAGGTACCGACTGGGCGGTATGCCATTCTGCGGGCGTCAGGATCGTTCGGTGTGCTCATGCCCAACGGCGGGCCGGGCGATCCGGAGCCGGCCGTTTCCCGGAGCCGGCCGAATCCCGGTGGAGGCCGCCATGCCGCAGGTCGTACGTTCACGGGTCAGGGCAGTGCACGGGCCGTCACCCGTCGCGCCGGTGCCACGCCGCTTCCGTTCGCTGGCCGACCGCGACGCCGTCGCCGCACTGCACCGGGCCGCCCGGGTGCTGATCGAGGCGCTGCCGGAGCTGACGGACCGGCTCGTCGAGGCGTTGCGGGAGCAGGAACCCGCCTACCGCTCGGCGATCGAGGCGGACGCGGCGGAGATCTGGCAGGAGGTGCACCACTCGCTGCGGCACAACGTCGGATCGCTCATCCAGCCCCGGGAGTTCCGGGACGCCGCCCACCGCACCTCCCGGCGGATCGGGGAGGTCCGGGCCGAACAGGGCCTGCCCCTCGACGCCGTCCTGCACGCCTTCCGGATGGGCGGTGCGATGGTCTGGCAGGGCCTGGTGGACGAGACCGCGCGACGGCACCCCGACGACATCCGGTTGCTGGTCCACATCGCGGCGGACGTCTGGAACTTCGTGGACGAACACTGCGGTGTCGTCACCGACGCCTACCGGCGGACGGAACGCCGGCTGGCCTGGCGCCGGGAGAACCGCCGGCGCCTGATGACGGCGGCGCTGCTGGACGGCACCGCCCGGATCGCCGAACTGCCGGACGCCGCAGCGATGCTGGGGCTGCCGGAGCACGGCAGGTACGCGGTGCTCGCGGTCTCCACCGCCCGCCGCGCCCCGCACGGCGCCGCGCACCCGCCGATGGCGCTGCCCACGGGCGCCGACCCGCTCTGGCACCCCGGCCCGGACGCGGAGTTCGCCATCCTGCCGCTGAGGTCGGGCGCGGCCGCCGGAGACCGCGCGGCGCTCACCGGCACGTCCGTACCGGCCGCCCCGGACGGGACCGGTGCGCGGCCCGGCCGGGCCGACGACGCCGAACTCGCCGCCCTGGCCGCCGGGCTGTCCGCCCCGCCCGGTGCCCGGGTCGGCATCAGCTCCGTCGTCGACGGGCTGGCGGCCGTCGGGGACGCCCGGCGGCTCGCCGAGACCGCCCTGCGGGCGTGCCCCGCCGGCGGCGGCACCGTCCTGCTCGACGAGCAGCTGCCCGCCGCCCTGGTCGTCTCGTCCCCCGGCCTCGGCACGGCCCTCGCCGACCGGGTGCTGGGGCCGCTGGACCTGCTGGACCCCGCCGACCGAGGCGTACTCATCGACACGCTCACCGCGTGGCTCGACTCCGACGGCTCCGCCCAGCGGGCGGGAGCCCGGCTCTACTGCCACCGCAACACCGTCCTGAACCGGCTGCGCCGCTTCGAGCAGCTGACCGGCCGCTGCCTGACCCGCCCGTCCGACGCGGTCGAGGTATCGCTCGCGCTGGCGGCGCGCCGCCTGCTGGCCGGCTGAGCGGGGCACCCGCCGTCCTCCGCGCACAGTGCGCCTGCCGGCCGGTTGAGCGGAGGGCGCCGGCTGTACTCCCGCACAGCGCGTGGCGGTGCGGGCTGTACGCGCGCACCGCACCCGCCGCGTCCGCTGTACGTACGACCGGGTGCCTGATGCCGTGTCCGTCATGCCTCCACTGCCCCCGACACCCGGCACCCCCGAGAGCGCGACCCGGTCCCCCGCCCCGGGAGCGCACCGGTGAGCGGCGCCTTCGACGCGCGGTCGCTCGGTGTGGTCGTCTTCCTCGGATTCGTCGCCGTTTCCCTGCTGCTGTGCGGGCTGGCCGCGGCGGACCAGGACGATCCGGAACACTTCTACGCGGGCGGCAGCGCGGCACTCGGCCCGGCCGGCGCCGGTCTGGCCATCGCGGGCGACTACATCTCGGCGGCCACCCTGCTCTCCACCACCGGTGCCGTCGCGCTCGCCGGGTTCGACGGTGTCCTGTTCGCCGTCGCCACCGTCGCCTCACTGGTTCTCGTCCTGCGGATCCTGGCCGAACCGCTGCGCCGCAAGGGCGTGTTCACCCTCGGGGACTTTCTCGCGGACCGGCTCGGCGACCCGTCCGTACGCCGCGCCCTGGGCGTCACGGTCCTGGTCGTCCTGACCCCGCTGCTGCTGGTGCAACTGGCTACCGCGGGGCGGGTCATGGCCGCCGTGTTCGGGCTTCCCGACGGTGCGCTGACCGGGTGCACCGTCGCCGGCGGCGCGCTGATGGTCTGCTACTCCGCGGTCGGCGGAATGCGCGGCACCGGCTACATCCAGATCCTGAAGGTCGCGGTGGTGCTGGCCGCGGTGACCCTGCTCGCCGCACTGGTGCTCGCCCGCTACGGCTGGAACCCGTTCGCCCTGTTCGACGCGGCCCAAAACGGCAGCGGGGCGGGCGGTGCCTACGCCCGCCCCGGGCTGCAGTTCGGCCACACGGTCGTCGGCGCCCTGGATCTGATCGGCTTCCAGCTCACCCTGGTCCTCGGGGCCGCCTGCATGCCGCACATCATGATGCGGCTGCACCCGATGCCGGACAGCTGGACCGTGCGCCGCGCCACCCGCTGGGCGCTGGCCCCGGTGAGTGTCCTGTGCCTGGGTGTCGTCGTGGTCGGACTCGGCGCGTCCGCCCTGCTGGGCCGCAAGGTCCTCCAGGCCGCGGACCCGGCCGGCGGTACGGCGCTGCTGCTGGTGACGGGCGCCCTTGACCCGGGCGCCGGCGGGTCGCGGCAGAGCCTGCTGTTCGCGTTCGTGGCCTGCGCGGTGTTCGCCACGACGCTGGCCGCGGTGGCCGGCATCACCCTGGCCGCCGCCTCGTCACTCGCCCGTGACTTCCCTGCGCGGGCCCGCACCCGTGCGGCCGGCCGGTCCTCAGGGGGTGAGATCCTGCGCGCCCGGCTGGCCGTCGTCCTGACCGGCGCCCTCGCCGTCTGGGTGTCGGTCTTCACCCATGACCGCAATCCGCAGGTGCTGCTCTCGCTCTCGTTCGCGGCCGCCGCCTCCGTACTGCCGCCCGTCCTGCTGTACGGGCTGTTCCGGCCGGGCTTCGACGCGCGGGGCGTGCGCTGGACGGTGTACGGCACGCTGCCGCTGATCGCCGTGCTGATGGTGAGCTCTCCCGCGGTGTCCGGCACGCCGATCGCGTTCTTCCCGGACCGCGACTTCCACTGGTTCCCGCTCCAGACCCCGGGCCTCGTCACGATTCCGGCCGGATTCCTCCTGGGGTACCTCGGCTCCCGCGTGGGCCGGGACCGCGCCCGGCCCCGGCCGGATCGCACAACATTTATTGCGCAATAAATATTGTGCAAGTTTTCTTTCCTGTCTACGGTCGAGGCATGGCAAGCAACGAGACACGCCGGGTGTCCGACCTCGGCACCCTCAAGGCGTTCGGGCACCCGCTGCGGATGAAGCTCTACCGGGCGCTCTACATCACCCGGCAGGCCACCGCCTCCCAGCTCGCGGAGCAGGTCGACGAGCAGGTCTCACTGGTCAGCTACCACCTGCGCAAGCTCGCCGACCACGGCCTGATCGAAGCGGCCGAAGGACCGGGCAGGGACGGCCGCGAACGCTGGTGGCAGCCCGCCTCCAAGGGGCTGCGCTTCCACGACGAGGACTTCAGCGACGCACCCGAGAAGGCCGCCACCCACACCGCCGTCAGCCGGCTCTCGTTCGACCAGCACATCGAGCTGTACCGCCGCTTCCTGGACGCGTACCGGAGCTGGACGCCCCCGTGGCGCAAGAGCTCCTTCACCTCGGAGTACCTGGCCCGGCTGAACCCCGAGGAGCTCTCCTCGCTCGAACGCGAGCTGCACGCGGTCATCAACCGGTACGAGGAGCAGGGCCGTGCCCGGGACGAGGCCGGCGACACGGAGAACCGCGAGAACGTCGCGCTGCACCTCTACGGCTTCCCGTTCCGGACCTGACCCGGCCACCGGAGAGGACGACCCCGTGACCGTCACCCTCAGCGCCACCGAAGCGCCGCGGCGCCCCGCCCACCGCGACGGCAACGTCCTGCGCTGGCTCGGCGCCTACACCGCGTCGACGGTCGGCGACAACCTCTACTACATGGCCCTCGCCTGGGCCGCCGCCCGCACCGGAAGCGCCTCCCAGACCGGCCTGGTACTGGCGGCCGGCGCCATCCCCAGGGCCCTGCTGCTGCTCGGCGGGGGAGTGCTCGCCGACCGGTTCGGGCCGCGCCGCGTCGTGCTCGTGAGCGACACCGTCCGCTGCCTCGTCATCCTCGGCCTGGCCGGGGCGCTCCTCCTCACCTCGCCCACGGTGTGGATGCTGCTCGTCGTCGCCCTGGTCTTCGGCGCGGCCGACGCCCTCTTCCTGCCGGCCGTCGGCGCCCTGCCGCCCCGGATCACCGCTGCCGGCCAGCTCGCCCGCGTCCAGGGGATGCGCGGCCTCGCCACCCGGACCGCGACCGTCGTCGGCGCCCCGCTCGGCGGCGTCGCCGTCGCGGTCGGAGGGCCGGCCCTCGGCTTCGCCGCGGCCGGTGTGCTCTTCGCCGTTTCGCTGCCGCTGCTGCTCGCTGTGCGGATGCGCCCGCTGCCGGCGGCGGACCCGGCCGACGCGGTACCCGCCGGCACTGCCTGGCGCGAACTCGTCGACGGGCTGCGCCACATCCGCCGCCACCCGCTGCTCCGCCCGCTGATGATCGTCGTCGCCATCAGCGAACTCGGTTTCGTCGGCCCGCTCAACCTGGGTCTGATCCTGCTCAGCGAGGAGCGTGGCTGGGGCGCCTCCGGGATGGGCTGGATCGTCGCCGCCTTCGGCATCGGCGCGGGCGCCTCAGCCCTGGTGCTCGCCGTGCGCGGCCGGGTCCCCAGGGCCGGGCTCACCATGTGCCTCACCGTGCTGATCGGCGCGGCCGCCATCGCCGCCCTGGCCTACGCGCCCTCGGTGCCGCTCGCGGCCGGTGCCGCCCTCCTCGTCGGGCTCTTCGCCGGCCTCGGCGGCGCACTGTGCGGAGCTCTCACGCAGACCGCCGCCGACCCCGCCTACCTGGGCCGGATCACCTCGGTCTCGACCCTGTTCACCCACGCCCTGGCGCCGCTCAGCTACCCCGTCACCGGTGCGGCCGTGGCGCTCTGGGGCACCGGCCCGGTCTTCGTCGCCAGCGCCTCGCTGTGCGCGGCGGGGGCCGTCGCGGGCCTGCTGCCCGCCGCGCTGCGGCGTGCGGAACTCCCGCGCTGAGCTACATCCCCAGCTTCGCCGTCGTCACCCGGGAGATCGCGTCCTGCTCGCCCTCCAGCTCCACCCGCGCCGCGTCCTGCCGCCCGAACGCGAACAGCAGCAGCTCGCCCGGCTCACCGGTCACCGTCACCACCGGGGTGCCCTTGTGCGCGACCGCGGTCTGACCGTTGGGACGCCGCAGTACCAGCCCCACCGGAGCCTTCCGCCCCAGCACCCGCGCCGCCTTCTCGGTGCGCGACCACAGGACATCGGAGAAGACCGGGTCCAGCTCCCGCGCCGACCAGTCGGGCTGGGCCCGGCGCACGTCCTCCGTGTGGACGTAGAACTCCACGGTGTTGGCCGCCTCGTCCAGCTGCTTCACGCCGAACGGGGACATCCGCGGCGGACCCGTACGGATGAGCTGGATCAGCTCCTCGTACGGCTTCGAGGTGAACTCGTCCCTGATCCGCTCGCTCCGGCTCTTCAGCGGGCCGATCACCAGCCCGGCCGCCGCGTCGGGCCTGCGCTCCCGCACCACCACATGGGCCGCCAGATCCCGGGCCGTCCAGCCGTGGCAGAGGGTCGGGGCCTCCGGGCCCGCCGCCTCCAACAGGTCGGCAAGCAGAAGTCGTTCGCGCTTCGCATGGGTCGACATGTCCGCCAGCGTACGACCGGTGTCCAGCGTCCGCCCAGTGGACGCACGCCCGGACGGCCCTCCCGGCCACGGCACAATGGGCATATGACCAGCACGCCCACGCCCACGCCCGGCACCCCACCGCCCGCCGGCGGACTCGACCCCGCCATCGCCGCCCGCCTCAAGCGCGGCGCCGACGGCCTCGTCCCGGCCATCGCCCAGCAGTACGACACCGGCGAGGTGCTGATGCTCGGCTGGATGGACGACGAGGCGCTGCACCGCACCCTGACCACCGGCCGCTGCACCTACTGGTCGCGCAGCCGCCAGGAGTACTGGGTCAAGGGCGACACCTCCGGCCACATCCAGCAGGTCAAGTCCGTCGCGCTGGACTGCGACGCCGACACCGTCCTCGTCTGGGTCGACCAGACGGGTGCCGCCTGCCACACCGGCGAGCGCACCTGTTTCGACGCCGACGTCCTCCCCCTCGGACAGTAGGGTCAGCCGCCATGGACCTCGACACCTTCCGGAAGCTGGCCATCGACCGGCGCGTCATCCCCGTCACCCGCAGGCTCCTCGCGGACGGCGACACGCCGGTCGGCCTCTACCGCAAGCTCGCGGGCGAGCGCACCGGCACCTTCCTCCTCGAATCCGCGGAGAACGGCCGCACCTGGTCGCGCTACTCCTTCATCGGCGTACGCAGCGCCGCCACGCTCACCGCCCGCGACGGCCGGGCCCACTGGCTGGGCACCCCGCCGGTCGGTGTCCCCGTCGACGGCGACCCGCTCCAGGCCCTGCGCGCCACCATCGAGACCCTGCACACCCCGCACGGCCAGGAGTCCGGACTGCCGCCCTTCACCGGCGGCATGGTCGGCTACCTCGGCTACGACATCGTGCGGCGGCTGGAGAAGATCGGCGAGAGCACGGGCGACGACCTGAAGCTCCCCGAGCTGACCATGCTGCTCACCTCCGACCTCGCCGTCCTCGACCACTGGGCCGGCAGCGTCCTGCTCATCGCCAACGCGATCAACCACAACGACCTGGCCACCGGCGTCGACGAGGCGTACACCGACGCGGTGGCCCGGCTCGACGCCATGGAGCGGGACCTGCGCCGTCCCGTCGAGAACGCCCCCGCCGTCCTGCCGCCCTCCGAGCTCCCGCCCTACACCGCACTGTGGGGCGGCAAGGCCTACCAGGACGCCGTCGAGGACGTGAAGGAGCGGATCAGGGCCGGCGAAGCCTTCCAGGTCGTCCCCTCCCAGCGCTTCGAGACACCGTGCACGGCAAGCGCGCTGGACGTCTACCGGGTGCTGCGGGCCACCAACCCCTCGCCGTACATGTACCTCTTCCGGTTCGACGGCTTCGACGTCGCGGGCTCCAGCCCCGAGGCGCTCGTCAAGGTCGAGGACGGCCACGCGATGGTCCACCCGATCGCCGGGACCCGGCACCGCGGCGCCACCCCGCAGGAGGACCAGGCCCTGGCCGACGAACTGCTGGCCGACCCCAAGGAGCGCGCCGAGCACCTGATGCTCGTCGACCTCGGCCGCAACGACCTGGGGCGGGTCTGCGAGCCGGGCAGCGTCGAGGTCGTCGACTTCATGTCGGTCGAGAAGTACTCGCACGTGATGCACATCGTGTCCACCGTCACCGGCCGCGTCGCCGAGGGCCGCACCGCCTTCGACGTCCTCACCGCCTGCTTCCCGGCCGGCACCCTCTCCGGCGCCCCGAAGCCGCGCGCCATGCAGATCATCGAGGAGCTCGAACCCAGCCGCCGCGGCCTCTACGGGGGCTGCGTCGGCTACCTCGACTTCGCCGGCGACTCCGACACGGCCATCGCGATCCGCACCGCCCTGCTGCGCGACGGAACGGCGTACGTCCAGGCCGGCGCGGGCGTCGTCGCGGACTCCGACCCCGTCGCCGAGGACACCGAGTGCCGCAACAAGGCCGCGGCGGTGCTCCGCGCCGTCCACACGGCCAACCGCCTCGGCGGCGCGTGAGCCAGGCAGGACCGGCGCCCGGGGGAGCGGCCGGGGGCGCCATCTCACACCCCCCATGTGCCCGTCGCTCCGGGGCGGTAGGGGATAGTGGGGTATGTGAGCGCTGTCCCCGTACCCCAGCCCCGTGCCGAAGCCGCCTCCGCGCCCGACAGCGCGGGAAGCCGCCGGTCCCTGGCCGCCGGCCTGCTCCTCGGGGCAGCCGGCGCCACCGTCGTCCTGCTCGCCTCCGGGCAGACCTGGGCCCAGGGCCGGGCATCGGTCGGCGGCGGCGCCCTGCCCCTGAGCGCCGACGGACAGGACGTCACCGGCGTCCCGGCCGCCCTCGCCATCGTCGGCCTGGCCGCCCTCGTCGCCGTCTTCGCCGTCCGCAGCGGCGGCCGGCTGCTCGTCGCGGGACTGCTGGCCCTCAGCGGTTTCGGAGCCGCCCTGAGCGCCTTCCTCGGCGCGTCCGACAGTGCCGCGCTCGACGAGCAGGCCGCGCAGAGCACCGGCGACAGCGCCGCCACCATCGGCGCCCTCAGCCACACCGCCTGGCCCTACGTGACCGGGGCCGGCGGTCTGCTGATCCTGCTCGCCGGGCTGCTCGCCCTGCGCTACGGCAAGCGCTGGCCGACCATGTCGGGGCGCTACGAGCGCGACGGCACCCCGCGCCCCCGCAGGACCGTCCCCAAGGCCATGGACCCCGACCGGCCCGAGGACCTGTGGAAGGCCCTGGACCGCGGCGAGGACCCGACGCGCGAGGCATGACCCCCAGCTCATGTCCGGTCAACGCGTACGGGACAATGGGCCGAGCTCACAGCACAGCGGCACCCACAGCGGCACCGGCTCTGCACACAGCGACACCGAGCGATACCAACAGCGCAACACCAACGAGGAGTAACTCATGGCGGGCAGCAGCCACGGACACACCACGGCCGCCTGGACCGGTGTCATCATCTCGTTCATCGGCTTCTGCATCGCAGGCGTCTTCATGGTCGCGGCCAACCCGCTCGGCTTCTGGGCCGGTATCGCCGTCACCGTCATCGGCGGGATCGTCGGGCTCGCGATGAAGGCCGCCGGTCTCGGCATGCCGAAGGAGTCGGCGGAGATGGCCCGGGCCAGGGCCCGTGCCGGCCAGGCGCAGACCTCCTGACCCCGTTCCGGGGACGTACACACGCGAGGCGCAGCCCGGACCGGGCTGCGCCTTTCCGCGTCAGCGGCGACAATCACCGGGTGGACGCTTCGCCATCTCCAGCAGCCGACCCGCCGACGCCGGGCCACCGCCCCGCGCCCGGACCGCCGGGCCCGTTCCCACCGGTCTTCCCGCCGGCGCCCGTCCCCGCCTCACGGCTGCGGCGGATCGCCGGCCCGGCCGGTGTCATGGCCGGCGTCATCGGGGCCTTCGTCCTCGTCGGCTCCGTCGACCCCAACGAACCGGGCCACTACCCGGTCTGCCCACTGCTCCGCTTCACCGGCATCTACTGCCCCGGCTGCGGCGGGCTGCGCAGCGCGTACGCCGTCGCACACGGCGACATCGGGACGGCGTTCGGCTCCAACGCGCTCGCCGTCATCGGCTACGGGATCTTCGCCGTGGCCTGGGTCCTGTGGATGGTCCGCGCGGCCGCCGGGAGGCCCGCGCGGCTCGCGCTGAGGCCCGTCCACTGGTGGGCGGTCGGAGCCGTTCTGATGATCTTCACAGTCGTCCGGAATCTGCCGTTCGGATCGGCGCTGGTGCCGTGAATGCCCAGGTAGTGGGACATTCGTCGGCCGGATGCGGGCCCATCGGCCTCCTGCGGATACCATCGGCATGGCTGATCCTGTTCTCTTGTCACCGTCCCGGAAGGGGGCCGATCGCGTGAGTGTGCTCGACGAGATCATCGACGGCGTACGCGCCGACCTCGCAGAGCGGCAGGCGCGCGTCAGCCTCGATGAGCTGAAGGAACGCGCGGCGCGCGCCCCCCAGGCGAAGGACGGAGTCGCCGCCCTGCGCGGCGAGGGCGTGACCGTCATCTGCGAGGTAAAGCGCTCCAGTCCCTCCAAGGGGGCCCTCGCCGCCATCGCCGACCCGGCCGCACTGGCCGCGGACTACGAGGCGGGCGGCGCGTCCGTCATCTCCGTCCTCACCGAGGAACGCCGCTTCGGCGGTTCGCTCGCGGACCTGGAGGCCGTCCGGGCCAAGGTCGACATCCCGGTCCTGCGCAAGGACTTCATCGTCACCTCGTACCAGTTGTGGGAGGCACGGGCGTACGGCGCCGACCTCGCGCTGCTGATCGTCGCCGCCCTCGACCAGGAGGCCCTGGTCTCCCTGATCGAGCGCGCCGAGTCCATCGGCCTGACGCCGCTGGTCGAGGTGCACGACGAGGAGGAGGCGGAGCGCGCGGTGGACGCCGGCGCACGGATCATCGGCGTCAACGCGCGCAACCTGAAGGACCTCAAGGTCGACCGCTCGGTCTTCGAGCGGGTCGCCCCTGAGATCCCCGACCGCATCGTCAAGATCGCCGAGTCCGGTGTGCGGGGCCCGCACGACCTCATCGCCTACGCCAACGCCGGCGCGGACGCCGTGCTGGTCGGCGAGTCCCTGGTCACCGGCCGCGACCCGCGGGTCGCCGTCGCCGACCTGGTCGCCGCCGGAGCCCACCCCGCGCTCCGGCACGGACGGGGCTGACTCCACCCGTGTCCGCCGACCGTTCCGCGCCCCGGGTCCGGCCGGGCCTGCGCCCCGCCGCGGCCACCGGCCGGGACCCGCACGCGCCACTGGCGCGCGGCTGCCGCCCCCGCGGCTGCCGTGCCCCCGCGCGCCGCGTGCACGGCCGGCGGGTGCGGTACGTGATCGGTGACGAACCCGGCCAGGTCAACGGCATGCGATGGCGCACGGGGTCCGCGCAGTAAGCGAGCCCCGGCCGTCGCACCCACCGCCCACCCGGCGGAACCCGCACGACCTCACCCGCCCGGCCCCCGGCCGAGGCGGCGCTCCGCTCACGGCGCAATACGGTGAATCCACGCATCCACCCATGCCATGTCGAGGAGCACACGTCGGATGTCATCTGACTTCTTCATTCCGGACCCGGACGGTCTGATCCCCAGCGCCGAGGGGTACTTCGGCGCGTACGGCGGCAAGTTCATCCCGGAGGCGCTCGTCGCCGCCGTGGACGAGGTCGCCGTCGAGTACGACAAGGCGAAGGCCGACCCGGCGTTCGCCGCCGAGCTCAACGAGCTCATGGTCAACTACACCGGCCGCCCCAGCGCGCTCACCGAGGTGCCGCGCTTCGCGGAACACGCCGGCGGCGCCCGGATCTTCCTCAAGCGCGAGGACCTCAACCACACCGGCTCGCACAAGATCAACAACGTGCTCGGCCAGGCGCTCCTCACCAGGCGCATGGGCAAGACCCGGGTCATCGCGGAGACCGGGGCCGGCCAGCACGGCGTCGCCACCGCGACCGCCTGCGCGCTCTTCGGCCTCGAATGCACCATCTACATGGGTGAGATCGACACCGAGCGCCAGGCGCTCAACGTGGCGCGGATGCGGATGCTCGGCGCCGAGGTCATCGCCGTGAAGTCCGGTTCCCGCACCCTCAAGGACGCCATCAACGAGGCGTTCCGCGACTGGGTCGCCAACGTGGACCGCACGCACTACCTCTTCGGCACGGTCGCGGGACCGCACCCCTTCCCCGCCATGGTCCGCGACTTCCACCGCGTCATCGGCGTCGAGGCCAGGCGGCAGATCCTGGAGCGGGCCGGGCGGCTGCCGGACGCCGCGGTCGCCTGCGTCGGCGGCGGCTCCAACGCCATCGGCCTCTTCCACGCCCTCATCCCGGACGCGGACGTCCGCCTCATCGGCTGCGAGCCGGCCGGACACGGGGTGGAGACCGGCGAGCACGCGGCGACCCTGACCGAGGGCGAGCCCGGCATCCTGCACGGTTCGCGCAGCTACGTCCTCCAGGACGAGGAGGGCCAGATCACCGAGCCGTACTCCATCTCGGCCGGTCTGGACTACCCGGGCATCGGCCCCGAGCACGCCTACCTGAAGGACATCGGCCGGGGCGAGTACCGCGCGGTCACCGACGACGCCGCCATGCAGGCGCTGCGGCTGCTCTCCCGCACCGAGGGGATCATCCCGGCCATCGAGAGCGCGCACGCGCTGGCCGGCGCCCTGGAGGTCGGCAAGGAGCTCGGCAAGGACGGCCTGATCCTGGTCAACCTGTCGGGCCGGGGCGACAAGGACATGGACACGGCGGCCCGGTACTTCGGGCTGTACGAGGCCGACGCGACCGTCGAGGCGGACGCGGCCGGACACGGCGCCGAGATCGAGGGGGACGTCAAGTGAGCGGCAACATCGAGCTGTTGAACACCACCCTCGCCGCCGCCAGGGCCGAGGACCGGGCCGCGCTGATCGCGTACCTGCCCGCCGGCTTCCCGACCGTCGACGGCGGCATCGCCGCCGTCAAGGCGGTGGCCGCCGGTGGCGCCGACATCGTCGAGGTGGGACTCCCGCACAGCGACCCGGTGCTGGACGGACCGGTCATCCAGACCGCCGACGACATCGCCCTGCGCGGCGGAGTCAAGATCGCCGACGTGATGCGCACGGTCCGCGAGGCGCACGAGGCGACCGGCATCCCGATCCTGGTCATGACGTACTGGAACCCGATCGACCGGTACGGCGTCGAACGCTTCACCGCCGAGCTGGCCGAGGCGGGCGGCGCCGGGTGCATCCTGCCCGACCTGCCGGTCCAGGAGTCCGCCCTGTGGCGCGAGCACGCGGAGAAGCACGGTCTGGCGACCGTCTTCGTCGTCGCGCCGAGCAGCAAGGACGAGCGCCTCGCCACCATCACGGCGGCCGGCTCCGGCTTCGTCTACGCCGCTTCGCTGATGGGGGTCACCGGCACCCGCGTCTCGGTCGGCGAACAGGCCCAGGACCTGGTGCGCCGCACCCGCGCCACCACCTCCATCCCGGTCTGCGTCGGCCTCGGCGTCTCGAACGCCGACCAGGCGGCCGAGGTCGCCGGGTTCGCGGACGGGGTCATCGTCGGCTCCGCCTTCGTCAAGCGGATGCTGGACGCGCCCGACGAGCAGGCCGGCCTGGCGGCCGTGCGTTCCCTGGCGGCCGATCTGGCCGAGGGTGTTCGAAAGCGCTGACACCGGGCGTAACCCGAATGGGTGGACCTGGGACCGGGGAGGCACGAGAGTGCCTCCCCGGTTCGTTGCTGCGGTGTGAGCGAGAAGAACCAAGAGGGAAAAAGGGCCGCGCGAGACCGGCTGATCCAGCAGCGTGAGCAGATGAAGGCGCGAGAGCGCCGCCGCCGCACGCTGATCGTCTCGACCGCCGTGGTGGGTGTTCTCGCCCTGGCCGCCGTCGTCGGCGTGATCGCCGCGAACAGCGGCGGCAAGGGCAACAAGGACAAGGCGTCGGGTCCCGCCGTCGCGCCGTCGGGCGCGACCGGCAAGGACAGCCTCGCCATCCAGGTGGGAGCGGACGACGCCCCGTCCACGCTCACGATCTGGGAGGACTTCCGCTGCCCGGTCTGCGCCCAGTTCGAGAACGCGTTCCGGGACACGATCCACCAGTTGGAGCAGAGCAAGCAGCTCAAGGTCGAATACCACCTCGCCACGCTGATCGACGGCAATCTCGGCGGCAGCGGCTCCCTCAAGGCGGCAAACGCGGCGGCCTGCGCCCAGGACGTGGGCAGGTTCTCCGCGTACCACGACATCCTGTACCGCAACCAGCCGCAGGAGTCCGACGACGCCTTCGGCGACAACAGCAAGCTGATCGACCTGTCCAAGAAGGTCGACGGCCTCGACACGCCCGCCTTCCGCAGCTGTGTCGAGGACGGCACGCACGACAGCTGGGTCCAGAAGTCCGACAAGGCGTTCCGCGACGGCGGCTTCCAGGGCACGCCGACGGCGCTGCTCAACGGTGAGTCGATCTTCCCCAAGAAGGGGAACGAACCCATCACCGTCGCCAACCTGAAGAAGTGGGTCGCGGAGGCCAACAAGGGCAAGGGCGCGGGCACGGCCACCACCGCCCCGTCCGGGTCCTGAACGGCGGAAACCTGGGGAATCGATGACCCGCTCGTTACCCAGACGTTGTCGGGCGGGTTGCCGCACCTCCCGCCCGGCAGGGTAGCGTCGACCCTGTCATGGACCTTGCCTACATTCCCAGCCCGTCGACCGGCGTGATCGATCTCGGCCCGATCCCGCTTCGCGGCTACGCGTTCTGCATCATCATCGGTGTGTTTGTCGCCGTCTGGCTCGGCAACAAGC
Organism: Streptomyces sp. NPDC048462; assembly: GCF_043200175.1. NCBI lineage: Bacteria > Bacillati > Actinomycetota > Actinomycetes > Kitasatosporales > Streptomycetaceae > Streptomyces > Streptomyces sp. NPDC048462. Next base: position 35,204 of record NZ_JBICXG010000019.1, read on the forward strand.
GCTGGATCGCCCGAGGGGGCAGAGCCGGCACCGTCGCCGACATCGCCGTCTGGGCGGTGCCCTTCGGCCTCGTCGGCGGGAGGCTCTACCACGTCATCACCGACTACCAGCTGTACTTCAGCGACGGTGAGGACTGGGTCGACGCCTTCAAGATCTGGCAGGGCGGCCTCGGTATCTGGGGTGCGATCGCGCTGGGCGCGGTCGGTGCCTGGATCGGCTGCCGCCGCCGCGGGATCCCGCTGCCCGCCTGGGCCGACGCGCTCGCCCCCGGTATCGCCGTGGCCCAGGCCTGCGGCCGCTGGGGCAACTGGTTCAACCAGGAGCTGTACGGCCGGGAGACCGACGTCCCGTGGGCGCTGAAGATCAGCGAGGGCCCCAACCGGGTGGCGGGCACCTACCACCCGACGTTCCTGTACGAGTCGCTGTGGTGCATCGGTGTCGCCCTCCTGGTGATCTGGGCGGACCGCCGGTTCAAGCTCGGGCACGGGCGGGCGTTCGCGCTGTACGTCGCGTCCTACTGCGCCGGTCGCGCGTGGATCGAGTACATGCGCGTGGATGAGGCCCACCACATCCTGGGTCTTCGCCTGAACGTGTGGACCGCGCTGATCGTGTTCGTGCTGGCCGTGGTCTACATGGTGATCTCGGCGAAGGTTCGGCCGGGTCGCGAGGAGATCGTGGAGCCGGGAGAGCCGGACGCGGACGCGGTCGGGGCCGGGGACGCGGAGGCCGGAGAGACGAAGTCCGACGACGCGAAGTCCGACGACGCCGCGGTCGAGGCCGATGCGGTGGACGCGTCCGACGCGTCCGAGGCCTCGGAGACGAAGGACGCGGCGGAGACGGCCAAGGGCTGATACCGCAGCGACGACGAGGAGGGGCCGCCGGACGATCCGGCGGCCCCTCCTCGTTCTGCGCGCCGCGAGCGTGGCGCCGGGCCTTGTCCTCAATCGCCGGACGGGCTTGAATTCGCTCGCCGTGATCGCGTCTCTGCGGGCCGTGGTGTCCTCAATCGCCGGACAGGCTTGAGTTCGCTGCCCGTAGCCGGTTTTCCGCAGGATGCCGCACAACCCAGCCCCTCCGGCGATTGAGGACGGAGCCAGGGGCCGGGGTTCCGGGATCAGCGGGGGCCGGACACCACCGTGCGACCCGCCAGGGCAAGCGTGCGGTGGGCCGAGGCCACCACCGCCGCGTCCACGAAGCGGCCGTCCGGCAGGGCCAGCGCGCCCGCCTCCGTCCGGGCCGCCTCGACGATCTCCTGGGCCGCCTCGATCTCCTGCGGCGTCGGCCGGAACGCCCGCTCGATCACCGGGAGCTGCCGGGGGTGGATCGCCGCCCGGCCAAGGAAACCCAGCGCCCGGCCGTGCGCGCAGGACGCCCACAGGCCGTCCAGGTCCCGGACGTCCGGGAACACCGACTGGGTCGGCGGGGCCAGCCCGGCAGCCCGCGCCGCGACCACCGCCCGGCTGCGCGACCAGTCGAGCCCCGTGTCGTCCCGCACCCCCAGATCGGCCCGGAGATCCGCCTCGCCCAGCGCGATGGACCGGACCTGGGGATGGGCGGCGGCCACCGAGTACGCGTGCTCGATGCCGAGCGCCGACTCCAGCAGGGGGCAGAGCGCGACCCCGGGGGCCAGCGCCGCGATGTGATGGACGGAGGCCGCGTGGGTGATCTTCGGCAGCCGCAGTTCCGCGAGGCCCGGGAGCCCGGCCAGGGCCGTCACGTCGGTCTCGGTGTGAACCCGGACGTGGAGCGGCGCCGCTCCGGCGTCGGCAGGTTCGGCGAGGAGTTCGGCGGTGGCCGCCCGCGCGTACTCCTTGCGGTCGGGGGCGACCGCGTCCTCCAGGTCCACGATCACCACGTCCGCCCCCGAGGCGCGGGCCTTGCGCACCACGTCCGGCCGGTCCCCGGGGACGTACAACCAGGTGAGGGGGATCGCCGGGATCACAGGACCCGCTCCGCCCGCAGCGCCGAGATCTCCGCGCCGCTCAGTCCGAGCCCGGTGAGGATCTCCTCGGTGTCCGCCCCGTGCGGCCGCCCCGCCCAGCGGATCGCCCCGGGCGTCGCGGAGAGCCGGAAGAGGACGTTCTGCATCCGCAGCGGGCCCAGCTCGGGGTCGTCGACCTCGGTGACGGAGTCCAGCGCCCGGTACTGCGGGTCCTCCATCACGTCGCGGATGTCGTGGACCGGCGCGATGGCCGCCTCCGCCTTCTCGAACGCGGAGATCGCGTCGTCCCTGGTGTGGCGGGCGATCCAGTTGCCGACCGCCTCGTCGAGCTCCTCGCAGTGCTCGGCGCGGGTGGTGCCGGAGCCGAACCACGGTTCGTCGATCAGCTCCGCCCGTCCCACCAGACGCATCACCCGCTCCGCGACGGACTGCGCCGAGGTGGAGACGGCGACCCACTGCCCGTCCGAGGTGCGGTAGGTGTTGCGCGGGGCGTTGTTGCGCGAACGGTTGCCGGTGCGCGGCTGCACGTAACCGAGCTGGTCGTACCAGAGCGGCTGCGGGCCGAGCACCGTCAGGATCGGTTCGATGATCGCCAGGTCGACGACCTGGCCCTCACCAGTGCGCTCCCGCCCGGCCAGCGCGGTCATCACCGCGTACGCCGTGGCGATCGCCGCGATCGAGTCGGCCAGGCCGAACGGCGGCAGCGTCGGCGGCCCGTCCGGCTCCCCGGTGATCGCCGCGAATCCGCTCATGGCCTCCGCGAGGGTGCCGAAGCCGGGCCGGTGCGCGTACGGGCCGAACTGGCCGAAGCCCGTGACCCTGGCCAGCACCAGCCGGGGGTTGACGGCGTGCAGTTCCTCCCAGCCAAGACCCCACCGCTCCAGCGTGCCCGGCCGGAAGTTCTCGATGATGACGTCGGTGTCGGCGGCGAGCCGGAGCAGGATGTCGCGGCCGCCGTCCCCGGAGAGATCGAGGGTCATGGTGCGCTTGTTGCGGCCGAGCAGCTTCCACCACAGCCCGATGCCGTCCTTCGTGGGGCCGTGGCCCCGGGACGGGTCGGGGCGGCCCGGATGCTCGACCTTGATCACCTCGGCGCCGTAGTCACCGAGCATGGTGGCGCACAGGGGCCCGGCGAAGAGCGTGGCGAGGTCGATTACCCGCAGTCCGGTCAGCGGCGGCGCCGCCTGCCCGGTCATGCGGCGTCGATTTCGCTGCGGTACGGCATGGACGTCGAGGCGCCGGGCTTCTGTACGCAGAGCGCGGCGGCGGCGGAGGCCCAGGCGACGGCCTGTGGCACCGGCCGGCCCTCACCGATCGCCACCGCGAGCGTGCCGACGAAGGTGTCGCCGGCGCCGGTGGTGTCGACGGCGTGGACGTCGGGGGCGGGGAAGTGGACGGCCGTGCTGCCCCGGGCCGCGTACAGGCAGCCCTTCGAGCCGAGCGTGATCAGGACCGCGGGCACCTGGCTGAGCAGTACCTCCGCCGCCGCGTGCGGTTCGGCGTGCCCGGACAGCTCGGCCGCCTCGTGCTCATTGGGGATCAGCAGGTCGACGCAGTCCAGGAGTTCGTCGGGAAGTTCCTGTACGGGGGACGGGGTGAGGAGCACCCGTACGCCCTGGGCGTGACCGGCTCGCGCACCCTCGATCACGGCGGACATCGGCAGCTCCAGCTGGAGCAGCAGCAGGTCGGCCTCCGCGACGGCGGCGATCTCGCCCGGACCGAGCGCGGTGACGGCGCCGTTCGCGCCGGGGATGACGACGATGGCGTTGGAGCCCTTGGCGTCCACCACGATGTGCGCGGTACCGCTGGGGCCCTCTGCGGTGTGCAGCAGATCGGTGTCGACGCCCGAGTGCTCCAGGTTCTCCCGCAGCCGGAGGCCGTACTCGTCGTCGCCGACGGCGCCGATCATCATCACGTCGCCGCCCGCGCGGGCGGCGGCGACGGCCTGGTTGGCGCCCTTGCCGCCCGGGACGGTGCGGAACTCCGTTCCGGTGACGGTCTGTCCGCGCTCCGGGGCCCGGTCGACGTAGGCCACGAGGTCCATATTGGTGCTGCCGAGCACCGCGACTCTGGTCATGGGCACACTGCCTCCTGGTGGGTGAGCCGGTGGGTCAGGTCGGCGAGGGTGTCGAAGCCGACCGAGTCGAAACCGGGTACGGACGTGGCGAGACGGTTCTTCAGCGGGGTGGTCCACCGGTCGGGCAGCGCCCCGGGCCGTCCGGCCAGCAGTCCGGCGAGCGAACCGGCGGTCGCCCCGTTGGAGTCGGTGTCCCAGCCGCCGGACACCGCACGGCAGACGGAGCCGGAGAAGTCGCCGTCGGCATGGGTGAGCGCGGCGGCGAGCAGTGCCGCGTTGGGCAGTACGTGCACCCAGTGGTATCGGCCGTAGGTGTCGTGGAGGCGGTCGACGACGGTGTCGAAGCCGGCCGCGTCGTGGGCGGCGGCGATCCCGTCCCGTACCGCGCGGGCGAACCGCGAGCGCGGTGGTACGACCCGGAGCCCGGCGGCCAGACAGCCGTGCACGTCGGCCTCGCCGCCGGCCGCCTCGGCCAGTGCGGCGGCGGTGAACATGGCGCCGTACACACCGTTCCCGGTGTGCGTGAGGACCGCGTCCCGGTGGGCCTGCTCCGCCGCCCCGGCCGGGTCGCCGGGGTGGGTCCAGCCGTGCACGTCGGCCCGGATCTGCGCGCCGATCCACTCCCGGAACGGGTTGCGGTACCGGGCGGTGTCCGGCGGCTCGACGCCGTCCAGCAGATTGCGGTACGCGACCCGCTCGGCGGTGAACGTCCGGCCCGCCGGCAGCTCGTCCAGCCAGAGGCGGGCGAGGTCGGAGGTGGTGAACGAGCGGCCGTGGCGCCGGAGCAGCAGCAGGGTGAGGAGGGGGTGGTTGAGGTCGTCGTCCTCCGGCATCCCGTCGATGTTCTCCGCGAGCGAGGTGGTCGCGGAGCGCCGGTTCCAGGGGTAGGTGGCGGCCAGCGCGGGCGGCAGCCCCTTGGCGGTGAACCAGGTGTTCAGCGGCCAGTTCCCGGTGGCGCGGGCCAGCGCGCGGATGCCCTCCAGCGGCAGCTTCTCGACCGGCTTCCCGAGCAGGCAGCCCGCCGCCCGGCCCAGCCAGGCCGCGTGCAGCCGCTCGCGGTCCACGCCGCAGGGGGCCGCGCGGGAGAGCGGCCAGTGCGGGCAGGCGGACCGGATCGCGTCCAGAGCGGTCGGCTCGTCGTCGGACAACGGCGATTCCAGCAGGGCGAGTTCGTCCAGCAGGCGCCCGGCGACCGCGCGCAGTTCCGGTGGGGCGGGGTGCTCGGAGGCACCCGCGCGGTCCGGGGCGGGCGATCCGCCGGCCTCGTACCACCGGCGCTCGATGTCCCGGGCGTCGCGCCCGTCCTCGGCGGCCTGCCGCAGCTCGTGCCCGACCAGGTCCTCCGGCTGCACCCAGGTGGCCCGCACGGTGGCGGTCACGGTGTGCCCGCCAGCGCGGCGAAGGCGCTCTCGTGGCTGCGGCGGCCGGCCGTGTCGTGCGCGAACACCTCGCGGGCGACCGCCGCCAGGGTCCGGGCCGGGGCGTGCAGATCGAGGCGGCTGGCCGCGCCGACCGTGCTCACCCAGTCGGCGGGGATCGCGCGCTCGCCGTGCAGCGCGCCCGCGACGGCGCCGCTCATGGTGGCGATGGAGTCGCAGTCCCGCCCGTAGTTGACCGACCCCAGGACGGTGCGCCGGTAGTCCCCGTCCCCGACGAGCAGCATGCCGAGCGCGACGGGGAGTTCCTCGATGGCGTGCAGCCGGGACGGGCGCCGGGCGCCGAGCGAGGGGGCCCGGTAGTCGGGGCCGACGGTGTCGAAGGGCGCGACGGCCTCCCGCAGCGGGGCGAGGGCGGACTCGAAGTCGCGGTACCCGGACGCTGTTTCGCACACCGCCTCGATGGCGGACCGGGTGCCGTCCTTGGCGAGCGACAGGCAGGTCTCGACGACCGAGGCGGGCGTGGCCCCGGGTGCGCAGGCGGCGGCGACGGCGGCCGCGAAGACCCCGGCCGCCTCCCTGCCGTACGAGGACTGGTGGGCGCCCGCGACGTCCAGCGCCTCGGCGTAAGCGGCCTGCGGATGGGCGGCGTTCACCAGACCGACCGGCGCCATGTACATCGCGGCACCGCAGTTGACGATGTTTCCGGAGCCCGCCTCGCGCGGGTCGACGTGGCCGTAGTGCAGCCGGGCGACGATCCACTTCTCGGCGAGGAAGATCCGCTGGAGCGGCAGCGCCTCGGCCTCCAGCTCCGGAATCCAGCGGGGGTTCGAGATCAGCTCCGGCACGAGGTGCTCGGCGACCGAGTACGCGTCGAGGTGGCCGCGCACCTTCCCGTACACCCGGACCAGCGCATGGGTCATCAGGGTGTCGTCGGTGACGTGCCCGTCGCCCTTGTGGTACGGGGCGATGGGGCGGGCGGTGCGCCAGTCGTCGCCGTCCCAGGGGCCGACGACGCCGGTGATCCGCCCGCCGTGGCGGGCCACGATCTGCTCGGGGGGCCGTCCCTCGACCGGGCCGCCGAGCGCGTCGCCGACGGCGGCGCCGACGAGCGCGCCCGCGATGCGTTCATCGAGAGTGGGCGCCGTGGGTGTGGTGGGCGGTGCGGACCTCGTGGGCGCCGTCGGCGCTGTGGATGTCATGTCCGAATTGTCCACCCGAGGGTGCCGGTTCCGTGTCTGCCAGCAGCCCGGCGAGTTCCATCAGATCGGTGCCCGCGAAACGGGGCAGCGCGCACCCCGCCAGGGTGCGGCAGGCCTCGCGCCAGCCGTCCGGCACGGTGGCGATGCCGCCGAGCGCGCCCGTCAGCGCACCGGCCAGGGCCGGCGCCGAATCGGCGACCCGGGACAGGCAGGCGGCGGACGGTACGGCCTGCGCGATCTCGCCGCGGGCCGCGGTCGCCAGGGCGAGGGCGACCGGGACGGTCTCGGCCGCGGCGATCCCGTAGCTGTAGACGTGGTCCACGATCTGGTGCTCCAGCACCGGGACGAGGGCGAAGGCGCCGGCCGCCTCGCCGGCGAAGTCGCGGGCGATCCGGACCGCGTGGGTGGCGTTGCGGGCGATCTCGGTGCCCTCGGGGAGCTGGGCCAGCGCGGCGTTCACCGCCGTGTCCACGTCGGCCCCGCCGAGCGCCGCCGCGATCGCGGCCGCCGTCGCCCGCGCACCGTGCACCCCGTCGCCGTCCTGGGTGTAGCGCGCGTCGAACTCCGCGAGATCGGCCGCGGCCGCCGGGTCGCCGGGGTGGACGACGGCCAGGACGGCGGCCCGCACACAGGCCGCGTCGTCGAAGTAGTGCGGGTTGTCGTGGCCGGTGGCGGGCGGGCGCAGTCCGGCGGCGAGGTTGCCGAGCCCGGCCCGGACCGAGATCCGGGCCCGCAGCGGCAGCACCGCCGACTCGACCTCGGGCGCCCGTGCGGCGGCCGCGGCCACCTCGGCGGCCAGCGCGTTCCAGGCGACGTCCACCGCGGCCCGCATCCGGCTCCCGGGGGAGAGGCCGTGCAGCGGTCCCGCCGCCGAGGTCAGTACGGTCCCGGCCGCGAACGCCGCCCATTCGGCGTCGTCGGACGGGCCGAGCCGCAGCGGCTCGGGCGGCTGGTTGAGGGCGATGGGGACGGGCAGGGTGGTGGTCGCGTTCTGCTCGGCGAAGGTGTCCAGCTCGCGGGTGAGGCGACGGGTCCACTCCGGCATCCGGGCCGCCCGGTGCCGTGCGGCCGGCCATCCGGCGGCGTCCCCGGCGGCCAGCCCGAGCAGCAGCCCCTCGATCCGGGCGCGGCGGGTGGTGGCGGTCATGGCCGCACCGCCGGTGCGCCGGTGCGGAGGTCCCGGTGGCCGGCGTCGTCGCCGGCGCTCCCACCGGGCGGGGGCGCCCCGTCGCCGGGGCCGTGGCCGTGGTCCGGGAGCCGCTGTTCGTCCGGATCGGCCGGGGTGAGCAGTTCCGCGATGTCCAGGACGTGGTAGCCGCGCATCGAGGGGAGGCAGCTGCCCCGGACCGGGCCGATCGCCTCGGCCCAGTGCGCGGGGATGGCCGAGGCCCCGTGCAGCGCCCCGGCCAGCGCGCCCGCCACCGCGGCCGTCGTGTCGGCGTCGCGGCCCATGTTGACCGCGGTCAGCACCGCCGTGCGGAAGTCGCCGCGCGCCGCGGCGAACGCCCCGAAGGCCAGCCCGACCGCCTCGGGGGCCAGGTCCGTCCAGGGGTAGCCGCCGACGACGACGGCCGAGCGCACCGCGCGTTCCATGGAAAGCCGGTCGGGGTACGGGCGCTGGGCGGCGGTCACCGCGCGGCGCAGCGAACGCGCCGTCCAGGAGTCCATCGGTACGACGGAGAGCGCGGCGGCGATCACGGAGGTGACCCCGGAGCCCGTCATGGCGGCCGCGACCCCGGCCGCCACCGCCTGGCCGCCGTAGATGCCCTCGCCCTCGTGGCTGACCCGGCCGTCCACCGCGACCAGCCGGGCCGCCTCGGCGGGCCGGCCCGCCGCGAAGACGCCGAACGGCGCCGCCCGCATCGCCAGCCCGTCGCTCCAGGCGTGGCGGTGCTGGGCGGAGATCGGGGCGGCCAGTCCCCGGCGCAGGTTCTCCAGCGTGCCGCGCTCGCTGAAACCGGCACCCCGGAACGGCCCCTCGTCCAGGTCCGCGATCCACAGCCGCCAGGCCCGCTCGACGTGGGTCACGGTGAGCGCCGAGCCGTGCCGGGCCAGCAGCAGCCCGGAGAAGATCGCGTACTCGGTGTCGTCGGTGCCCGCCGGGTCGTCGCTCACGAAGCCCTCGATCCGGCCCCAGCGGCGGCGGATCTCGGAGGGCCGCATGTTCTCCGCGGGGGCGCCAAGCGCGTCGCCGACCGCGAGGCCGAGCAGCGAGCCCCTGGCCCGGTCGGCCGGTCCGCCCCGGACCGTTTCGCCGGGGGCCGGTGCCCCGCGTACCGCCGCCCGCGTGCCGTCCGTCCGCGGCGCTGCCGGATTTCCTGCGATCAGCTCCATCGCGTCGACCCTTCGCTCGTACCGAGCCAGTTCTCGTACCTGTGGGATCTGTGCCACGCGGAGACAGGACAGAGGCCGTTAATCACAACAAAAGGGCCACTCGGATGACGGCCTTCGGACAGCAAGGCAAGCCGTACCTACCTGGTCACGGACAGTGGTAAGTACGGCCTTCCTTGCTGGCGGGAGCCATTTTTCGTGCGTACTTTCGAGGGTGTCGAACGGGGTCGGAGCGGCTGAACACCGCTCCGGGAGAAGGGGAGAGCTGTGTCCATCATCGAGACCGACGCCGTACTGCACGAGGCGCACCGGGACAACCACACCCATCGCGATGTGAACGGTGGCTGGCTGCGGCCCGCGGTGTTCGGCGCCATGGACGGTCTCGTCTCGAACCTCGCCCTGATGACCGGGGTCGCGGGCGGTGACGTCTCGCACCGCACGATCGTGATCACCGGGCTGGCGGGCCTGGCCGCCGGTGCCTTCTCGATGGCGGCCGGCGAGTACACCTCCGTCGCCTCGCAGCGTGAGCTGGTGGAGGCCGAACTCGACGTCGAGCGGCGGGAGCTGCGCAAGCACCCGCTGGACGAGGAGCGGGAGCTCGCCGCGCTCTACGAGTCCCGGGGCGTCGAGTCCGCCCTCGCCCGCGAGGTCGCCCGGCAGCTGTCGCGCGACCCGGAGCAGGCCCTGGAGATCCACGCCCGCGAGGAGCTCGGCATCGACCCGGGCGACCTGCCCTCGCCGCTCGTCGCCGCCGTCTCCTCGTTCGGCGCCTTCGCGATGGGCGCCCTGCTGCCGCTGCTGCCCTACCTGCTCGGCGCGGACGCGCTGTGGCCGGCCGTGCTGCTGGCCCTGATCGGCCTCTTCGGCTGCGGCGCGGTGGTGGCCCGGGTCACGGCCCGCAGCTGGTGGTTCAGCGGACTGCGCCAGCTGGTGCTCGGCGGCGCGGCGGCCGCGCTCACCTACGGCCTGGGCATGCTCTTCGGCGTCGCCGTCGGCGGCTGAGCCGCCCGCGCACACGCCACGGGCCGGGATCGGAACCACGATCCCGGCCCGTAACGTGTGCGCCATCTGTGTGACGTACGTCCTGATCACCGTCACTGGGCAGAACGGTCCCGCGCGACGTAAAATGAGACTCTATGCAGGACTACACATAAGTAGTCGTTACCCGGCGGTTTCGTTTGCGCTTCCGCCGGGCATGAGCCGTAGACACCGCAGGCAACGACGCCTGCTCTCTGCGGTCTCCCGGGCGCCGATCCTCCGACTGCGACCCCCTCCACCGCCATCCGCGGTGTCCGTATGTTGGAACGAGCTATCCGCTTCTTGAGAAGCGTCCCATCATGTAATCTGCACGAAATTTCGCAGAGGGCCAACGTCGTCCCTCGGCTGCTCATATGCCACGACGACGACGGGAGAGCCGATGCGCACCGACGCCTGGTCGCCCATGGACGGTCGCCCCGCCCAGCAGGGGCTCTACGACCCCCGCAACGAGCACGACGCCTGTGGTGTCGGGTTCGTGGCCACACTCACCGGTGTGGCCGGCCACGAGCTGGTCGAGCAGGCGCTGACCGTACTGCGCAACCTCGAACACCGCGGCGCCACCGGATCCGAGCCCGACTCCGGTGACGGAGCCGGAATCCTGCTCCAGGTACCGGACGCCTTCCTGCGCGCAGAGGTCCCCTTCGACCTCCCCGAGGCCGGCGCCTACGCCGTCGGCATCGCGTTCCTGCCCGCGGACGACTCCACAGCGGCCGTCAAGGGTCTTGAGAAGATCGCCGCCGAAGAGGGCCTGAAGGTCCTCGGCTGGCGCGACGTCCCGGTCACCCCCGACATCCTCGGCAAGGGCGCCCGCGCCACCATGCCCGAGTTCCGCCAGCTCTTCGTCGCGGACGGCGAGAGCAGCGGCATCGTCCTGGACCGCAAGGCCTTCGTGCTGCGCAAGCGCGCCGAGCGTGAGACCGGGGTCTACTTCCCGTCGCTCTCCGCCCGCACGGTCGTCTACAAGGGAATGCTCACCACCGGGCAGCTGGAGCCGTTCTTCCCGGACCTCTCCGACGCCCGGTTCGCCACCACGGTCGCGCTGGTCCACTCGCGCTTCTCCACCAACACCTTCCCGAGCTGGCCGCTCGCCCACCCGTACCGCTTCGTCGCGCACAACGGCGAGATCAACACGGTCAAGGGCAACCGCAACTGGATGAAGGCCCGCGAGTCCCAGCTCGCCTCCAGCCTCTTCGGTACGGAGCAGCTGGACCGGATCTTCCCCGTCTGCACTCCGGACGCCTCCGACTCGGCCTCCTTCGACGAGGTCCTGGAGCTGCTCCACCTCGGCGGCCGCTCGCTGCCGCACTCGGTGCTGATGATGGTCCCCGAGGCGTGGGAGAACCACGACTCCATGGACCCGGCCCGGCGCGCCTTCTACCAGTACCACTCCACGATGATGGAGCCCTGGGACGGCCCGGCCTGCGTCACCTTCACCGACGGCGTCCAGGTCGGCGCGGTCCTCGACCGCAACGGTCTGCGCCCGGGCCGCTACTGGGTCACCGACGACGGACTCGTCGTGCTGTCCTCCGAGGTCGGCGTCCTGGACATCGACCCCGCCAAGGTCGTCCGCAAGGGCCGCCTGCAGCCCGGCAAGATGTTCCTCGTCGACACCGCCGAGCACCGCATCATCGAGGACGACGAGATCAAGGCGTCCCTCGCCGCCGAGCAGCCCTACCAGGAGTGGCTGGAGACCGGCGAGATCGAGCTGGAGGACCTCCCCGAGCGGGAGCACATCGTGCACACGCACGCCTCCGTCACCCGCCGCCAGCAGACCTTCGGCTACACCGAGGAAGAGCTCCGCGTCATCCTCGCCCCGATGGCCCGCACCGCCGGCGAACCGCTCGGCTCCATGGGCACCGACTCGCCGATCGCCGCGCTGTCCGCCCGGCCCCGGCTGCTCTTCGACTACTTCACCCAGCTGTTCGCCCAGGTCACCAACCCGCCGCTGGACGCCATCCGCGAGGAGCTCGTCACCTCGCTGCGCTCCACGCTCGGCCCGGCCGGCAACATCCTGGAGCCGACCGCCGCGGCCTGCCGCAGCGTCACGCTGCCGTTCCCGGTGATCGACAACGACGAGCTGGCCAAGCTCATACACATCAACGCCGACGGCGACATGCCGGGCATGAAGGCCGCCACGCTCTCCGGCCTCTACCGGGTCGGCGGCGGCGGCGAGTCGCTCGCCGCGCGGATCGACGAGATCTGTACGGAGGTCGACGCCGCCATAGAGGACGGCGCCCGCCTCATCGTCCTGTCCGACCGGCACTCCGACGCCGAGCACGCGCCGATCCCCTCGCTGCTGCTCACCTCGGCCGTCCACCACCACCTCATCCGCACCAAGCAGCGCACCCAGGTGGGCCTGCTGGTCGAGGCCGGTGACGTCCGCGAGGTCCACCACGTCGCGCTGCTGATCGGCTTCGGCGCCGCCGCGGTCAACCCGTACCTGGCCATGGAGTCCGTCGAGGACCTGGTCCGGGCCGGCACCTTCATCGAGGGCATCGAGGCCGAGCAGGCCATCCGCAACCTCATCTACGCACTGGGCAAGGGCGTCCTGAAGGTGATGTCCAAGATGGGCATCTCCACCGTCGCCTCCTACCGCGGCGCCCAGGTCTTCGAGGCCGTCGGCCTGGACGAGGAATTCGTCGCCCAGTACTTCAACGGCACCGCCACCAAGATCGGCGGCGCCGGACTCGACATCGTCGCCAAGGAGGTCGCCGCCCGGCACGCCAAGGGCTACCCGGCCACCGGCATCTCCGCCTCGCACCGCGCGCTGGAGATCGGCGGCGAGTACCAGTGGCGCCGCGAGGGCGAACCGCACCTGTTCGACCCGGACACGGTCTTCCGCCTCCAGCACGCCACCCGCAACCGCCGCTACGACATCTTCAAGCAGTACACGGGCCGGGTGAACGAGCAGTCCGAGCGCCTGATGACGCTGCGCGGCCTGTTCGGCTTCACCTCGGACCGCGAGGCCATCGACATCGACGAGGTCGAGTCCGTCTCCGACCTCGTCAAGCGCTTCTCGACCGGCGCCATGTCCTACGGCTCGATCTCCCGCGAGGCGCACGAGACCCTCGCCATCGCCATGAACCAGCTGGGCGGCAAGTCCAACACCGGTGAGGGCGGCGAGGACGCCGACCGGCTCTACGACCCGGCGCGCCGCTCCTCCATCAAGCAGGTCGCCTCCGGCCGCTTCGGTGTCACCAGCGAGTACCTGGTCAACGCGGACGACATCCAGATCAAGATGGCGCAGGGCGCCAAGCCCGGCGAGGGCGGCCAGCTGCCCGGCCACAAGGTCTACCCGTGGGTCGCCAAGACCCGCCACTCCACCCCCGGCGTCGGTCTGATCTCCCCGCCGCCGCACCACGACATCTACTCCATCGAGGACCTGGCTCAGCTGATCCACGACCTCAAGAACGCCAACCCGGCGGCCCGCATCCACGTGAAGCTGGTCTCCGAGGTCGGCGTCGGCACGGTCGCCGCCGGTGTCTCCAAGGCACACGCGGACGTCGTGCTCATCTCCGGCCACGACGGCGGAACGGGCGCCTCCCCGCTCACCTCGCTCAAGCACGCGGGCGGCCCCTGGGAGCTCGGCCTCGCCGAGACCCAGCAGACGCTGCTGCTCAACGGCCTGCGCGACCGCATCGTCGTGCAGACCGACGGCCAGCTCAAGACCGGCCGCGACGTCGTCATCGCCGCACTGCTGGGCGCCGAGGAGTTCGGCTTCGCGACCGCGCCCCTCGTCGTCTCCGGCTGCGTCATGATGCGCGTCTGCCACCTGGACACCTGCCCCGTCGGCATCGCCACCCAGAACCCGGTCCTGCGGGACCGCTTCTCCGGCAAGGCCGAGTACATCGTCAACTTCTTCGAGTTCATCGCCCAGGAAGTCCGCGAGATCCTCGCCGAGCTCGGCTTCCGTACGATCGAGGAGGCCGTCGGCCACGCCGAGCTGCTCGACACCGACCGGGCGGTCACGCACTGGAAGGCGCAGGGCCTCGACCTGGCCCCGCTGTTCCACGTCCCCGAGCTGGCCGACGGCGCCGTCCGCCACCAGATCGCGGAGCAGGACCACGGGCTGGACAAGGCGCTGGACAACGAGCTGATCAAGCTCGCCTCCGACGCGCTGAAGGCCGACAGCGCCGAGGCCGCCCAGCCGGTCCGCGCGCAGATCGCGATCCGCAACATCAACCGGACCGTCGGCACCATGCTCGGCCACGAGGTCACGAAGAAGTTCGGCGGTGCGGGTCTGCCCGAGGACACCATCGACATCACCTTCACCGGCTCCGCCGGCCAGTCCTTCGGTGCCTTCCTCCCCGGCGGTGTCACGCTGCGCCTGGAGGGCGACGCCAACGACTACGTCGGCAAGGGCCTCTCCGGCGGCCGCGTCATCGTCCGCCCGGACCGGGGCGCCGACCACCTCGCGGAGTACTCCACCATCGCGGGCAACACCATCGCCTACGGCGCCACCGGCGGCGAGCTGTTCCTGCGCGGCCGCACCGGCGAGCGCTTCTGCGTCCGCAACTCCGGCGCCACGGTCGTCTCGGAAGGCGTGGGAGACCACGGCTGCGAGTACATGACCGGCGGACAGGCCGTCGTGCTCGGTGAGACCGGGCGCAACTTCGCGGCCGGCATGTCCGGCGGCGTCGCCTACGTCATCGACCTGAAGCCCGACCACGTCAACGCCGGCAACCTCGGCGCGGTCGAGGAGCTCTCCGACACCGACCGGCAGTGGCTGCACGATGTCGTGCGCCGCCACCAGGAGGAGACCGGATCCACGGTCGCCGAGAAGCTCCTCGCCGAGTGGGACACCGCCGTGACCCGCTTCAGCAAGATCATCCCGTCCACCTACAAGGCAGTGCTCGCCGCCAAGGACGCCGCTGAGCTCGCCGGTCTCTCCGAGCAGGAGACCACCGAGAAGATGATGGAGGCGGCGACCAATGGCTGACCCCAAGGGCTTCCTGACCACCGGCCGCGAGGTCGCCCAGACCCGCCCCGTCGACGAGCGCGTCAAGGACTGGAACGAGGTCTACGTTCCGGGCTCGCTGCTCCCGATCATCAGCAAGCAGGCCGGCCGCTGCATGGACTGCGGCATTCCGTTCTGCCACCAGGGCTGCCCGCTCGGAAACCTCATCCCCGAGTGGAACGACTACGCCTACCGCGAGGACTGGACCGCCGCGTCCGAGCGGCTGCACGCCACGAACAACTTCCCGGAGTTCACCGGGCGGCTCTGCCCCGCCCCGTGCGAGTCGGCGTGCGTGCTCGGCATCAACCAGCCGGCCGTCACCATCAAGAACGTCGAAGTCTCCATCATCGACCAGGCGTGGGACCGGGGCGACGTCACGCCGCAGCCGCCCGAGCGCCTCTCCGGCAAGACCGTCGCCGTCATCGGCTCCGGCCCGGCCGGACTCGCCGCCGCCCAGCAGCTGACCCGGGCCGGCCACACGGTCGCCGTCTACGAGCGCGCGGACCGCATCGGGGGACTCCTGCGGTACGGCATCCCCGAGTTCAAGATGGAGAAGTCGCACATCAACCGCCGCATCGAGCAGATGCGCGCGGAGGGCACCAAGTTCCGCACCGAGACCGAGGTCGGCAAGGACGTCGACGCCGCGAAGCTGCGCCGCCGTTACGACGCCGTCGTCATCGCCGCCGGTGCCACCGTCTCCCGCGACCTGCCCGTCCCGGGCCGTGAGCTGAACGGTGTGCACTTCGCGATGGAGTACCTGCCGCTCGCCAACAAGGTGCAGGAGGGCGACCTGACGGTCTCCCCGATCACCGCCGAGGGCAAGCACGTCGTCGTCATCGGCGGCGGCGACACCGGCGCCGACTGCGTCGGCACCGCCCACCGGCAGGGCGCGCTCTCCGTCACCCAGCTGGAGATCATGCCCCGGCCGGGCGAGGACCGGAACGCCAGCCAGCCGTGGCCGACCTTCCCGATGCTCTACAAGGTCACCTCCGCGCACGAGGAGGGCGGCGAGCGGATCTACGCCGTCTCCACCACCCACTTCGAGGGCGACGAGGACGGCAACGTCCAGTCGCTCCACCTCATCGAGGTGGAGTTCAAGGACGGCAAGCTGGAGCAGAAGACCGGCACCGAGCGCGTGATCCCCGCACAGCTGGTCACCCTCGCCATGGGCTTCACCGGCACCGACCAGGCCAATGGTCTGGTCCAGCAGTTCGGCCTGGAACTGGATGCCCGTGGCAACGTCGCCCGCGACGACCAGTACGCTACGAACGTCGACGGCGTCTTCGTCGCCGGTGACGCCGGCCGCGGCCAGTCCCTCATCGTGTGGGCCATCGCCGAGGGCCGCTCCGCGGCACGCGGCGTGGACCGTTTCCTGACCGGGGCCAGCGCGCTGCCGGCCCCGATCCGCCCGACGGACCGTTCCATGATGGTCTGATCACGGCACACAGACGTCCCGTACAACGGCGTACGGAACTGAACGCGGCGCCTGCCCGTCCCCGACCGGACGATTCGGCAGGCGCCGTGGCGCATCCCGGGGCGGGCGCGCGGCAGGCTCAGCCCGTCAGCGCCGAGGTCTTGAGCACCACCAGCAGCACCAGCACCGCGGACAGCACCACGCACCCGGCGGCCTGGACCGCCGTACGGCGCTCCGCCGGGGCGTACGCGTAGACGACCGTGACGAGCGCACCGGTCAGCAGCCCGCCCAGATGGCCCTGCCACGAGGTGAACCCGGCGGAGACCACCATCCACACCAGGAACCCGGCCAGGAACCGGTTCACCGCGCGCATGTCCCGGCCCAGCCGCCGGCTGATGACGTAGAAGGCCGCCGCGAGCCCGAAGACCGCACCCGAGGCGCCCACCGCGGTGTCCAGCGGCGCGATCAGGTACACCAGCACCGAACCGCCCAGCGCGGACAGCAGGTACAGCGCCAGGAAGCGGACCCGGCCCAGCTGCTCCTCGACGACCCGGCCCAGGTTCCACAGCGCGTACATGTTGAAGGCGATGTGCAGCACCCCGAACGGCACCGGGCCGAGGGCGGAGTCGCCGGGCGGCAGGTGCAGGAAGGCGCCGGTCAGCAGCCGGTACCACTCACCGCCCACCACCCCGCTCACGTCGAAGCCGGGGATGCCGCCGCTCTCGTAGACGTACCGGACCCCGTCCGGACCGGTCAGCTCCGCACCCGTCATCCCGAACCGGTCCACGATGCCCGGGCGCACCAGCTCGGCCAGGTACACCAGGATGTTCAGGCCCATCAGTACGCAGGTGACGAGCGGAACCGCGGTCCGGGCCACCGACCCGCCGAATACCGTCCGCGCCTGCCGGACGGAGCGCCGCCCCTCCTTCACGCACTCCACGCAGTGGTGGCCGACCGCCGCCTCGCGCATGCAGTCCGGGCAGATGAAGCGCTCGCAGCGGGTGCAGCTCACATACGTCTCGTACGCGGGATGGCGGTAGCACGTGGTGATGGCGGCCTCCATGGCCGGCTCCTTCATCGGTGAACGGGCAAGAGCGGCCGGTGGGGGCGGCGGCGATCAAGATAGCGAACCCCCGGGGAGCCGGTTCCAGCAGGCCCCGGGCCGTAGGCTCGTCGTCCCTGCCCCCGTCGAACCGGAGCATCCGCATGACCTCTGAGGCGTTCCGAATCCTGCGCGCGGCGGGCCGGGCCCCGGCCCCCTGGAAGAACGGCGGGGGAGTCACCCGCGAGATCGCCGCGTCGCCCGGCCGGGACGGCGGCGGCTTCGACTGGCGGGTCAGCCTCGCGGACGTCACCGAGGACGGGCCGTTCTCCGCGTTCCCCGGCGTGGACCGCACCCTGACCGTGGTGGAGGGGGCCGGGATGGACCTCATGGTGGACGGTGAGCACCACATCGTCGACGAGCCGTACTGGCCCCACGGCTTCCCGGGCGACGTGGCGACCGACGGACGGCTGCTGGCGGGTCCGGTGCTCAACCTCAACGTGATGTACCGCAGGGACCGTGCGCGGGCCGAGGTGGCGGTCGTACGCGGCACCCTGCGGCTGACGGCGCCCGAGGGCGGGGCGGTACTGGCCGTGGCGCTGGATGACAGCGCCGTCGTCGACGGTACGGACACCGTGCTCGGCCGATACGACGCGGTGTCGCTGCACGGCCGGGCGTCGTGCGTGCTGCGGACGCACGGGTACGCGGCGCTGATCACGCTGTCGGGACCCGGGCCGGCCTGAACGGCGGCCGAACGGGTGGTCGGGGACGGCCGCCGGCGAAATCCGGCCTCAATCCCGACAGGGGATGTCGGGATTAAGGGTTTCGATGAACTCATGACATCGAACTCCTGGGCAGATTTCCGGACCGCGGAGCCCGACTTCGCCGACACCGTGCGGCAGCGCTTCGAGAAGTACAGGCACCACGTCCTGGCGACCATCCGCAAGGACGGTTCGCCCAGGGTGACCGGCCTGGAGGTGGAGTTCCGGCTGGACGAGCCCTTCCTCGGCATGATGCCGAACTCCCGCAAGGCGCTGGACCTGCTCCGCGACCCGCGCTTCGCCGTGCACGCCAACCCCGGCCCGGACGCCGAGATGGCCGACGGGGACGCCCGGATCTCCGGCCGGGCGGTGGAGGTCACCGACCCCGCGGTGCTGGCCCGCTTCATCGAGGAGGTGGTGCCGCCACAGCCCTTCCACCTCTTCCGGCTGGAGCTGACCGAGGTGATGTACACCGGTATCGAGGGCGGCGACACCCTGGTCATCCGGGTGTGGCGGCCCGGGAAGCCGCTGCGCTCCTTCCGCCGGGGCAACGACGAGGCCACCCTGGCCGAGATCTCCTGAAGGGCCAGATCCCGTCGGCGGGCGCCCGTATGACGGCGGGGGAGACGGCCGGGCGGAGAATGGGCGGGTGCCTACCAAGAAGAAGCCACAGGCGACGCCTTCCCCCGAGCGGCGCGGCGAGCTGCTCGCCATCGCCGCCGAGGTGTTCGCCGCGCAGGGATACAACGCCACGACCGTCCGCCGGATCGCGGACGCGGCCGGAATGCTCGCGGGCAGCCTCTACTACCACTTCGATTCGAAGGAATCGATGGTCGACGAGATCCTCTCCACCTTCCTGAACGAGCTGTGGGAGGGGTATGACGCGGTACTCGAAGCCGGGCTCGGCCCCAGGGAGACCATCGAGGCGCTCGTCACCGAGTCCTTCCGCGAGATCGACCGGCACCGCGCCGCCGTCGCCATCTACCAGAAGGAGTCCCAGCACCTGGCGGCGCAGCCGAAGTTCCAGTACCTCGTCGACTCCCAGCAGAAGTTCGAGAAGGCCTGGCTGGGCACCCTGGAGCGCGGCGTCGCCGACCGGGTCTTCCGTGCCGACCTGGACATCCGGCTCACCTACCGGTTCGTCCGCGACACCGTCTGGGTCGCCGCGTCCTGGTACCGGCCGGGCGGCCGGCACAGCCCCGAGGAGATCGCCCGCCAGTACCTGTCGATGGTCCTGGACGGGATCGCCGTGCGCGGCTGAGGCGGCGCGGCGCCCGGGGCGTCCGGAGTCTTCGGCGATCTTCGAACGGCTCCGGCCCTTGCGCCCCATGGGTTCACCCGGGAAACAGCCGGCCGGCGGCGTGGCGTGTCCCACCGCTGGTCGGCAGATCGTGCTACGGTGGTCCGGTTGCAGTTTTGGTACCCATGAACTTTATGTGCGCCTGACGGGAATGCTTCCTCAGGCGCTTTATTGTTTTCCGGCTTTCTCCGGGTGGGGCTCAATGCGGCGACTTGGAATTCGTAAAGTGCGGATTTCCGGCACTGCACCTGTTTTAGGAGAATGACATGGCTACTGGAACCGTGAAGTGGTTCAACTCGGAAAAGGGCTTCGGCTTCATCGAGCAGGACGGCGGCGGCGCTGACGTCTTCGCCCACTACTCCAACATTGCCACCCAGGGCTTCCGTGAGCTCCAGGAGGGCCAGAAGGTCTCCTTCGACGTCACGCAGGGCCAGAAGGGCCCGCAGGCGGAGAACATCGTCCCGGCCTAATTGCCGGACGCGTACCTCGCAGCCGGGGCCCGCACCGTGAAGGTGCGGGTCCCGGCTTGTGCTGTCCCTGGGAAGTACGTAACCTCCGGGCGCCCAACGGCGCCCCGCACCGGGTGCGACGAAGCACCCCGGGTGTCCCGGGCCCCCGCGCACCGCGTGCAGTGTCCGCATTCCGCGCGGGCCCCCGAAAAGTCCCAGCAGTCCCACGTAGTTCCCAGGAATCCCCAGGAGGGCAATTCCGTATGACCCGCTCCGAACGTCAGGACCGTCCCGCCCGCAATCGCCCGTCGAGGGGGCGTGGCACGGCCCAGGCAAAGGCAACCGCACAGGGTTCCGGCAAGGGATCCGGCAAGGCGTCGCCGCGTCGCAAGGCCACGCCGCCGCAGGGTGAGTTCGCCCTGCCCGAAACCATGACCCCCGCACTGCCCGCCGTCGAGGCGTTCGCCGAGCTGGACATGCCCGCCGCCCTGCTGAAAACCCTTGCCGCGCAGGGCGTCACCGACCCCTTCCCGATCCAGGGCGCCACCCTGCCGAACTCGCTCGCCGGCCGGGACATCCTCGGCCGCGGCCGTACCGGCTCCGGCAAGACCCTGGCCTTCGGCCTCGCGCTGCTCGCCCGTACCGCCGGACGGCGCTCCGAGCCGAAGGCGCCGCTCGTCCTCGTCCTCGTCCCGACCCGCGAGCTCGCCCAGCAGGTCACCGACGCGCTGACCCCCTACGCCACCTCGGTCAACCTGCGGATGGCCACGGTCGTCGGCGGGATGTCGATCAGCAAGCAGTCCGGCACCCTGCGCCGGGGCGCCGAAGTGCTCGTCGCCACGCCGGGCCGGCTCAAGGACCTCATCGAACGCGGCGACTGCCGCCTCGACCAGGTCGCCATCACCGTCCTCGACGAGGCCGACCAGATGGCCGACATGGGCTTCATGCCGCAGGTCGTCGCCCTGCTCAAGCAGGTCGAGCCGGACGGGCAGCGGATGCTCTTCTCCGCGACCCTGGACAAGAACATCGACCGGCTGGTCAAGATGTTCCTGACCGACCCCGTCGTGCACTCGGTCGACCCGTCCGCCGGCGCCGTCACCACCATGGAGCACCACGTGCTCCACGTGCTCGACGAGACCGACAAGAAGGCCGTCGCCACGAAGATCGCCGCCCGCGAGGGCCGGGTGATCATGTTCGTCGACACCAAGCGTGCCGCCGACCGCTTCGCCAAGCGGCTGCTCGCCAGCGGCGTCCGCGCCGCGGCCCTGCACGGCGGCCGCTCGCAGCCGCAGCGCAACCGGACCCTGGACCAGTTCAAGAACGGCCAGGTCACCGCGCTCGTCGCGACGAACGTGGCGGCGCGCGGCATCCATGTCGACGACCTCGACCTGGTCGTCAACGTGGACCCGCCCACCGACCACAAGGACTACCTCCACCGCGGCGGGCGCACGGCGCGCGCCGGGGAGTCCGGCAGCGTCGTCACGCTGGTGCTGCCCGAGGAGAAGCGGGAGATGACCCGGCTGATGCAGGACGCCGGCATCGCGCCGCGCACCACCCGGATCAAGTCCACCGACGAGGAGCTCGCCCGGATCACCGGCGCGCGCGAGCCGTCGGGCATCGCCATCGTGGTCGAGATCCCGCAGCCGACCCAGCCGAAGCCGCGTACGCGGTCCGGCGGGGGTTCGGGCGCGGGGACGGGCGGCGGTTTCCGCTCGGGGACGCGTGGGCGTGGCCGGCGCGGATCCGGAGCCGGGGGCGCGGGTGGCGCCGGTAGCGGGACCGGGGGCGCGGCCCGCTCGGGCGGCTCCGGCCGCAGCGGCGCCCCTGCGCGCGGCCGCCGCGCGGCGTAGCCGGTAGCTCTTCAGCCCGTCCGGCGGTTGGAGGGACGGAGCGGCACCCGGGTGATCCCGGGGCGTCGGGTCCGTCCTCAATCGCCGGACGGGCTTGTCTGTGCGCGACGGGCTTGTCGTGTGCTGGGCGGATTCGTGAGTCAGCCGAGCCGCGCCAGCACGTCCGCGCCGAACGCCCGGCGCAACGGATCATCCGCCGCGCACCACGCGGCCGCCGCCTGCCGGGTCTCCTCGTCGCCGCGCTCACGCAGCGCCTCCGCCGAGGACTGCCAGTTGTCCAGGTCCGGGCCGCCCGAGCGCAGCGCCCGGCGGGCCAGCTCCTCGAACGGGGCGAGCAGCCCCAGCTCGCTCTCCAGGAGCGTGGCGATCGCGCCGTGCCCCGTCTGCTGGTCCTGGCCCGCGAACGGCTCCCCGTCGCCCCGGACCAGCTCGACGATCAGCGTCTCGCCGCCGTCGACGACGGTGCGGCGCACTGATACGCGGTGCGCGTCGGTGTCCCCGTACGCGTCGAGCAGCCCGCCGCGCATCTCCTGCTCCAGATCCACGGCCAGCATGCGGCGCGCCTCGCCGAGCGCCTCCTCAAGGGCCCCGTCCGGTGCTCCCGCGCCGTGGTGCAGCAGCGCCCGCACCGTCTCCAGGGAGCCCCTGCGGGCGGCCAGGAGGAGCGGCGCCTCGCCGCCCGGCCCCGGCAGGCAGGGGTCGGCGCCGTGGGCGAGCAGGGCGCGGGCGGTCCGCGCGTGGCCGAGCCCCACCGCCCAGCGCAGCGCCGTGAACCCGAACTGCTCGCGCAGATCCGGCCGGGCCCCGGCCGACAGCAGCGCCTCGGCCACCTCGGTGTGACCGCCGCAGGCCGCCCCGCAGATCGGCAGGTCACCCGCTTCCGGACCGCAGGCCCGGTCCGGATCGGCGCCGGCCGCGAGGAGCAGCCGCACCACGCCCGGCCGGTCCGAGACCGCCGCCAGGTAGAGCGCGCTGGCCCCGTCCTCGTCGGTCGACTCGGCGGGCACACCGGCGCGGAGCAGCCGTACGACGGCGTCCTCGCCCTCGTACACCGCGTCGAACAGGCTCTGCCCGCCCGCCGCCGGGTACACCCGCGTCATCGGATCTTCTGTCACATTTCGACTGTAATACCTTTTGAGCCAAGGCCTGTTACGGGTGCCGGCGTCTCAGGTAGTGCAGTCCAGCACCGTGCGGCACAGCGCGCACCTGGCCCGCACCCGGCCGCGCACCGGCACCCGGTTGCGCTGATGGCAGGTCGGGCACGCGAACGCGACCCGCAGCCCGTCCCGCCCGGTCTCGAAAACGTACGGCGGCGCGGGGCCGGGGGCCGAGGCCGCACCGGGATGGTCCTGGGCGTACCGGCGGTCCTTGGCGTACCGGCGCCGGCCCGCCCAGCCGGCCGCCGTCAGCGGCGGCTGCACAGTCTCCCGCAGGGCCTGCGCCCGGCCCTTCGTGTACGCCGTGTAGGCCTGCGGGCTGGTGAACCAGGGCGAGGGGTCCTCGTCGAAGGCGAGTGCCCGCTTGGCCAGTACGTACCCGAACTCCTCCGGGGTGAGGTAGCCGAGCTTCTGGCTGGAGGTGGCATCCTCGCGGAACGCGTCGAGCAGCAGCCAGCCCGCCCCCAGATAGGCGGCAGCGGTGTCGGTGAGAATCTCGTTGTCCCGGGTACCCGGGAACTGCAGGTCCAGCCGGTGCAGCAGCACATGGGTGACCTCGTGCGACAACGCGGCGCCGATGTCCCTGCGGTGGGTGCGGAACCGGTCGTTGAGCTCGATGAAGTACTCGGGCCCGGCCGCGAGTTCGACGCTTCCGGCATGCTCCATCGCACGGAACGCCACGACCATGCGGGCATCCGGCAGCCGCAGGTGCTGCACCATCGCGCGCGCCACGCGCTGCGCGCCGAGGTGCAGGTCGTCCGAGTCGGCGAAGGCGGCGTCGACGGGCAGCAGGCTCGGCGCGAAACGGTGCACACCGTCGTACGACAGCCGCCGGTACAGCGCGGTGATCGCGGACCGGACGGTCTCCAGGTGCGGGAAGCCGTGCACGACCGGGCTGCCGTGGGGGCTGTCGCTCATGCCTCACCCCCGTCCGCGCCACTCGGTGCCGCCCACTGTAGCGGGGGCGGCACCGGGCGGCCCGGGAGAGCGGCGCGGCCCTCAGATGCCGGCCGCCTCCGGGACGCCGGCAGCGGTCCGCGAGGCCGGCCCCGGCCCCAGCTCCGCGTACGGCGCGCCCGCGTCCTCCAGCTCCAGCACCCACACCTCGTTGCTCCCTTCCCGCAGCACCGGACCCGGTACGTACAGCGTGCGCTGCGGGCCCGTCGACCAGTACCGGCCGAGGCAGAACCCGTTCACCCAGACGAACCCGCGCGTCCAGCCCGGCAGTTCGAGGCCCGCGTGCCCGGCCTCGCGCGCGTCCGCCGCCGCGAGCTCGAAGGAGCCGCGGTACAGGCCGCCGCGCCCGGACCCGTCGACCGGGACGAACGGGACCGCGGCCACCGCCGCCGCGTCCTCGAACGCGTCGAGCCGCAGGGCCCGCGCCCGTACGCCGTGCAGGAACTGCCGCTCGTGCAGCACACCTCCGGTGATGCCCTTGGCCTCGCCGAGGCGCGGCCCGTAGTTGACCCGGCCCAGCGACTCGACCCAGAGCTCCACCTCGGCGGGCCCGGCCACCGGCTCGTCGAGGGAGCCGTCCTCCTCGCTCAGGACGCCTCCGCGGACACCGTCCACGTAGACCACCGCCCGGTCCCGCAGGCCCGACACGCCCAGGGTGTACGGCCGTCGGGGACCCGGGACGGCGACCCGGTAGCGCACCAGGCCACGGTCGACGCCCAGCTCCTCGAACGTGGGCGGAACGCCGGACTCCGGCTGCTCCTCGTCCCCGAGCGCCTCCAGAACGTCGCTGAGGGGCGCCCAGCCGGTCAGCGCGGCCCGCAGCGGCGCGGCGAGCCCGGCGGGCTCCGGCGGGAGCTCCGGGAGCGGCCCGTCCGCGTAGGGGGCGAGGACCTCCCGGAACCGCCGGAACTTCTCGGTGGCCCGCCCGTACTCGTCGACCGGCGCGTCGTAGTCGTACGACGTCACCGTCCCCAGGAGCCGCTGGTCCTGGAGCGGGCCCGAGCGGTTGGCGCCCGCCCAGCCGCCGAAGTTCGTGCCGCCGTGCGCCATGTAGATGTTGACCGACGCCCCGCACTCCAGGATCTCCCGCAGCGCGTCGGCGGCCTGTGCCGGATCGCGTACGACCGGCGGCGCACCCCAGTGCTCGAACCAGCCGCACCAGAACTCCATGCACATCAGCGGGCCCTTGTCCTGGTGGCGCCGGAGCACCCGGAACGCCTCGCGCGCGCCCGACCCGAAGTTGGCCGTGGCCAGCAGGCCGGGCACCGAACCGCCCGTGAGCATGTGGTCCTCCGGCCCGTCGGAGGTGAACAGCGGCACGCTCACGCCGAGTTCGACGAGCAGCGCGGCCACCTGCCGCAGGTACTCCTGGTCGGTGCCGTAGCTGCCGTACTCGTTCTCCGCCTGGACCATGATCACCGGGCCGCCGCGGTCGATCTGCCGCTCCACGACCTGCGGCAGGAGTTCGGCGAACCACCGCCGTACCGCGCCCAGGTAGCCGGCGTCGCGGGTCCGTACCCGCCGGCCGTACCGCCCGGTCACCCAGACCGGCAGACCGCCGTTCTCCCACTCCGCGCAGATGTACGGACCCGGCCGGACGATCGCCCGGAGACCGGCCCGCTGGGCCGCGTCCAGGAACCGGCCCAGCGCCGCCACGTCCCGGAACCGGCCGGGCCGGGGTTCGTGGAGGTTCCACGGCACGTACGTCTCGACACAGTTCAGGCCCATCGCCCGCAGCATCGACAGCCGGTGGTCCCACTGTGCCTCGTGCACCCGGAAGTAGTGCAGGGCGCCCGAAAGCAGCCGCACGGGCCGCCCGTCGAGCCGGAAGTGGTCGTCGTCGCCCACCGTGAAGTCAGCCATCGTGCTCGTTCTCTCCTGTGCGGGCGGTCCCGGGGCGCCGTGCTCCGCGACCGGGTACGGCCGGAACGCGGCACGTGTGACGGAGCGGGCGAACCCGGGAGGAATGTCGCGACCCAGCCTCACCCCCTGGCGTGCGGCCGGTCCATGGACAAAGATCATTGCTGTTTGGACGCAGCGGCACACGGCTGCGGCGGCACACCGCTGTCGCAGTACACGGCTGTCGCGGCGCACCGCGTCGCGGCATGGAGCGAGAACCGGGAGCGAACGCCGATGTACCACACCTGGATGCGCTTCTTCACGCCGAGCCCGCTCCACCACCGCCTCGGCCTGGTCTGCCTGGGGGTGGGCCTCCAGCACGGCGCGCTGCCCACCGTCGGCCCCCGCACCCTGGACCACCACGTCGCCGTGGTCATCAACTCGGGCAGCGGGTGGTTCGCCGGGCCCGACGGGCGGCGCACCCCGGTCACCGCGCCCAGCCTGATCTGGCTCACCCCGGGCACCCCGCACCACTACGGCGCCGACCCCGCCACCGGCTGGGACGAGAGCTTCGTCGACTTCACGGGCCCCGCCACCACCACGTACACCGAACTCGGCTACATCGAGCCGGACCGCCCCCTCGTCCCGCTCTCCGACACGGCGGCGCCACGGGCCGCCATCGGCCGGATGGTGCGGGCGGCGCGGCGCGGCAACCCGCTCCTGGAGGTGGAGACGGGCGCCGCCGTCCACGAACTGCTCGTCGCGCTGCGCCGGGCCCGCGCCGATGTCAGCCCCGACGGTGACCCGGTGCTCCAGGCCATGACCCGGGACGCCTTCCAGCCGCTCTCCGTCGCCGAGCACGCCGCCCGGCACGGGATGACCGCCGCCGAACTGCGCACGGCCGTCCGGCGCGGTGCGGGGTGCAGCCCGAAGGACTACCTGCTCGGCATCCGGCTGGGCCGCGCCAAGGAGCTGCTGGCCACCAGCGATCTGCCGGTCGCGGCGGTCGCCCGCCGGGTCGGGTACGACGATCCGGCGTACTTCTCCCGGCTGTTCGCCCGCCGGGTCGGCATCGCGCCGGTCCGCTTCCGTGAGCAGCAGGGGCGCAGTGTGCCGGGGGGCTGGAGCGACCGGGTGCCGGACCCGGCCCACCCGCCGACGATCACTCCGTAGCCCGCTCCGCCGGACAGGCTCCAGGGTCTTTCGTCTGGATCAGGCTGGATCGGGGAGCGGGGTCCGGTGTCGTGCATCGCAAGGCGGAGGATTGAGGCAACGCGGAGCCGTTGGTGAGTGACGACAACGCCGCGAGGTGCGGCGCCGGACCCCGCGAGCCCAGCATGATCCAGACGAAAGGCCCTAAGCTCGATGACCATGACCACGAGCGACATCGACGATTCCGTAGGCGCCGAGCTGAACCGGCTGCGAGAGAGCATCGACAACATCGACGCCGCAGTCGTCCATATGCTGGCCGAGCGCTTCAAGTGCACCCAGCAGGTTGGTCACCTCAAGGCCGCCCACCAGCTTCCCCCGGCCGATCAGGCCCGGGAGTCCCGCCAGATCGCCCGGCTGCGGCAGCTGGCGGAGAGCGCGCACCTGGACCCCGCGTTCGCCGAGAAGCTGCTGAACTTCATCGTGGCCGAGGTCATCCGCCATCACGAGCGCATCGCGGAGGAGTCGGCGAACGGGACGGGCGGCGCGGGGGCCTGAGCGGCTCCCCCCGCCGCGACCGCCCGTTTCTCAGGGGGAGATCTCCTCCAGCGGGCGGTTCGCCGTCTCCTCGGCCAGGGTCGCGGCCACCACCGCGCCGATTACCGCGACCGCCCCCAGCATCACGAACACCGCCGCGACGCTGTCGCCCGCCGCGTAGACCACGCCGACCAGGATCGGGCCGAGGATCACGCCCAGGCGGTTGACCGCGCCGCCGACGCTGCAGCCCAGCGCGCGCATCCGGGTCGGGTAGAGCTCGGGCGTGTACAGGTACAGGCAGATGTTGGAGCCGAAGAAGCCGACCGCCGACAGGGAGGTCCAGATCAGGACCTGGGCGGGGGAGCGGGCGCCGAGCGCGGCGAGGGTCAGCAGGAGCGCGGCCGAGGCGCCGAGGCAGATCGCGAAGATCCGGCGGCGGCCCAGGACGTCCACCGTCAGCGCGACCAGCAGGCAGCCGAGCAGACCGGCGACCGAGGTCACGGTGGAGTAGAGCAGGGCGTCGGAGAGGCCGAGGCCGTACTCGTCCTTGTAGATGCTGGGCAGCCAGGACGTCACGCCGTAGTTGACGAAGTAGCCGGTGAACCAGATCGCGCCGACGACCAGCGTGCGGCGCCGGTAGCGGCCGGTGAACAGGCCGCGGATGCCGTTCGCGGCGCGTTCCGCCGGGGTGGGGGCCGCCGCTTGCGCTGCCGCTTCCGGCACCGCCTCCGGGGTGGGCCGGAGCGGCGGGGGCAGTGGCCGGCCCGTCGCCGCCGACACCTTCGCCTCGATCCCGGCCATCACCGCCTCGGCCTCCGCGAGCCGGCCCCGGTCCGCCAGCCAGCGCGGTGACTCGGGGACCCTGCGCTGGACGAGGAAGGCCAGCAGGCCCGGTACGGCGGCGATCGCGAACATCACGCGCCAGCCGGCCGCCGGGACCACCCAGGCCGCTGCCAGGGCGCCGACGGTGAGGCCGGCCGGGAAGACGAGCTCGTACAGCAGGACGAAGCGGCCCCGCTTGAAGCTCCGGGTGATCTCGCTGATGAACGCCGCCGCCACCGGCACCTCCCCGCCGATCGCGAGCCCCTGGAGGAAGCGGAGCGCGAGAAAGGGGGTGAGCGAGGTGCAGGCGGTCAGCGCCAGGCTCACCAGGCCCGAGGCCGCCACGCAGTACGCGATCACCTTCACCCGGCCGTAGCGGTCGGCCAGCCGCCCCGACAGCAGGGCGCCGGCGAGCATGCCGACCGAGCCGACGGTGAGGACGGCGGTGGCATCACCCGTGGTCAGGTGCCATTCGTCGCGGAGCTCCGGCAGCGCGTAGGCGATCAGCAGCTGGTCGAAGGCCTCGAAGAAGGTGACGACACCCACGATGAGCCGGACGGTGACATGCCAGCGGGAGAGGGGCAGCCGCTCGAAGCGGGCTGCGACGGCGGCGCGAGTGGTGCCGGCGGGCGGTGGGCCCGGTGCGGCGTCCTTCGAGGTGTCGGTGCTCATCCAGGGTTCCTCCTGCTCCGCGTGGGGCCGGAGCGGTTGGGGAGCCAGGCGTACGGGTTGCAGAGGGGGCGGGGAGTGAGCCGAGCGTACGGGAGGGGAGCCGGCTCAGGGGTGGGTGAGCGGGTGGAAACGATCACTGTCCCCAGGGAGATCTCTGCAAGCGCCTAGCTTCTTAGTGCTTAAGTTTTATCCGCCCTGGGGTGGACGCCGTCAAGACCTTCGAGGCGAAAGAGTTTTTTCCGAGGGGGCTTGCGGTCAATTACTTAAGGGCTTAGCTTTTTAGTCCTGAGGTAACCCATTCGACAGCAGGAGGCCAACTGATGCTTGCCGACCAGGTGTTGGTCGCGGGGCAGTGGCGCCAGGGCCGTGGAGCCCTCATCGAGACGGCCGACCCGGCCACCGGCCAGGTCATCGCCACCGTGCACGCCGCGTCCCTCGACGACGTCGAGGAGGCAGCCACCGCGGCCGCCCGAGCCGCCCAGGACCCCGCCTGGCGCGAGCTCCCCGCCCACCTCCGCGCCCGGCTGCTGCACCGCATCGCCGCCCTCGTCGAGGAGAGCGCCGACCGGCTCTCCGCCCTGCAGACCGCCGACACCGGCAAATGCCGCACCGAGACCCACGCCCTCGTCCTCAGCGCCGCCGGCACCTTCCGCTACACCGCCGCCGCCCTGGAGACCGCCGAGGACGCCCTCACCCCGTCCCGCGGCCCGTACGTCACGATGAGCGTCCACGAACCCATCGGCGTCGTCGGCGCGATCACCCCCTGGAACTCACCGATCGCCAGTGACGCCCAGAAGCTCGCCCCCGCACTCGCCGCGGGCAACGCCGTCCTCCTCAAGCCCGCCGAATGGACGCCGCTCGTCGCCCTCGCGCTCGGCCGCCTCGTCCACCGGGCCCTCACCGAGGCCGCACTGCCCACCGCGCTGCTCTCCGTACTGCCCGGCCGGGGCAGCGTCATCGGGGACGCGATCGTGCGCCATCCCGCCGTCGGGAAGGTCACCTTCACCGGCGGTACGAGTACCGGGCGCACCCTCGCCCACGCCGCGGCGGACAAGCTGATGCCCGTGTCGCTCGAACTCGGCGGCAAGTCGCCGACCGTCGTGCTGGAGGACGCCGACCTGGAGCAGGCACTGGCCGGTGTCATGTACGGGGTCTTCTCCTCCACCGGCCAGAGCTGCATCGCCGGCTCCCGGCTGTTCGTCGCCCGCTCCCGCTACGAGGAGTTCCTGGGCGAACTCGTCGCCCGCACCGAGAAGTTGCGCGTCGGACCCGGCACCGACCCGGACACCCAGGTCGCCCCGCTCGTCCACCACAGGCACCGCGACAACGTCGCCGCCCACGTCGACCTGGCCCGCGCGGAGGGCGCCACCGTCCGGTGCGGGGGAGCGGCCCCCGACGGCGAGGAGTACCGCGACGGCGCGTACTACCTGCCCACCGTCCTGGACGGGCTGCCCAACACCGCCCGCGTCTGCCAGGAGGAGATCTTCGGCCCGGTCCTGATCGCCCTGCCCTTCGACGACGAGGACGACCTCGTCGCCCAGGCCAACGACAGCGTCTACGGGCTGGCCTGCGGCATCTGGACCCGCGACCACGCCAGGGCCTGGCGCCTGGCCCGCCGCATCGACGCGGGCACCGTCTGGATCAACACGTACAAGCAGTTCAGCATCTCCACCCCGTTCGGCGGGCTCAAGGACAGCGGTATCGGCACCGAGAAGGGCCGCGACCTCATCCGCGGCTACCAGCGGCAGAAGTCCCTCTACTGGGCCACCGACACCACCCCGCTGCCCTGGGCCGCCGCCCGCTGACACCGCACGCGCCCCACCCACCCGAGCGGGAGAACGCCATGCCCCACGAGAACCACCCCCACACGCAACCCGTCGCCCGGCTGCGCGCCCTGCGCTCCGTCGAACTGCGCACCCCCGCCCTCACCGAGTCCGCCGACTTCTACTCCGAGGTCTGGGGCCTGGAACCCGTCGAACGCGAGAGCGACGCCACCTGGCTGCGCGGCACCGGCGAGGAGCACCACGTCCTCCACCTCGCCCGAGGCGAACGCAACGGCCTGGGCCGCATCACCTTCGCCGTCGCCACCCCCGCCGAGATCGACGAGGCCGCCCGCCGCCTCCTCGCCCGGGGAATCGTCCCCGTCGCCGGGCCCGGCCCGCTCGACCAGGTCGGCGGCGGCTACGGACTCCGCTTCACCGACCCCGAGGGCCGGCGACTCGAACTCAGCGCCCAGACCCACGCCGTCACCCCGCGCGGCCGGGACGCCGCCGTCCCCGTCGGCGTCACCCACACCGTCCTCAACACCACGGACATCGACGCCGCCGTCGCCTTCTACACCTCCGTGCTCGGCCTGCGCGTCTCCGACTGGTCCGAGCACCAGATGGCGTTCCTGCGCTGCAACGCCGACCACCACTGCATCGCGTTCAACCAGGCCGAGTGGACCTCCCTCAACCACGTCGCCTACGAGATGAGTGACGTCGACCACTTCATGCGCGGCCTCGGCCGGCTGCGCCACCACGGCATCAACCCCCAATGGGGGCCCGGCCGGCACGGCCCCGGCAACAACACCTTCTCCTACTTCACCGACCCCGCCGGACTCGTCTGCGAATACACCTCCGAGGTCGCGCAGATCGTCGAGGACGCCTGGATCGCCAAGGTCTGGCGCCGCACCCCCGACCTCTCCGACCTGTGGGGCACCGCCGGCCCGCCCTCGCCCGCGATCCGCCGCCACATGGCGGGCACCCCCGACCCCGGGCCCCTCGCCCCCGCCGACGTACCGGAAGAGGCCACCGCATGACCGCCACCCTCACCCCCCGCCCGGAGACGACCGCCCGCCCCGCCCGCCCCGTGCGCCGCATCGGCCTCGTCGGCTGGGGCGCCATCGGACGCGTCGTCGGCACCGCACTGGCCGACGGGCTCGTCCCCGGCGCAGAACTCACCTGCGTCATCGACAACCGCCCCCTCGTCGACGCCCCCGCACCCCAGCTGTCCTTCGAGGACGCCCTCGCCGTCTGCGACCTGATCGTCGAGGCAGCGGGCCAGGCAGTGGTACGGGAATGGGCCGAGCGGGTCCTGAACAGCGGCGCCGACCTGCTGATCGCCTCCACCGGCGCCCTCGTCGACCCCGCACTCACCGACCGGCTGCGCGCCGCCGGCCCCGGACGCGTCTACTTCACCGGCGGAGCCGTCGGCGGACTCGACCTCCTCCAGGCCGTCCGCGGCCTCGGCCCCCTCACCTCAGTCACCCTCACCACCACGAAGCTGCCCGGCACCCTCCACCAGCCGTGGATGGACGCCGAACTGACCGAGCGGCTGCGGACCACCACCGAACCCGTCGAGGTGATGCGCGGCACCGCGTGCGACGTCCCGGTCAAGTTCCCCAAGTCGACGAACGTCGCGGCCTCCGTCGCGCTGGCCACCGGAGACCCGGGCCTCGTCGAGGTCGTGGTCGTCGCGGACCCGGCCGCCACCCTCACCCGGCACGTCATCGAGGCGGCCGGCCCGCACGGCACGTACCGCTTCGAGGTGGCCCACCGGCCCGACGCCGCCAACCCCGCCACCAGCCAGGTCGTCCCGCACGCCGTGCTCCGCAGCCTCGGCGCCGTCGTCGGCCGGGCAGGACAGATCCTGTGAGCGCCGCCGCAGTTCATACCCGGGAGGCGGGTGCCCCGGACGCCCCGCTGCTGCTCTGCCTGCACGGCATCGGCTCCTCATCCGCCGCCTTCGCCCCCCAGCTCGCCGGGCTAGCGGACCGGGTCCACGTGGTGGCGTGGGACGCGCCCGGCTACGCCGACTCCGCCGACCCGGACCGGGCCCCCGGCCTCGACGGCTACGCGGACACCGCCGCAGACCTCATCCGCGAACACGGCGGCCCCGCCCACGTCCTCGGCGTCTCCTGGGGCGGCGTCATCGCGCTGCGCCTCGCCGCCCGGCACCCGGACCTGGTGGCCTCCCTGATCGTCGCCGACTCCAGCCGGGGGTCCGGCACCGACCCGGACCGGGCGAAGGCCATGCGCGGGCGCGCCGGACAGCTCGCCGCCCAGGGCCCCGAGGCCTTCGCCGCCGCCCGCGGACCCCGCCTCGTCTCGGCCGCCGCGCCGCCCGCCCTCGTCGAACGCGTCGTCGCCACGATGGCCGGCTCCCTGCGCAGCCCCGGTTACGGCTACGCCGCCGCGTCCATGGCCGAGGCGGACCTCACCGGCGAACTGCCCGCCATCGCCGCACCGGCCCTCGTCCTGTGCGGCGAACAGGACACCGTCACCGGCCCCGATGAGTCGCAGCCCATCGCCGGAGCACTCCCCACATCCGTCTACGTCACCCTCAGCGGCGCCGGACACCTCGCCAACCAGGAACGGCCCGAGGCCTTCAACGCCTGGGTCCGCGCCCACCTCCACGTCGTCGCCCGCGTTCCCGTGTAACGACGCGGCCACCACCCGCACCCACCACCCTCACCCACCGACCGAGGAGGAAACCGTGCCCATCGACAACACCCCGTACGAGACAGACGGCGACCTCGCCGAGTACACCGACTCGCTCATCGCGACCAAGGACTCCCGCGAACCCGACTGGGACACCCTGTCCTTCCAGGAGAAGGCCGGCGCCCAGTACCGCCGCGCCCAGATCCGCTACGTCGGCTCCGGCGCCACCGGCAACCACGAGAGCGACAACCGCATCCTGCCCTCGGGCGGCTTCACCCTCTCCAACATGCTCCTCCCGCCGGGCGCCGAGGGCCCCGAGCACACCCACCACGACGTCGAGGAAGCCTTCTTCGTCCTGGAGGGCCGGGTCACGGTCGGCATCCACCGAGGCGCGGACGAGGCCGAGTACCGCACCCTCGGCTACCGCGACATGATCGTCGTACCCGCCGGAGTGGCCCGCTCGCTGAAGAACGAGGGCGACACCGACGCCCTGTTCTGCGTCATCATCGGCACCCGCAAGCCGCAGGTCCCGACCTACCCCGAGCACTCCCCGATGCACGGCATCACCCGCGACTGATGGCTACCGACGACACCCCCCGTACCGCCCGTACGGTCGTCGTCACCGGCGCCGGCCGCGGCCTCGGACTGGCCGCGGCCCGCCGGATCGGCGACGACGGACACCGCGTCGTCATCGCCGAACTCGACGAGGCCACCGGCCGGCAGGCCGCCGGGGAACTGCGCGCCGACGGCATCACCGCCGACTTCCACCCGCTCGACGTGGCCGACCCGGACTCCGTCACCGCCCTGGCCGCCACCCTCGCGGGCGACGGCAGCCGGCTGCACGGCCTCGTCAACAACGCAGGCCTCGCCAACGGCGTGGGCGGCAGGCCCTTCCACGAGATCGACGTCGAGGCGTGGGACCGCATCATGACGGTCAACGCCCGGGGGCCCTGGCTCGTCGCCCGCGCCCTCCTCCCGCTGATGCGGGCCCACGGCGGCGGACGCATCGTCAACCTCGCCTCGGACGCCGCCCTGTACGGCTCGCCCCGGCTCGCCCACTACATCGCCTCCAAGGGCGCGGTGATCTCCCTGACCCGGGCCATGGCACGCGAGACCGGCGACTTCGGCATCACCGTCAACGCCGTCGCCCCCGGCCTCACCGAAGGGGAGTCCGCCGTGGACATCCCCGCCGAACGCCACGAGCTCTACCGCCTCAACCGGGCCATCTCCCGCCCCCAGCAACCCGCCGACCTCGTCGGCCTCATCGCCTTCCTCATCGGCGACGAGTCCGGCTACATCACCGGCCAGACCTTCGCGGTCAACGGCGGCTTCACGATGCAGTGAGCCGTCCAAGCCCGTCCGCCGAAATCAAGCCCGTCCGGCGATCGAGGACACCACCCGCACCGGGGTCCCGGTGCCCCCGCGGAGCACCCCCGCCGCTCCCCCCAACCCGCAAGGAACCCCATGGACCTCCGCCTGAAAGGCCACCGCATCCTCGTCACCGGCGGCAGCTCCGGCGTCGGCCTCGCCACCGTCCGCACGCTGCTCGCGGAGGGCGCCCGCGTAGCCACCTGCGGCCGCCGCCCCGACGCCCTCGCCGCCGCGCTGGACGGCCTCGCCACCCCGGACCGGCTCTACCACGCCCCCTGCGACGTCCGCGACGAGACCGCCGTGCGCGCCTTCACCGAGGCCGCCGCCCACCACCTCGGCGGTCTCGACGGACTCGTCAACAACGCCGGCGCCTCCCGGATGAAACCCTTCGCCGAGACCACCGCCGAGGACTGGCGCGACGAACTCGAACTCAAGTTCTTCGGCGTCCTCAACCCCCTCAACGCCGCCCTGCCCCACCTGCGCGCAGCCGGCAGAGCCTCCGGCCACGCCTCGGTCGTCAACATCAACGCCGTCCTCGCCAAGCAGCCCGAGACCGCGCTGATGACCACCAGCGCCGCCCGCGCCGGCATCCTCAACCTCTCCACCTCCCTGTCCAGGGAACTCGCCCCGGACGGCATCCGCGTCAACTCCGTCTGCCTCGGCCTCGTCGACACCGGCCAGTGGGAACGCCGCCACGCCGCCTCCGGCAGCCCCCTCGACTACCCCGCCTGGCAGGCCGCACTGGCCGCCGACCGAGGCATCGCGCTCGGCCGCCTGGGCAACGCCGACGAGGTCGCGTACGCCGTCACCGCACTCCTGTCGCCCAGGGCCTCGTACATCACCGGCACCACCGTCGACGTCTGCGGCGGCGTCAACCGCGCCGTCGCGTAACCCTTGTCCCAGAACCCCAGGAGCACAACGACATGACCCAGCCCAACGGCGGCGACCTGCTCGTCGAGACGCTGCGCGGACTCGGCGTCGACACGGTGTTCGGCATCGTCAGCGTGCACAACCTGCCGCTCGTCGAAGCCGTCGACCGCGACCTGCGCTTCGTCCCCGTCCGGCACGAGGCCGCGGCCGTCAACGCCGCCGACGGCTACGCCCGCGCCACCGGCAACCTCGGCTGCGCCCTCACCAGCACCGGCACCGGCGCGGGCAACGCGGCGGGCTCCCTCATCGAGTCCCTCAGCTCCGGCACCCCCGTCCTGCACATCACCGGCCAGATCGACAGCGAGTACCTCGGCTCCGGACGCGGCTTCATCCACGAGACCAAGGACCAGCTCGGCATGTTGCGGGCGGTCTCCGCGCATGCCGTCACGGTCACCGACGCCGCGTCCGCCGGCGGCATCCTCCGCGACGCGGCCGCCCGCGCCCTGACCGCACCGCACGGACCGGTCAGCGTCGAATGGCCCATCGACCTGCAGTTCGCCCCGCAGCACCTCACCGGCACTCCGGTCCCCGCGGCGGCCGTACCCGCCCTGCCCGAGCCCGCGCTCCTCGACGAGGCCGCCGCCCTGCTGTCCGCGGCCCGCCGCCCCCTCGTCTGGGCCGGCGGCGGCGCCAACAGCGCCCGGCCCGAACTCGCCGCCCTGCTCGACGCGCTGGACGCCGGACTCGTCACCTCCAACTCCGGCCGGGGCTCCGTCCCCGAGTCCGACGAGCGGGTCCTCGGCAACTACGCCACCGCACCGGCCGGCCGCGCCCTGCTCGCCGAAGCCGACGTACTGCTCTCCATCGGCACCCACTTCCGCTCCAACGAGACCGCCGACTACAGCCTCGAACTCCCGCCCGTCCACCTCCAACTGGACCTCGACCCCGCCGCCCCCGGCCGCGTGTACCCGGCCACCGTCGCCCTGCACGGCGACGCTTCCGCCGTGCTCGCCGCGCTCCTGGGACGCGTCACCAGCGGCGGTACGCAGACGGGCTGGCCCGAGCGGGTACGCAAGGCCCGCACCGGCGCCCGCACCGCGCAGCGCCACGCCATCGGACCCCAGGCCGCGATCAACGACGCGATCCGCGATGCCTGCCCGCCCGGCTCCGTCATCGCCCGCGACGTCACCATCCCCTCCTCCACCTGGGGAAACCGGCTCCTGGAGATCACCGACCCGGCCACCAACGTCTTCCCGCGCGGCGGCGGCATCGGACAGGGGCTCGCCATGGGCATCGGCGCCGCACTCGGCCGCCCCCACACCCCGGCCGTTGTCATCGCCGGCGACGGCGGCCTCGCCGTCCACCTCGGCGAACTCCTCACCCTCGCCCAGGAGAAGCCCGACCTGACCCTCCTCGTCTTCAACGACGGCGGCTACGGCGTCCTGCGCAACATGCAGGACAACCACTTCCCGCGCCGCTCCGGAGTCGACCTCACCACCCCCGACTTCGCTCTCCTCGCCGCCGCCGTCGGCCTCCCGTACGCGCGCATCGCCGCCGAGTCCGACGCCGGACCCGTCATCAAGCAGGCCATCGCAGCGCCGGGGCCCGTCCTCGTCGAGATCGACCTCGACGCGCTCGGCCCGATGAACACCCCGTTCACCCCGCCGGTCAAGCTCCCCGCAGCCGCCACCGATACCTCTGGAGAAGGAGGCAACCCGTCATGACACCCGCCGAGGAACCCCGGCTCGACCTGCTCGTCCACCGCATGACCTGGGAGGCCGACGGCGTCCTGAGCGTCGAACTCACCCACCCGGACGGCTCCCCGCTTCCCGCCTGGCGGCCCGGCGCCCACATCGACGTACACACCGGCGGGCACGTCCGCCAGTACTCGCTGTGCTCCGACCCCGCCGACACCGGCCACTGGCGCATCGGCGTCCTGCGGGAACCCGCCTCCCGCGGCGGCTCCGCCCACGTCCACAGCGGGCTCCGCCCCGGCCAGACCCTCCACGTCCAGGGCCCCCGCAACCACTTCGAGCTCGACACCGCACCCGGCGTCACCGGCTACCTCTTCATCGCGGGCGGCATCGGCATCACCCCGCTCCTGGCCATGGCCCACGAGGCCGCCCGCACCGGCACCCCGTGGCGGCTCGTCCACGGCGGCCGTACCCGAGCCTCCATGGCCTTCGCCGCCGAGCTGAGCGCACTGGCCGAACTCCCGGGCGGATCGGTGGAGTTCGTTCCCCAGGACGAGGGCGGCCCCCCCGACCTCGACGCCCTCCTCACCGGCCTCGACCCGGGCACCCAGGTCTACTGCTGCGGGCCCGAACCCCTCCTCGCCGCAGTCGAGGAACGCCGCCCCGACGCCCGCACCGAACGCTTCGCCGCGCCCACCGCCCCACCGCGCGACGGCGAGGACACCGGCTTCGACGTCCTGTGCTCGCGCACCGGACGCACCGTCGAGGTGGGCCCCGGCATCTCCGTCCTCGACGCCCTGGACAGCGCCGGCATCAGCGTCGCCTCTTCCTGCCGCGACGGAATCTGCGGCACCTGCGAGACCAAGGTCCTCGAAGGCACCCCCGACCACCGCGACTTCCTGCTCACCGACGGCGAACGCGAAGCCGGCGCGTCGATGATGCTCTGCGTCTCCCGCGCCCGCACCCCCCGCCTCGTACTCGACCTCTGAAACGCCCCCGAAGGGAGCCGGCATGACCACCCCGACCACCCCGCAGTACCTCAACCCCAACCAGGCCCGCACCGCCGAGCCCACCCCGTACGAGAAGAAGCTCGCGGCCGAGATCGAGGAGGTCTTCGGCAGCGGCGCCCACGACCTGCCCGGCCTCGTCGCCGGTCTCAACGCCCGCGACCTGCCCGCACCCGACGGCAGCCCGTGGACCGAGGAAACCTTCCGCACCGAGATGCGACGCCTGGGAGCGTGAGACAACCATGACCACCACCGCCACCACCCCCGTACAGCCCGGCACCCCCACCCGCCCCTCCGAGGTCGCCCGCCCCGGCAACCGCACCGCCGACCGGCTCTTCGACACCGGCATCCGCAACCAGTGGTACGCGGTCTGCCCCTCCGGCTTCGTCCCCGCAGGCGGCATGAAACGCCTCACCCTGCTCGGCGAGGAATGGCTCCTCTTCCGCCGCGCCGACGGCACCCTGCACATGCTGGAGGACCGCTGCCCGCACCGCGGCGCCCGCCTCTCCCTCGGCAAACACCTCGGTGACCGCATCGCCTGCTGGTACCACGGCGTACAGGTCGACGGCACCGGAACCGTCGCCGCCGTACCGGGGCTGCCCGGCTGCAACCTCGAAGGCAAGCAGCTCGTCGCCGCACCCCACGTCATCGAGACCGGCGGCGGAATCCTCGCCTACTTCGGAGACGAGGCGCACCCCGAACCGGCCCCGCTCACCCTCCCCGAACAGCTCACGGACCCCGGCACGACCGCGTTCCTCTGCTACGCCGAGTGGAACGTCAACTGGCGTTACGCCGTGGAGAACCTGCTCGACCCCATGCACGGATCGTTCCTGCACCGCGACTCGCACAGCATGGCCGAGGGACAGACCACCGCACGCTTCCGCATCCGCGAGACCGAGCGCGGCTTCTTCTTCGAGAAGACCGACCAGAGCGGCGTCAACTTCGACTGGGTCGAGCTCTGCCGCACCGGCGTCGACTGGGTCGACCTCACCATCCCGTACCCGCCGACCGCCGGCCCCGGCGGCCCGTTCGGCATCGTCGGCATGGCCACCCCCATCGACGAGAACCGGTGCGCCGTCTTCTTCTGGCGCTACCGCAAGGTCACCGACTGGCAGCGCGACACCTGGCGCTTCCTCTACAAGACGCTCCTGGAGGACCGCCACTGGGAGGTACTCGAGCAGGACCGCGTCATGCTGGAGGACCTCCGTACGGACGCCGACCAGGCGGAGAACCTCTACCAGCACGACCTGGGCGTGGTCCGCGTCCGCCGTATGTACCGCACCGAGGCCGAGGCCCAGGCGGCGACGGCCTGAAAACCGTCCTCAATCGCCGGCCCGGTCAAACCCGTCCGGCGATTGAGGACCCCCCGCGCCGGGGCATCGGCGCCCCGGTTCAAGCCCGTCCGGCGATTGAGGACACCACTCGCGCCGGGGTCCCCGGCGCCCGCGCGGAGCGACTCCGCCCCGCCCCCGAACCGCCCGCGCGGAGCGACTCCGCCCCGCCCCCGAACCGCTACGCGTCCCCCTCCGCCGCCAGCACAGACCGCTCCAGCTTCTCCAGCAACCGCGCCAGCTGCCGGCACTCCGCCGGAGACAAACCGGCCAGCATCCGCCGCTCGTTGTCCAGATGCTCGGAGAACAGCTCGTCGATCACGGACAACCCCTCGTCCGTCAGCCGCGAGTGCACCACGCGGCGGTCCTGCGGATCCCGCTCCCGCCGGATCAGCCCGTCCTTCTCCAGCCGGTCGATGCGCAGCGTCACCCCCGCCGAACTGATCAGCCCCGAATCGGCCAGCTCACCCGCCGTACGGCGAAACGGCGCGCCCGCCCTGCGCAACGCGGTCAGCACGTCGAACCCGGCCATCGACAGCCCCTTGCGCTCCACCGGCCGCGAGATCGCCGTGCTGTACCGCAGGAACGCCCGGTGCAGCCTGCCGAACACCTCCAGCGGAGCCGTGTCCAGCTCCGGCCGCTCGCGCCGCCAGTCCTCCACGATCGAGGCCACCGCGTCCTGCCCCCTCGCGGTCGTCCCGGTCGTCGCGGAAGCCTGGTTCTTCGCCATCGCGGGCACTCCTCCGTACAGATACACAACGGGTAAGAATCTTAGCCCTCAAAGGAACCACCCGGACCCCGACCCGTACCCCACCCGTACCCCGCCCGTACCCCGCCCGCGCCCCGGCCCGGACCCCGCTCAGCCCGCCGCGAACCCGCCTGCGCACCGCACACCGCATACGGCAGCATGGGGCCATGTCCGTACTGATGCGCGACGAAGCGCAGACCCGAGCCCAGTTCCTCGACGTACAGCGGTACACGATCGACCTCGATCTGACCGCGGGGGAGGAGACCTTCGACTCCCGTACCCTCATCCGGTTCACCGCCCGCACGGACGGCGACACCTTCGTCGAGATCAAGCCCGCCACCCTGCGCTCGATCAGCCTCGACGGGCAGCCGCTCGACCCCGCGGACCTCGACGGCAACCGCTTCCCGCTCACCGCCCTGACCAGCGGCGAACACGAACTCCGGGTCGACGCCGCGATGCGCTACTCCCGGACCGGCGAAGGCATGCACCGCTTCACCGACCCCACCGACAACGAGACCTACGTCTACACCCAGCTCTTCATGGAGGACGTCCAGCGCGTCTTCGCCGCGTTCGACCAGCCCGACCTCAAGTCCGTCTTCGCCCTCACCGTCACCGCCCCCGAAGGCTGGACCGTCCTCGGCAACGGCATCGCCCAGCGCACCGACGACGGCCGCTGGACCCTCGCCCCCACCCCGCCGATCTCCACCTACCTCGTCGCCGTCGCCGCGGGCCCCTGGCACTCCGTGACCACCGAACACGCCGGACTGCCCTTCGGCATCCACTGCCGCGCCTCCCTCGCCCCCCACCTCGACGCCGACGCCGACGAGATCCTCGACATCACCCGGGCCTGCTTCGACCGGTTCCAGGAGAAGTTCGACGAGCCCTACCCGTTCGACTCCTACGACCAGGCCTTCGTCCCCGAGTTCAACGCGGGCGCCATGGAGAACCCCGGCCTCGTCACCTTCCGCGACGAGTTCGTCTACCGCTCCGCCGTCACCGCCACCGAGCGCCAGACCCGCGGCATGGTCATCGCCCACGAGATGGCCCACATGTGGTTCGGCGACCTCGTCACCCTCGCCTGGTGGGACGACATCTGGCTCAACGAGTCCTTCGCCGAGTACATGGGCTACCAGACCCTCGCCGAGGCCACCCCCTACACCGACACCTGGGTCGACTTCGGCGTCGCCCGCAAGAGCTGGGGATACGACGCCGACCAGCGCCCCTCCA
This sequence comes from Streptomyces sp. NPDC048462, assembly GCF_043200175.1. NCBI lineage: Bacteria > Bacillati > Actinomycetota > Actinomycetes > Kitasatosporales > Streptomycetaceae > Streptomyces > Streptomyces sp. NPDC048462. Next base: position 76,745 of record NZ_JBICXG010000019.1, read on the forward strand.
CCCACCCCGTGGCCCCCGACCCGGCCGCCGTCCCCGACACCGCCTCCGCGATGCTCAACTTCGACGGCATCTCCTACGCCAAGGGCGCCTCCGCCCTGCGCCAGCTCGTCGCCTGGCTCGGCGAGAAGGACTTCCTGGCCGGCATCAACACCCACTTCGCCCGCCACAGGTTCGGCAACGCGACCCTGGCCGACTTCATCGACAACCTCGCCTCCGCCACCGACCACGACGTCCACGCCTGGGCCGACCAGTGGCTGCGCACCACCGGGGTCGACACCCTCACCCCGCACATCACCGAGGCCGACACCACCTGGTCCCTCACCGTCGGCCACCAGGGCTCCCGCCCCCACCGCATCGCCGTCGGCACCTACGACCACGCCATCGACACCCAGTCCGGCCCCGACCGGCTCGTCCTGCGCGACCGCTTCGACGTCACCGTCCCCCAGGACGACGCACCCACCACCCGGCCCGGCCGCCGCCCCGCCCTCGTCGTCCTCAACGACGGCGACCTCACCTACGCCAAGGTCCGCCTCGACCCGGACTCCTGGAACACCGTCCTGAGCAGCCTCTCCGGCATCCCCGACGCGCTCACCCGGGCCGTCGTCTGGAACACCGCCCGCGACATGGTCCGCGACGGCGAACTCGACCCCGCCACCTACATCGAGGCCGCCCGCACCCACCTCCCGCACGAGAGCGACCTCGCACTCCACCAGGGCGTCCTGACCTTCGCCAACACCCAGATCGCCGGCCGCTACCTCAGCCCCGAGGACCGCCCCGCCGCCCTCACCGCCCTCACCGCCCTGTGCCGCGACCTCATCCGCCGCACCGAGGACGGCAGCAACCCCGGCCTCCGCCTCATCGCCGTGCGCCACCTCATCGACGCCGCCACCCAGCCCGATGCCATCCAGGGCTGGCTCACCGACGGCACCGTCCCCGGCGGACCCGAACTCGACGCCGAGCTGCGCTGGCGCGTCCTCACCCGCCTCGCCGTCCTCGGTGCCGTCGACGAGACGGCCATCGCCGCCGAACTCGGCCAGGACCCCAGCGCCACCGGCCAGGAAGGCGCCGCCCGCTGCCGCGCCGCCCTGCCCACCCCCGAGGCCAAGGCGGCCGCCTGGCAGGCCATGTTCACCGACGACAGCCTCTCCAACTACCTCTTCACCGCGGTCGCGCAGGGCTTCTGGCAGCCCGAACAGGCCGACCTCGTCAGCGCGTACGTGCCCCGTTACTACCCCGAGGCGACCCAGCTCGCCGTCCGCCGCGGGCCCGCCATCGCGGATGCCGCCGGACGGTACGCGTTCCCCGCGTACGCCGTCGACACGAGCAGCCTCCACCTCGGCGAGCGAGCACTCACCGACCAGGCGCTGATCCCCGCGCTGCGCCGCAAGCTCACCGACCAGATCGACGATCTGCGCCGCGCCCTCGCCGTCCGCGAAGCCCACTGACCCGGACCGGCGAAGAACCCGCACCACCCGTGCCCGGCCCGCCCTCGTCACCGAGGGCGGACCGGGCACGGTCCGTTGTGCGCCGGGCAGGCGGCCGAGCCGTGTCCGCGAACCCCGTCCGGTGACACACGTCACAGGAACCCGCCGGACCGCTCGGACATTAAGCCACGTGACTCATTCAACCCCCGCCCGTCTCCGCGAAGGTGACCCGGCCGCGCTCGCCGAGGCGTTCCGGGAGCACGCGGACGCCGTGTACCGCCATGCCCTGTGGTCCACCGGCAACTGGGCCACGGCCGAGGACGTCGTCTCCCTCACCTACCTGGAGGCGTGGCGCTCGCGCGAGCGGCTGCGCCCGGAGGAGACCGGCAGTCTCCGCCCGTGGCTGCTGGGCATCGCCACCAACGTGATGCGCAACACGGCCCGTTCGGCCCGGCGGCACCGCAGGGCCCTGGCCCGGATGGAGCGCTCGGACACCGTCCCGGACTTCGCGGAGGAGGTGACCGGGCGGCTGGCGGACGCCGAACAGCTGGCGGCCGCCAAGGCGGCGCTGGAGGGGCTGCGGCGCACCGAGCGCGAGGTGTTCACCCTGTGCGTCTGGGGCGGGCTGGACTACGCGTCCGCCGCCGAGGCCCTGGGCATACCCGTCGGCACCGTGCGCTCCCGGCTGTCCCGCGCCCGCGCCAAGCTGCGCGACTCCGTGGGGCACCCGGCCATCCGGCGCGCCGGCACCCGGGGTACATCCGGCCGGGAACTCCCCGGAGGCGGCGGACAAGTACAGCACGTAGACAGCATTCTGGCCCGAACCACCCAGGAGAACCCCGCATGAACGCCCTGTTCCGGCACCCGTCCTCCCGTCCGGCGGCCCAGGACCGCACCGAACTCGCCGCACTGCGTGAGATGGTCCCGCGGCCCGGCGCCCCCCGGCTCTCGCCCACCCGTCACGCGGAGCTCGAAGCGCAGCTGATGAACGCGGTCAACGACACGGCCACCACGTCCGACGCCGCGAGGTCCCGCACGCCTTTCAAGTCCGTCAGGCCCCGCTCCGCCGTCGGCCGCCCCTCGCCCTTCGGCCGGCTCACGCCCGGCCGGTCGATGTCCCTCGGGGTGGCCGCCGCCGTCGTCGCGGCGACCCTGGCCGGGTTCGCCGTCACCGGCAGCAGCGGTCAGACGGCCGTCGCCGCGCCCGCCCCGCTCAAGGTGGAGAGCTCCCGGGCCACCGTGCCGCTCACCACCGTCGCGAGGCGGGCCGCCGCCCTCGCCGGTTCCCATGGCGCCGCGCGCCGAGGGACCCACCGCCGGGAGTGGGCCATGGGGATGTGGGACGACGGCAAGCGCGAACCGGAGCAGATGCCGGTGACCGAGTCCCGCGACCGCTACAACGCCGACGGCAGCGGTGAGGCGCAGGACATCGAGGGCGGCCGGGTCGTCCACCGCACGCACCTGCCGGCAGGTTCGTGGGAGGAGTCCGCCTCCTACGTGAGCACGCCCCCGACCACCGTCGGCGGCCTCGCCGACTACTTGGCGAGGGAGAACCCCGACACCCGCGGCAGCGCGTACTGGACGGTGGACTCCTTGGAGGCGCTGCTGCGTGAGTGGACACCGGGCCCCGCCCAGACGGCCGCGATCGACGGCCTGCTCGCCGAGCAGCCCGGCCTGCGCGCCATCGGTCCGGTCAGGGACCGTGCGGGGCGCCGGGGCCAGGCGTACGCCGCGGACTTCAAGGGGACGGTGCGGTGGACGGTCATCCTCGACGAGCACACCGGACGCGTCCTGGGCACGGAGCTCTCCAGCATCAGGACCGACCCGCAGATGCGGCTCAAGCCCGGTGACGTCGAGCAGTACGACGCCTACCTGGACTGAGGCCGCACGGCCCCCCGGGTGGGGCCGGCCGCCGCGGCCTCCACGTGGGCGAGCTGGGCGGCGAGCAGTTCCACGAACGCCTCGCGGCGGTCCACCCCGAGCGGGCGGACCTCGCGGGCGAAGTGCGACAGGGCGGGGAAGCGCTCGGGGTCGGCGCCGAGCACCGCGACGCGGAACAGCTCCATGCCCTGGTCGTACTCCTGCGGGGTGATCGTGCTGACCCCGGCCTCGGAGGCGACCAGTGCGGAGATGAGGACCGCGAGCCGGTGATAGTGCGCCGGGATCTCCTCGTCGGGCAGGCCCGAGGCCCGCAGGTCCTGCAGCACCGCTTCCATCACCAGCCGGGAACCGGCGCCGCTCGACGCGTAGCGCCCCCAGACCGAGGCGAGCTGCGGCTGCCGGCCGAAGGCCTCCCGCAGCCGCAGGCCGAGGGAGGTGATGCGCTGCTTCCAGTCGCCCTCGGGACGGTAGCCGTCCATGGCGGCCAGGAGGATCCGGTCGGCGACCGCGCGCAGCAGTTCGGTCTTGCTGCGGAAGTGCCGGTACAGGCTGGAGGAATCGGTCCCGAGGACCGCGGCCAGCTTGCGCACACTGAACGACTCCGCGTCGCCCGTGCGCAGCAACTCCGCCGCCGCATCCAGGATTTCCTCGGTCGACCAGCGCCTTCTCCCTGTCATGCCATTCCTCTCGTCCCTTTCGCCGGGTTCCAGCCTAACGCATGCGCTTGGTGTTGCACGCACCGCGTGCATAATGAGGACATGAGCGTGCCGGGCGGCCGGCAGCAGATCGGCCGGCCTGCCCGCGCATCCGTCACCCGGTCCGGGCCACCCGACGCGGAGGTCACCCCGGGTCCACGAAAGGACGCAAGCCGTGACGAACGCACTGGATCCCGCTCAACTGAACGCCGCCATCGACAACGTCCACCGCGCCGGAATGCCGGGCCTGTTCGCCGAAGTACGCGACGGCGAGCGGACCTGGCGCGGAGCCGCCGGGACCGCCGACACCACCACCGGCCGCCCCGCCACCGCCGGCATGCGACACCGCGTCGGCAGCGTCACCAAGACCTTCACCGCCGCCGCCGTACTGCAACAGACCGAGAACGGCCGGATCGGCCTCGACACACCGATCGGCCGGTACCTTCCGCAGCTCGTTCCCGGAGAACGCGGTGAGGCCGTCACCGTCCGCATGCTCATCAACCACACCAGCGGCCTCGCCGAGTACCTCCCCTACGCCTACCCCTCCCTCAAGGGATTCCCCGACATCGCCAACACCGGGCCGCAGAGCCTGGACGACAACCGGTTCACCCGCTTCGAGCCCGCCGAACTCATCGAGATGGGAGTCCGCGCACCCGCCACCGGCGTCCCGGGCGGCACACCGGGCGTCTACTCCAACACCAACTACCTGCTCCTCGGCGAACTCCTGGAACACGTCACCGGCACCACGGCCCAGCAGTGCATCACCCGGAACGTCATCGAACGCGCCGGACTCCGGAACACCGCGTTCCCCACCGGACCGCACATCGACGGCCCGCACTCACAGCTCTACGAGTCGTGGTTCGGCATGATCGACCCGCCACGCGACTACAGCGTCTACGACATGTCATGGGTGGAACCGGCGGCCGGGCTGATATCGACCGTCACGGACCTCAACCGCTTCTACGGCATGCTGCTCGCCGGAAAGATCGTCGGCCCCGCATCCCTGGCCCAGATGCAACGCACCGTCCCGGTCATCTCCCAGGAGAGAAAGACGATCGAATACGGCCTCGGCCTGTACCCGACCGAGGCACCCGGCCAGGCCACCTTCTGGGGCCACGGCGGCACCGTCTGGGGCGGCGGAACGCTGTCCGTGACCCGCGCCGACGGCAACCGCCAACTGTCCCTCGCGCTCAACCTCCAGAGGTGGAACACCCTCGACCCCGCCGGCAAACCGCGCCCCCACCCCATCGACGACGCACTCGCGGCCCTCTGCCGCACAGCGATGTACGGCTGAGCGCAAACCGGGCCCGAGACCGGGCCCGAGACCGGGCCCGAGACCGGGCCCGAAGCGGCGGGGCCGGGACCAAGGACGGGGCCGTCGCCCGGAACCAGACCCTGGTTCCGGGCGACGGCCCCGCACCCATACCAGCCGAACCCCCACAACTCCGCCCCCATCGCACACCCGTCCCCCTTTCGAGTTCAGATCACCGCGCTCACCGGCCACGCCACCCAAAACCCGGACAAGCTGCGATGTCCACCCATGCGCTCCGAAGGGCCACCACCTCCATGCCCACCCCGCCCCTCGCCGGAGGCACCACCGGCCCCGCCGCCCTGCGCCCCCTCATCGACACCGTGCTCACCGCGCTCCACGACGGCGCCCGCCGACGCGACGGCCCCCTCCCCGCCGGCGGCCCCGACACCGTCACCCCCCACCTGCGCACAGCCCTCCACCCCGTCATCCCCGACCACGGCACCGGCGCCCACCACGCACTCACCACCCTCATCGGCGCCCTCACCCAGGGCGCCGCAGACCCCGCCGACCCCCTCTGCGCGGCCCACCTCCACACCCCGCCCCTCGCCCTCGCCGCAGCGGCGGACCTCGCCGCCTCCGCCCTCAACCCCTCCATGGACTCCTGGGACCAGGCCCCCGCCGCCTCCGCCCTCGAAGCCGACCTCACCGCCGCACTCGCCGCCGAGATCTACCCCCACAGCACCGCACCCGACGCCCTCGTCACCACCGGCGGCACCGAAGCCAACCAACTCGCGCTGCTCCTCGCCCGCGAACGCCACGGCCCCGTGCGGACCATCCACGGCGCCAACGCCCACCACAGCATCACCCGCGCCGCCTGGCTCCTCGGCCTCCCCGAACCCATCACCATCCCCGCCCCCACCGGCGTCATGGACCTCACCGCCCTCGCCGACACCCTCGACCGCCTCCACCAGCAGCCCGGCACCCCCCTCCTCGTCACCGCCACCGCCGGCACCACCGACACCGGCCAGATCGACCCCCTCCCCGAGATCGCGGCCCTCTGCACCGCCCACGGCGCCGAACTCCACATCGACGCCGCCTACGGCGGGCCCCTCCTCTTCAGCCCCACCCACCGCAACAAGGTCCACGGCCTCGACCGCGCCCACAGCGTCACCCTCGACCTGCACAAACTCGGCTGGCAACCCGCCTCGGCAGGCATCCTCGCCGTCCCCGACCACCACCGACTCGACGCCCTCCACCACCACGCCCCCTACCTCAACGCCGACGACGACACCGAAGCCGGCCTCCCCGACCTCCTCGGCCGCTCCCTGCGCACCACCCGCCGCCCCGACGCACTCAAGATCGCCGTCACCCTCCAGGCCCTCGGCCGCACCGGACTGGCCGACCTCATCGACCGCACCTGCGCCGCCGCCCACCACCTGGCCGACCTCATCACCAAAACCCCCACCCTCGACCTCTACGACCACCCCACCATCTCCACCGTCCTCTTCCGCCCCACGGACACCGACGACCACACCGTCGCCACCATCCGCCGCACCCTCCTCACCCGCGGTCACGCCGTACTCGGCCGCACCCGCGCCCACGGCCGCCTCTGGTTCAAAGCCACCCTCCTCAACCCCCACACCACCCCCGACGACCTGCAGAAACTCCTCGACCTCGTCACCCACCTCGCCACAGAGATCACGGAAGGCAGCACACCCCGATGACAGCCCGGCCACCCCGACCCGACCGGCCCGCCCCCGAGACCGACCAGCCCCACGACCTCGTCGGCATCGGCATCGGCCCCTTCAACCTCTCCCTCGCCGCCCTCGCCCACGGCATCCCCGGCAGCCCCCACCCCCTCGCCGCCACCTTCTACGAACAACGACCCGCCTTCCACTGGCACCCCGGCCTCCTCATCGACGGCGCCAGCCTCCAAGTGCCCTTCCTGGCGGACCTCGTCACCCTCGCCGACCCCACCAGCCCCTGGACCTTCCTCAACTACCTACGCACCCGCGACCGCCTCTTCCCCTTCTACTTCGCGGAGCGCTTCCACATCCAACGCGCCGAATACGACGCCTACTGCCGCTGGGTCACCGAGCAACTCCCCGGCCTCCATTTCGGCCACCAGGTCGACGCCATCCGCTGGAATCCCGAACGCGCCCTCTTCGAAGTCGACTTCACCCAACTCGACGCCCACGGCGAAGCCGAAGCGCTCGGCCGCGCCCACACCCGCCACATCGCCCTCGGCGTCGGCACCGAACCCCACATCCCCGAACCCCTCAAACCCCTCGCGGAAGCCGGATCCGTCCCCGTCATCCACTCCGCCGACTACCTCCATCACCGCGAACAACTCCTCGACGCCGAACACATCACCGTCATCGGCTCGGGCCAGTCCGGCGCCGAAATCTTCCTCGACCTCCTGCGCGCCCGCCCCGCCGGCCACGAGAAACTCCACTGGCTCGCCCGCACCCCCGCCTTCGCACCCATGGAGTACTCCAAACTCGGCCTCGAACACTTCACCCCCGACTACACCCGCTACTTCCACGCACTCCCCGAACCCGTCCGCGACGAACTCGTCCCCGACCAGTGGCAGCTCCACAAGGGCATCGACCACGACACCATCACCGCCATCCACGAAGAGCTCTACCGCCGCACCCTCCGGGGCGGCTGGCCCGACGCCACCCTCACCCCCGGCGTCCACGTACGCACCGCGGGCCGCGTCGCCACCACCCGCGTCGAGCTCCACCTCGAACACACCCAGCAAGGCACCCGCTCCCGCCTCACCACCGACGCCGTCGTCCTTGCCACCGGCTACCGCGAACGCCCCCTCGACCAGATGCTCGACGGCCTCCGCACCCACCTGCGCCGCGACAGCTCCGGCCGCCCCCGCATCGACGAGCAGTTCCGCCTCGACCTCGACCCCGCCATCACCGGCAACATCTACGTACAGAACGCCGAACGTCACACCCACGGCGTCGGCGCCCCCGACCTCGGCCTGGCCGCCTGGCGCAGCGCCACCATCCTCAACAACCTCACCGGCACCACCGCCTACCACCTGCCGCAACGCACCGCCTTCACCACCTTCGGCCTCACCCCCCACACCTCGAACATCCCCACCCAAGCCCCCACCCTCACCCCCCTCGTCCAGAGCAACTGACACCCCCGCACCACCTCAACGCACAGAGAAGCGGCCGCCCCCACCCCGAAAGGAAAGGAGACGGCCGCCCACCAAGAGCACCAGTGACCTAGAACACCGGCGTACCGTCCCGCGTCAGCCGCCAGTCCACCGAAGCGAACTGCGCACCGTCCACCGAACCCTTCGCCTGCACCCACGCGATAATCGTGTTCCGGATCTCCTCCGAATTCGCCCACAACTGCTTCGCAGCGGGCACATGCGGGAAGTTGCCCCCACCACTGGCCCGGTAGTTGTTCACCGCCAGCACGAACTGCGCCGCCGGATCAATCGCCTTGCCCTCGAACGAGAGACCGACAATGCGCGAACCGTTCGGCTTCGCGATGTCGATGTCATACGTCAGACCCGACACCGCGTCATAGTTGTAATCCGGAGTGTTGTCCGCGTTCGTCAGCTTCGCCGTATCCACCGGAGCACCGGCCGCCGTCTGCACGTAATACCGCGCCGAGAACTCCAGATAGTCCTTGACCTGCGCACCCGTCACCAACCGCGCCTCAAGGGTGTTCTCGAACGGATACAGGCCCGCCGCATCCTTGATCGTCACATCACCGGCCGGGATCTGCGCCGTACGCGAGAAGCACGACGCCTGCGACAGCACCGGAAGCGCCGCGTACTCGCCACCCGCCAGCGCCGCCTTCACCGTCTCCGCCTGCACCACGTTGATCAGGTCGATGATCGGCTCGTCCTTCCACGCCGCCTCCGCCGTGGTCATCGCCGCCGTCGACGTACCGATCACCTGATTGACGTACGCCACGACCTTCTTGTGCTCGTCCGCCAGCAGCCGCGTGATCCGCCGGTCCTCCACCGCCGTGTTGGAGTTCAGCACCTGCGAACCGGCCTTCTCGACCACCCAGCGGCCCTTCTCCCACACCAGATCGAAGTCGAACAGCGTCAGCCGCTGCCCCCACTTCAACGGCTCCGAAAGAACGACCTTCTTGCCGGTCTCCTTGTTCTCCACGAAGTACTCGGGGATCTCCAGATGCGCGTGACCCACCAGAATCGCGTCGATCCCCGGCACCTGCTCCGCCACCAGACCCGCCGCGTTCTCCACGTACGGAATCTGATCCCCGTACGACGACGTCCCGCTGTTCCCCGAGTGCGCCGACACGATCACCACATCCGCGCCCATCGACCGCAGCCGCGGCACGAACTTCGCCGCCTGCTCCTCAAGTCCCGGGAACACCATCTTGCCGCCGACGTTCACCTTGTCCCAGATCGCGATACCCGGATTCGTCAGCCCCAGGATCGCCACCTTCACATCCCGGCCGTGCGGCGTCCGCAGCTTCTTGATCACATACGGCGCGAACGCCGGCTTCAGCGTCTTCGCGTCCAGCGCGTTCGCACCCAGCAGCGGGAAATCACACTGCTCCTCGAACTTGCGCAGCACCGGAATCCCGTAGTTGAACTCATGGTTGCCCAGCGCCGCCGCGTCGTAGCCGATCACGTTCATCGCCTGCGCCATCGGATGCACCGGACCGCGCTTCGCCGTGATCGGATCGATCTTCGCGTAGTAGTACGACAGCTGCGTCCCCTGGATCGTGTCACCCGCATCGATCATCAGGGTGTTGTGACGGCCCTTCTCCCGGCGCACCTGCTCCACCAGTGTCGAGATCTTCGCCAGACCGACGTCGTTGTGATCCTTGTCGTCGAACTCCTTGTCCGTGAAGTAGTCCCAGTTGAAGACGTTGCCGTGCAGGTCCGTCGTACCCATCACGGTGAACGAGTACCGCTTCTGCGGACGCCCGTGGTCGTGCCCGTGCCCATGCCCGCGACCGTGCGCCCCGGCCGGAACCGCGGCACCGCCCACGATCGCGGCACCGGCGCCGGCCGCGGCCGACGTACCCAGGAACGTCCTTCGGTTCAGCGGCATCTCGTCTCCCACATCTCAGTTCTGTCCGTACTCGGTGCTCTCGTACACAACGCGCGTAGATCCCGCACACGCGTGGACAACGCGCGTAGATAATCACCCACGCACCGCACCCGGCAACACCCCCCGCAGGTTTCGTTTCGATGACCACCAGCTGTCGTACCCGAGTGCGACAGTGGACCCATGACCGACACTCCGTACCCCTACGGCACCCCCGACCACCCCCGCCTCGCCGTCCGAGGCGAAGCCCGCCTCGAGATCGACCCCGAGATCGCCCGCGTCGGCATCACCGTCAGCGCCCGCGGAAAGGACCGCCGCGCCGCCCTCGACGACCTCACCCGACGCAACACCACCGTCCTCGAACTCGCCCGCACCTACGGTGAGGCCGTCGAGAAGCTCGAAACCGGGGCGTTCTCCATCACCCCCGAACTCACCCAACGCGGCCGCGACGAGAAGATCCGTGCCTACCACGGACGCGTCCACATCACCGCCGTACTGGGCGACTTCACCGCACTCGGTGAATTCACCACCCGCATCGCGGACCTCGACATGACGCGCATCGACGGCCCCTGGTGGAACCTGCGCCCCGACTCATCCGCCCACGGCGAAGCCCGCCGCCAAGCCGTCCGCGAAGCCGTCAAGCGCGCCCGCGAATACGCCGACGCCGTCGGCGCCGGACTCGCCGCCCTCGTCGAACTCGCCGACCTCGGCGCCGAGAACACCGCCCCGCCCATGCCAGCCGCCCCCGGCGGCTACGGCCTCACCCGCGGATACGGCGGCGCACCCGCCGAAGCCGCCCCCGCACTCGACCTCGAACCACAACGCCAGACGGTCTACGCCCAGGTGAACGCCCGCTTCATCATGACCCCACCGAACCTCTGACCGGAATGCTCATCCGAGCACCCCGCCGCACAATTCAACACTTGTCAAAAAGCCTTCACCCAAAGGATGTTGGGCAGTCATCCGGAGCCAATTCGCTACCCGTAGGTAAGGTCTAGGCTCAAACCATGCGCCGAGCAAAAATCGTTTGCACCCTAGGACCCGCCACCGACACATATGACCAGATCAAGGCCCTGGTCGCAGCGGGAATGGACATCGCCCGCCTCAACCTCAGCCACGGCACCTACGCCGAACACGAAGAGCGATACCACCGAGTACGCAAAGCGTCCGACGAAGCCGGACGCAGCGTCGGAATCCTCGCAGACCTTCAAGGCCCGAAGATCCGCCTGGGACGCTTCCGCGAAGGCCCCGTACTCCTTGAACGCGGGGACGACTTCACCATCACCGTCGAACCCATGGAAGGTGACCGCCACAGCTGCGGCACCACCTACGACGGCCTCAACACCGACGTCACCCCCGGGGAACGCATCCTCATCGACGACGGCCGGGTCACCCTCGAAGTGACCGCCGTCGACGGCCCCCGCGTCCACACCACCGTCATCGAAGGAGGCATGGTCTCCGACCACAAGGGACTCAACCTCCCCGGAGTCGCCGTCTCCGTCCCCGCCCTCTCCGAAAAGGACATCGACGACCTCCGCTGGGCCCTGCGCACCGGCGCGGACATCATCGCCCTCTCCTTCGTGCGCAGCGGACGCGACATCGAACCCGTCCACCGCGTCATGGACGAGGAAGGCCGACGCCTCCCCGTCATCGCCAAGGTCGAGAAGCCCCAGGCCGTCGAGAACATCGACGACATCGTCGCCGCCTTCGACGGCATCATGGTCGCCCGCGGCGACCTCGGCGTCGAAATGCCCCTGGAGCAGGTGCCGATCGTCCAGAAACGCGCCATCAAGCTCGCCAAGCGCAACGCCAAGCCGGTCATCGTCGCCACCCAGATGCTCGACTCGATGATCGACAACTCCCGCCCGACCCGCGCCGAGGCCTCCGACGTCGCCAACGCCGTCATCGACGGCACGGACGCCGTCATGCTCTCCGGCGAGACCAGTGTCGGCAAATACCCCATCGAGACGGTCCGCACGATGTCCCGCATCGTCGAAGCCGCCGAGGAGGACATCCTCGCCAAGGGCCTCCCGCCGCTCACCGACCGCAACAAGCCCCGCACCCAGGGCGGCGCGGTCGCCCGCGCGGCGGCGGAGATGGGCGACTTCCTCGGCGCGAAGTTCCTGGTGGCCTTCACCCAGAGCGGAGACACGGTCAAGCGCCTCTCCCGATACCGCTCACCCATCCCGCTCCTGGCCTTCACCCCGGACCCGGCCACCCGCTCCCAGCTGAACCTCACCTGGGGCGTGGAGACGTTCCTGGGCCCGCACGTGGACTCGACGGACGCGATGGTCGCCCAGGTCGACGAGGAGCTGCTGAAGATCGGCCGCTGCCGGAAGGGCGACGTCGTGGTCATCACGGCCGGCTCCCCGCCCGGAGTCGCGGGCTCGACGAACCTGGTGCGGGTGCACCACATCGGCGAGGACGACAGCCCGAAGTAGCGGGCTCGCTCAGTATTTCGGCCCGACGTGAGCGTCCATGAGGGCGACGGACGCCCGTCGGGCTACGGAGATGTTTTTCCTGTTGGCGTGCTTCCATTCGACCCCGACCTGGTCGAGCGTGCTGGTGAAGAGCCCCAGGATGTCGGCAGACAGGTTGGTGAAGAAGTAGCGGGGGTACTCGTAGCGTCGTTGAACGCCGCCGACGAGGCGTGTGGTCCAGTTGGTGATTCGGCAGCCGTCGGAGTGGATGAGGCCGCGGATCAGCTCCCATGGATGGGCATCGACGATTTTCTGTTGCCAGGGTTCGAGAGCGATGCTTCGGTGGTGCTTCTTGCCGGGGCCATGCTGAGGGAAGAGGCACGGCCAGTGCTTACTGAAGGCGGTGACGTACTGGCAGCCTGGACTCGAGACTCGGCAAACCTTGTTGTCCGGGCGGACCGTCTGAACAGCGCTGGCGCAGGCGTCAATGAGGCCGGGCCACGCGTCGGCGCACGCGATGCGCAGAGAATAGACGCCTCGTCTGTGCGAACTGATGCAGCCGTCGCCGAGGTAGAGGCCGAGCAGGTACGCGTATGCGGCAGGGTCGTCGGGCGGCCTGGGTGTATCGCCGCACCGAGGGCATTCTCTGCCGCGGAAATACGGAACGGGCTCTATCCGCTTGAGCCAGGAGCGGATGGCGGCCCGGGAAATCCCGGTCTGTTTGCTGACGGAGTTCTGACTGAAGCCCTGATCGAGAAGGGTGAGTGCGCGTTTACGCGTGCCAAGGTCGTACACAGGGTCGAGTTTGAGCGAATTGCCGCTTGCGTGAGCGTAAACGGCCTGGCGTCACACGATCACGTGAAACCGTACCGTTTCCCTGCGGCCTTGGAATCGAAGGAAAAGTGCCCCAGGTGGGATTCGAACCCACACTTTCGGCTGTTTGAGAGCCGCCTCTCTAACCAGTTGGAGTACTGGGGCCTTAGAAAGGAAGGGCCAAGAGCGCCCTGCGTAGTGACACCATACCGTAGCTAGGTAGGCTCATGGAGAGCCATATGCCCTGACCGAGGAGCCCCGTGACCACCCCCGAGTCGCCCCAGCCCGTAGACGCGTCCGACGACGACAAGTCGCACGTCCCGCCGCTGACGACCCGCGTCGTCATCGCCGAGGACGAGGCGCTCATCCGCCTGGACCTCAAAGAGATGCTGGAGGAAGAGGGGTACTCGGTCGTCGGTGAGGCCGGGGACGGGCAGCAGGCTGTCGAGCTGGCCCGGGAGCACAAGCCCGACCTGGTCATCCTCGATGTGAAGATGCCGGTCCTCGACGGGATCTCGGCGGCCGAGAAGATCGCCGAGGAGTCCATCGCGCCGGTCCTGATGCTCACCGCGTTCTCGCAGCGCGACCTCGTGGAGCGGGCCCGGGACGCCGGGGCGATGGCGTACCTGGTGAAGCCGTTCAGCAAGAGTGACGTGGTGCCGGCCATCGAGATGGCGGTGTCGCGGTTCGCGGAGCTGAAGGCGCTGGAGGGCGAGGTCGCGGACCTGTCGCAGCGGCTGGAGACCCGGAAGCTGGTGGACCGGGCGAAGAGCATTCTGCAGACGGACTACGGGCTGTCCGAGCCCGCCGCGTTCCGCTGGATCCAGAAGACGTCGATGGACCGTCGGCTGTCGATGCAGCAGCTCGCCGAGGCGCTGATCGAGGACGCCGAGGAGAAGAAGAAGGCCGCGGAGTAGTTCCTTAGGACATGGAGAAGGCCCGCGCCCCGGAAGCAGTCCGGGGCGCGGGCCTTCTCCGTGTGCGTACGGGCTCAGTCCTCGCCGAGGTAGGCCTTGCGGACCGATTCGTCGTGGAGGAGGTCCGCGCCGGTGCCGGAGAGGACGATCTTGCCGACCTCCATGACGTGGCCGTGGTCGGCCAGTGAGAGCGCGGCCTGGGCGTTCTGCTCGACGAGCAGGATCGTGGTGCCCTGGGCCTTGAGCTCGACGATGGTCTCCATGATCTTCTGCATCATGATCGGGGAGAGGCCCATCGAGGGTTCGTCGAGCATCAGGAGCTTGGGCTGGCACATCAGGGCCCTGCCCATGGCGAGCATCTGCTGCTCGCCGCCCGAGAGGGTGCCTGCGGCCTGCTTGCGGCGTTCCCCGAGGATGGGGAAGAGGTCGTAGGCGCGCTGGATGTCCTTCTCGATGCCTGCCCTGTCGTTGCGGAGGTAGGCGCCGAGCTGGAGGTTCTCGGTGATCGTCAGCCGGGGGAAGATGTGGCGGCCCTCGGGGGAGTGGGCGAGGCCGAGGGCGACGATCTTGTGGGCGGGGATGCCCGTCAGCGGCTTGCCCTCGAACAGGATGCGGCCGCCGAGCGGCTTGAGCAGTCCGGAGAGGGTGCGCAGGGTGGTGGTCTTGCCCGCACCGTTGGTGCCGATCAGGGTGACGACCTGGCTGGCCTCGACGCTGAAGGAGATGCCCTTGACGGCTTCGATCTTGCCGTAGGCGACGCGGAGGTCCTCGACCTCTAGCAGTGCGGTCATCGGGTGTCCTCCTCCTCGGTGCTGGTGGTGTCGGTGGTGGGTGCGGGGGCGGCCGCGGGTGCCTTGGTGGCCACCGCCTCGGCGGCTTCGACCTCGGCGAGTTCTTCGGCGCCGGGGGCGCCTTCGAAGGGGGTGCCGAGGTAGGCGGCGACGACGCGTTCGTCGCTCTGGACGACGTCGGATGTGCCCTCGACGAGCTTCTCGCCCTGGACGAGGACGGTGACGCGGTCGCAGAGGTTGAAGATGAAGCGCATGTCGTGCTCGATGACGAGTACGGCGATGCCCTGGTCGCGGATGGCGAAGATGAGCTCTTCGGTGACGCGGGTTTCCTGCGGGTTCATGCCGGCGGTGGGCTCGTCCAGGAGGAGGAGTCCGGGGTCGCTGGCCAGTGCGCGGGCGATCTCCAGCTTGCGCTGGTCTCCGTAGGGGAGGTTGCGCGCGAGGTGGTCGGCCTTGTCCTGGAGGCCGATGAACTCCAGGAGTTCCATGGCGCGTTCCCGGCTGGCGTTCTCGGCCCTGGTGAAGCCGGGGAGGCGCAGGAGGGCGGACCAGAGCCCTTCCTTGGTCCTGGTGTGGCGTCCGACCAGGACGTTCTCCAGGACAGTCATGTTGGCGAAGAGCCGGATGTTCTGGAAGGTGCGGGCGATGCCTGCCTGGGTGACGAGGTGGGGCTTGGGCGGCAGGACGGTGCCCTTGTAGCTGACCCTGCCCTCGGTGGGGACGTAGAGGCCGGTGAGGCAGTTGAAGAAGGTGGTCTTCCCGGCGCCGTTGGGGCCGATGAGGCCGACGATCTCGCCCGCGTTGACGGTGAGGTCGACGTTGTGGACGGCGGTGAGGCCGCCGAACCGCATGGTGACGCCGCTGGCGTCGAGCACGGGGGTGCCGGTCTTCGTGGTGGTGGTCATGGTGGTCACGCCCCCGCCTTGGCGATGCCCGCGTCGACGTCGTCGGACTTCCGGGGTTCCGGTACGTCGAGCTGGTCGGTCTCGTGGAATTCGAGCTGCTTCCGGCGGTCGGCGACCAGTCCTTCGGGGCGCAGGCGCATCAGGAGGATGAGTGCGATGCCGAAGAGGAAGAGCTGGTAGTCCTGCATGAACTGGAGCTTGGCCGGGATGAGGTAGAGCAGTGCGGCGCCGACGAGGGGTCCGCTGAGGGTTCCCATGCCGCCGAGGATGACGGCGGCGAGGAGGAACGCGGAGTTCGGGGGTACCGAGCCGGCGAACTGGTACTGCTCGGGTGTCACCGTGTAGTTGACGTGCGACTGCACGGTTCCGGCGAGTCCGGCGAGGGTCGCGCCGAGGGCGAAGGCGAGCAGCTTGAGCCGGAAGGCGTTGATGCCCATGGCGGTGGCGGCGGTCTCGTCCTCGCGGATGGCGACCCAGGCGCGGCCGATGCGGGATTCTCCGGAGCGGCGGAAGACGAGGACGACGACGGCGGTGAAGACGAGCATGAGCAGGTAGTAGTTGGCGGACCTGCCGAGGGTGAAGCCGCCGATGTCGTGCTTGAGCCCGAAGTCGATCCCGAAGAGGTTGAGGTCGGGGATGCTGGGGATGCCCTGGGAGCCGTTGGTGAGGTCGGGGCCGCTGTTGCCGTTGAGGTTGTTCACGGTGAGGCGGAAGATCTCACCGAAGCCGAGCGTGACGATGGCGAGGTAGTCGCCGCGTAGTCGCAGGGTGGGTGCGCCGATGAGGACGCCGAAGATCAGTGAGGCTCCGGCGCCGGTGAGGACGGCGGCCCAGAAGGGGAATTCGACGCCGATGGCCGACATGGTGGAGCCGGAGACCAGGGCGGCGGCGTAGGCGCCGACGCCGAGGAAGGCGACGTAGCCGAGGTCGAGGAGGCCGGCGAGGCCGACAACGACGTTCAGGCCGAGTGCGACGGTCGCGAAGATGAGGATGTTGGCGCCGATGAGCGCGTATTCCTCTTTCTGCTGGGTGAAGGGGAAGCAGACGGCTGCGACGAGTGCGGCTGTGAGGGTGATGTTGCGGTGCTTCGTGGTCAGCGCGGTGATGCGGGAGATGAGTCCGGCGCGGTTCAGCGCGGTGAAGACGAAGGCGGCGGTGATGAGGAAGCCGATGAAGAGTTCGGTGTAATCGGTGTCGACGCCGTAGGCGAAGACGTAGAGGCCGATGCCGAAGGTGACGGCGATGGTGAGGATCTCGGCCCAGGCGGGGATGGGTTTGGCCCGGGGGAGGCTGCGTTCGCTCTTGCCGAGTCGGATGAAGCGGATGAGTGCGACGGTGCCTACGCCGAACAGGAAGATGCGCAGGGGCAGCTTCATGCGGATCGGGCGGAGGGAGGCCTTGGTTCTGCGGTCCAGTGGGAGGCCGAAAGTGCCGAGGAGGGCGATGAGGCTGGCCGCCGCGGCGAGGTACGCACCGGGTTCGAGGTTCGCCAGGCCGCCGAGGTCGACCGTGATGGCTATGACGGTGAACCAGGTGGTGGCGAAGGTGCCGAGGGCCAGGAAGAGGACGGTGTTGTTGCTGCCTGATGGGTTGAGCCAGCCGAGGCCGCGAATGCCGTAGCCGGAGGCGGCGTACAGCAGGGTGATGACTGCGCTGATGAGGGTGAGGACCTGGAGGCCGCCGGGGTAGCCGGTGACGGTGAGGTCACCGGGGAACGCGTCGGTCCAGGTCCAGGCGAGGAACGTCGAGGCGAGGGTGAGCGCGGATCCGGCTGTGGTGACAGCGCGGGCGGCCGCCGTGGGCACGGGGAGTACGGGCGTGACTTCGGTGGTGCTGTGGGTGGTCATCCGTATCACGCCCGATCCGCGACGCGTTCGCCGAGCAGGCCCTGGGGGCGGAGCAGCAGGACGATGATGAGGAGGACGAAGGCCCATACGTCCTTCCAGGCACCGCCGCCGAAGAGTTCCATGCCGGGGACGTCGCTCATGTAGCCGGTGGCGAGTGATTCGGCGATGCCGAGTACGACGCCGCCGAGCATGGCGCCGTAGATGTTGCCGATTCCGCCGAGCACGGCTGCGGTGAAGGCTTTGAGGCCCATGATGAAGCCCATTTTGAAGCCGATCTGACCGTTCTTGAGCCCGTAGGCGACGGCGGCGACGGCTGCGAACGCGGCACCGATGGCGAAGGCCATGACGATGATGCGGTCGGTGTTGATGCCCATGAGCTTGGCGGTGTCGGGGTCCTGGCTGGTGGCCTGCATGCCGCGGCCGGCGCGGGTCTTGGAGACGAAGAGGCCGAGGGCGACCATGCAGATGGGTGCGCTGATGAGGACGAAGAGGTCGCCGCGCTGGATGTGGGCGCCGAAGAGGTCGATGGCGTCGCCCTTGAACTGCGGGAAGGGGCGGTCCTTCTTGGCGTCCGGGTACCACTTCCAGATGGCCTGCTGTAGGGCGAGGGAGAGGCCGATGGCGGTGATGAGCGGGGCGAGCCGTGGTGCGTTGCGCAGGGGCCGGTAGGCGAAGCGTTCGGCGGCGGCGCTGATGGCGACGGAGCAGATGACGCCGCCGATGATCATGAGGGGGATGATCGCGAGGAGGTTGGAGCCGGCCGGCATCCAGAGGTAGACGGTGAGGGCACCGAAGCCTCCGACCATGAAGATCTCGCCGTGGGCGAAGTTGATGAGCTGGATGATTCCGTAGACCATCGTGTAACCGATCGCGATGAGACCGTACATCGCGCCGAGGATGAGTCCATTGGCCAGCTGTTGCGGCAGTTCGTGCACCGCAGGGCCTCCGTGGAGTGGTTCGGATATGGCACCGCGCGGGAGCGCTCTTGGCGCTCCCGCGCGGTCTGGTGTCAGTCAGTGGTGACCGGGGAGCTGGTTACGGCTTGTAGACCTCGCTGAGCTTGGAGGCCCACTTGCCGCCGTCCACCTGGTAGGCGGTCATCATGGTGTTGGTGGTGTCGCCGAACTCGTCGAAGGAGACGGGGCCGGTGACGCCGTCGAACTTGACCTTGCTCATGGCGTCGAGGACCTTGGCGCGGGCGTCGTCGGGGATCTTGCCGTCGTTCTCGGCGACGGCGATCTTGACGGCCTCGATGATGGACCAGGTGGCGTCGTAGGTGCCGCCGCCGTAGGCCTCGTAGGCGTCCTTGTATCCGGCCGTCTTGTAGTCCGCGATGAACTGCTTCGCGGAGTCGAGCTCTTCGACGGGCTTGCCGACCGAGGTGGCGATGTCGCCCTGGGCCTTCTTGTTGAGCTTGATGAAGTCGGCGCTGTACATGCCGTCGCCGCCCATGAGGGGGATCTTGACGCTGTCCTTGAGCTGCTGGCTCAGGGGGGCGCCGGCGGGGTACTCGCCGCCGTAGTAGACGGCCTTGGCGCCGGACTTCTTGACCTTGGTGACGACGGCGTTGAAGTCGCGGTCGTCGGGGTTGACGTGGTCGGCGCCGGCGATCTTGCCGCCGAGGCCGGTGAAGGTCGCCTTGAAGGAGGCCGCGAGACCGGCGCCGTAGGTCTTCTGGTCGTCGATCAGGTAGACCTGCTTGATCTTCGCGTTGTTGTAGAGGTACTTCGCCGCGAAGGCGCCCTGGATCTGGTCCGTGGTGGCGGTCCGGAAGAAGGTCTTGAAGGGGCGCTTCTTGTCGCCGGTCTTCCAGTTCTCGCCCTGGGTCAGTTCGGTGCCCGTGTTGGCGGGGGAGACCTGGGTGAGGCTGGCGTCGTTGAGCGGCTTCTGCATCGACTGGGAGACGCTGGAGTTCAGGGGGCCGACGACGCCGAGGACGGTGTCGTCGTCGATGAACTTCTGGGCGTTCTGCTGGCCGACGGAGGGCTGCGCCTGGTCGTCGAGGGGCTTGACGACGAACTTGATGCCGGGGACGGTCTTGTTCTTGTTCGCCGTCTTGGCGGCGAGATCGGCGGAGTTCTTGATGCCGAGGCCGAGCGCGGACAGGTCACCCGTGGTGGGCGCGTCGAGGCCGATGACGACGGTCTGGGTGCCGCCGCTGTCGCTGCTCTTCTTGTCGTCGTCGCGCGACCCGCAGGCGGTGAGCGTCAGTGCTCCTGTGGTGAGCACTGTGGTGAGGATGAGCAAAGAACGGTGTCGCACGAAAAGTCCTTTCCCTGGCGCGGCCTCCTCTGCTTGAGGTGCCGTGTCGTTCGCCGGGCCGTACTGGTTGGTACAGGGCCGTGCCGCAGACGCGCCCGGCGGCGCGGTGACTGGCGGTGACTCTAAGGGCAGGGGCGGGGGTCGGGGATGGGTCAGCCGAATGATGTGACTGTCTTGTTATGCCTTTGAGGAAGGCTTGAGGTGGCTGTGGGGACATGTACGGCTTTTTACTGGAGCGTGAAGTGACCGCATTCTGAGAACGCGCAGCTCTGCTAAGGGGCTTGAAGCGATCTTGCTGCTGTCGCGCGGTGGGGGTGCGGGAGGCCGCGAGAGTGCGCGCGAAAGTGCCCGGTGCCTGCGGGGCCGGGTGGCCCGGGGTGTGCCGGGGAGGGTTCACATTGCGCGGATGTTACGCAGTGTTACGTCGGGGGCGGCGTGGTCGACGCGGGGTGGCGGGTGCGCGGGCGTGCGTGGCTGCTGAGTGGGCCACAGAACGGGGTCCGCGGTCAAGGGTGTTGGCTGGTGCGGGCGGGCAAGTTCGTTGTGCGGGGTGGTGGTTGTGGGGGGATATGGGGCTGCCCGGCCGGATTGCGGTCCGGCCGGGCAGCGGAGGTGCGGGGGTGTCGGGCGGTCAGACGGTCTCGTTCTTGGGCACGTCGCGCAGGAGGCAGGTGAGGCGGGCGGTGCAGACGCGCTTGTCGTGTTCGTCGGTGATGACGATCTCGTACGTGGTGGTGGTGCGGCCCCGGTGTACGGGGGTGGCGACGCCGGTGACGAGACCGCTGCGCACCCCTCGGTGATGGGTGCAGTTCAGGTCGACGCCGACGGCGACCTTGGTGGCGCCGCCGTGGAGCATGGCGCCGACGGAGCCGAGGGTCTCGGCGAGGACGGCTGAGGCGCCGCCGTGCAGGAGTCCGTAGGGCTGGGTGTTGCCCTCGACGGGCATGGTGCCGACGACGCGGCCGGCGGCGGCCTCGGTGATCCGGACACCCATGCGTTCGCCGAGGTGTCCGGCGGAGAAGAGGGCCGGCAGGTCGACGCCGAGGGCGGCGTACTCGTCGATGATCTCCTGGGGGAACTTGGGTGCGGTGTGCTCGCCCATGGGTCCGGCTCCGTCTCTCTGCGGTGATGCGCTGGCGCGTGTGGTGTCCGTTGTTCTTATCAGACGGCTGAGCGGGCGCTTAGGTTTTGTCGCCGGGATCACGCCCGGCCCGGGTGTCAGTGGACGTTCTCGAAGCGGATCACGACGGATTTGCTGGCGGGGGTGTTGCTGGTGTCGGCGGTGGAGCCGAGGGGGACCAGGACGTTGGTCTCGGGGTAGTAGGCGGCTGCGCAGCCCCGGGCGGTGGGGTAGTGGACGACGCGGAAGCCGGGGGCGCGCCGTTCGGTTCCGTCCTTCCATTCGCTGACGAGGTCCGCGTAGGCGCCGTCGGTGAGGCCGAGGGCGGTGGCGTCGTCGGGGTTGACGAGGACGACGCGGCGGCCGCCCTTGATGCCTCGGTAGCGGTCGTCGAGGCCGTAGATGGTGGTGTTGTACTGGTCGTGGGAGCGCAGCGTCTGCAACAGCAGGCGCCCTTCGGGGAGTTCGGGGAACTCGACGGGGGCCGCGGTGAAGTTGGCCCGGCCGGTGGCGGTGGGGAAGCGGCGGGAGTCGCGGGGGCCGTGCGGTAGGGCGAACCCGCCGGGGTGGGCGACGCGTTGGTTGAAGTTGTCGAAGCCGGGGACGATGCGGGAGATGCGGTCGCGGATCGTGCCGTAGTCCTTCTCGAACTCCTCCCACGGTGTGGCCGAGGCGGGTCCGAGTACGGCGCGGGCGAGGCGGGCGACGATGGCGGGCTCGGAGAGCAGGTGGGGGCTCGCGGGGGTGAGGTTGCCGCGGGAGGCGTGGACCATGCTCATGGAGTCCTCGACGGTGACGAACTGCTTGCCGCCGGCCTGGACGTCCTTGTCGGTGCGGCCCAGGGTGGGCAGGATCAGGGCGCGGGTGCCGGTGACGGCGTGGGAGCGGTTGACCTTGGTGGAGACGTGGACGGTGAGGCGGGCCCGGCGCATGGCGGCCTCGGTGACGTCGGTGTCGGGGGTGGCGGCGACGAAGTTGCCGCCCATGGCGAAGAAGACCTTGGCGTCGCCGTCGCGCAGGGCCTGGATGGAGCGGACCACGTCGTAGCCGTGGTGGCGCGGTGAGGTGATGCCGAACTCCTTGTCGAGGGCGTCGAGGAATTCGGGTGCGGGCCGTTCGAAGATGCCCATGGTGCGGTCGCCCTGGACGTTGGAGTGGCCCCGGACGGGGCAGACGCCGGCGCCGGTGCGGCCGATGTTGCCGCGCAGGAGAAGGAAGTTGACGACTTCGCGGATGGTCGGCACGGAGTGCTTGTGCTGGGTGAGGCCCATGGCCCAGCACACGATGGTGCGCTTGGAGGCGAGGACCATCGTCAGGGCCTCTTCGATGGCGGCGCGCTCCAGGCCGGTGGCGGCGAGGGTCTCGTCCCAGTCGGCCTCGGCGGCTGCTTCGGTGAACGCCTCGTAGCCGTGGGTGTGTTCCGCGACGAAGGCCTCGTCGACGGCGCCCTCGGTCTGCAGGATCAGCTTGTTGAGGAGTCGGAAGAGGGCCTGGTCGCCACCGATGCGGATCTGGAGGAACAGGTCGTTGAGGGCGGCGCCCTTGATCATGCCGAGCGGGGTCTGCGGGTTCTTGAAGCGCTCCATCCCCGCCTCGGGCAGCGGGTTCACCGAGATGATCTTCGCGCCGGCGGACTTGGCCTTCTCCAGGGCGGAGAGCATCCGGGGGTGGTTGGTGCCGGGGTTCTGTCCGGCGACGATGATCAGGTCGGCGTGGTGCAGGTCCTCCAGGGACACCGAGCCCTTGCCGACGCCGATGGTCTCCGTAAGCGCCGAGCCGGAGGACTCGTGGCACATGTTGGAGCAGTCGGGCAGGTTGTTGGTGCCGAATTCGCGGGCGAACAGCTGGAGGAGGAAAGCTGCCTCGTTGCTGGTGCGCCCGGAGGTGTAGAAGAGGGCCTCGTCGGGGGAGCCGAGCGCGCCGAGCTCCTCGGCGATGATGGCGAAGGCGCGCTCCCAGGTCACGGCCTCGTACCGGTCGGCCCCCTCGGGCAGGTACACGGGCTGCGTGATGCGTCCCTGCTGGCCGAGCCAGTAGCCGCTGCGGGTGGCGAGGTCGGAGACGGGGTGGGCGGCGAAGAAGTCCGGGGTGACGCGGCGCAGCGTCGCCTCCTCCGCGACGGCCTTCGCGCCGTTCTCGCAGAATTCGGCGGTGTGCCGTTTGTCGCCCTCGGGCCAGGCGCAGCCGGGGCAGTCGAAGCCGTTCTTCTGGTTGACCTTGAGGAGGGTCTGCGCGGTGCGGCGCACCCCCATCTGCTGCTGGGCGATGCGCAGGCTGTGGGCGACGGCGGGCAGCCCGGCGGCGGCGTGCTTGGCCGGTTCGACCTGCGGCGCGTCCTGGACCGGATCACCTGCGGGCGGCTTGGTGGCCATCGACATTCCCCTTTGAGCCGGCTGCGGACCGGGTGGGGCCCGCTGTGCGTGTTTCCTTCTCACCCGATCCTGGCACGCGGCGCGCCGCGGCGGCCCGCCGAGCGGTCCGGGGGCGGCCGCGGACTGCGGCCGGTCCGGATTGTCAGTGGTACGTGGCAGGATCGGGGGCGTGGCTGAGACGGCATCGAAGAAGACGGCAGACAACCGACCGCGCCTGCTCCTGATGGACGGGCACTCCCTGGCGTACCGGGCGTTCTTTGCGCTGCCTGCGGAGAATTTCACGACCGGGGCGGGGCAGCCGACGAACGCGGTGTACGGCTTCGCGTCGATGCTGGCGAACACGTTGCGTGACGAGGCGCCGACGCATTTCGCCGTGGCGTTCGACGTGTCCCGCAAGACCTGGCGCTCGGAGGAGTTCCCCGAGTACAAGGCGAACCGGTCGAAGACCCCGGACGAGTTCAAGGGCCAGGTCGAGCTGATCGGGGAGCTGCTCGACGCGATGCACGCCGACCGTTTCGCGATCGACGGTTTCGAGGCGGACGACGTGATCGCCACGCTGGCCACCCAGGCCGAGGCGGCCGGGTTCGAGGTGCTGATCGTCACCGGTGACCGGGATTCCTTCCAGCTGATCACGGACAACGTGACGGTGCTGTACCCGACCAAGGGCGTCTCCGAGCTGACCCGCTTCACCCCGGCGAAGGTCGAGGAGAAGTACGGGCTCACCCCGCAGCAGTACCCGGATTTCGCGGCGCTGCGCGGTGACCCGTCGGACAACCTTCCGGGCATCCCCGGGGTCGGCGAGAAGACGGCCGCGAAGTGGATCAACCAGTTCGGTTCGTTCGACGAGCTGGTGGAGCGGGCCGAGGAGGTCAAGGGCAAGGCCGGGCAGAATTTCCGCGACCACCTGGACGCGGTGCGGCTGAACCGGCGGCTGACCGAGATGGTCCGTGACGTGGCGCTGCCGAAGACCCCCGTCGACCTGGAGCGCGCCCCGTACGACCGCACCGCGGTCACCGGAGTGCTCGATGTGCTGGAGATCCGCAACCCGAGCCTGCGCGAGCGGCTGCTGGCCGTGGACCCGGGCAAGACGGAGGACGAGGCCCCGGCGCCGGCCGCGGGCATCGAGCTGGACGGCACGGTGCTGGGCGCGGGCGAGGTCGCCCCGTGGCTGGCCGAGCACGGCGGGCAGCCGCTCGGCGTCTCCACGGCCGACACCTGGGCGCTCGGCAGCGGCACGGTCACCGAGATCGCGCTCGCCGCGGCCGGCGGGGCCGCCGCCTGGTTCGACCCCGCACAGCTCGACGAGGCCGACGAGCAGGCGTTCGCGGCCTGGATCTCGGACGCCGCCCGGCCGAAGGTCATGCACAACGCGAAGAGCGCCATGCGGGTCTTCCCGGAGCACGGCTGGCGGATCGAGGGCGTCTCGATGGACACCGCGCTCGCCGCGTACCTGGTCAAGCCCGGCCGGCGCTCCTTCGCGCTGGACGCCCTGGCGGTGGAGTACCTGGGGCGGGAGCTGGCCCCGGCGGCCGCCTCGGACGGGCAGCTCGCCTTCGGCGCGGACGACCGGGCGGAGGCCGACGCGCTGATGGCGCAGGCCCGCGCGGTCCTGGACCTCGGGGACGCGTTCACCACCCGGCTGAAGGAGGTCGGCGCCGCCGGGCTGCTCCACGACATGGAGCTGCCGACGTCCATCCTGCTGGCCCGCCTGGAGCGGCACGGCATCGCGGCGGACCGCTCCCATCTGGAGGGCATGGAGCAGCAGTTCGCGGGCGCCGTGCAGCAGGCGGTGAAGGAGGCGCACGCGGCGGTCGGCCGGGAGTTCAACCTCGGCTCGCCCAAGCAGCTCCAGGAAGTGCTGTTCGGCGAGCTGGGTCTGCCGAAGACGAAGAAGACGAAGACCGGTTTCACCACGGACGCCGACGCGCTGGCGTGGCTGGCCGCACAGACGGAGCACGAGCTGCCCGTCATCATGCTGCGCCACCGCGAGCAGGCGAAGCTCCGGGTGACGGTCGAGGGCCTGGTCAAGACGATCGCGGCGGACGGCCGCATCCACACCACGTTCAACCAGACGGTGGCGGCGACCGGCCGGCTCTCCTCGACCGACCCCAACCTGCAGAACATCCCCGTCCGTACGGACGAGGGCCGGGCGATCCGCCGGGGCTTCGTCGTCGGCGAGGGCTTCGAGACGCTGATGACGGCGGACTACAGCCAGATCGAACTGCGGGTGATGGCCCACCTCTCCGAGGACGCGGGCCTGATCGAGGCGTTCACCTCCGGTGAGGACCTGCACACCACGGTCGCCTCACAGGTCTTCGGCGTCGGGAAGACGGCCGTCGACCCGGAGATGCGGCGCAAGATCAAGGCCATGAGCTACGGGCTGGCCTACGGTCTCTCCGCGTTCGGCCTCTCCCAGCAGCTGAACATCGAGGCGGGCGAGGCCCGGGGCCTGATGGACACCTACTTCGAGCGGTTCGGCGGGGTCCGTGACTATCTGCACCGGGTGGTCGAGGAGGCCCGCGCCACCGGTTACACGGAGACGGTCTTCGGCCGTCGCCGCTACCTGCCGGACCTGAACAGCGACAACCGCCAGCGCAGGGAGACGGCCGAGCGGATGGCGCTCAACGCCCCGATCCAGGGCACGGCGGCGGACATCGTGAAGGTCGCGATGCTCCAGGTCGACCGGGCGCTCACCGAGGCGGAACTGACGTCCCGGATGCTCCTCCAGGTGCATGACGAAATCGTGCTGGAGATCGCCGCGGGCGAGCGGAAGCGGGTGGAGAGCATCCTGCGCCACGAGATGTCGACCGCGGTGCAGCTGCGCGCCCCGCTCGACGTGTCGGTCGGCGTCGGCACGGACTGGGAGTCCGCGGCGCACTGACAGCCGGGGCCGCCGGGGCACCCCGGACCGCGGGGCACGCGCGGTCCCCGGCTCCCCGGCGGGTGCCGCCCTCAGCTGTCGGACGGGCTCGTGCTGCGGGCCCGTTCCGCGGCGGGCAGCGGCGGCGCGCCGGGTCCGCCGCGGAACGGGAGCCGCATCCACACCCCGTACAGCACCAGCCCCACCGCGAGTCCGGCGCCCGCGCCGAAGCACGCGGTCGGGATGATGTCGAGCGGGGTGTCGATGTGCCCGAAGTACGCGTACCAGCGCGCGCACCGGTGAGCGGTGCCCAGCAGCACGCACAGCCCGATGACGCCGCCCGCGTACCACCGCGCCCGCCGCTCCAGCACCGGAACGGACGCGGGCGCCGGGCGCGCGCCGGTGCGCCGCAGCGCGGAGAGCGTGAACCAGGCGAGCACCGTCAGCGCCAGGGCCGAAGTGCCGTACTGCACCAGCTGGAACACCGGGTATCCGCCCACGTCACGGCTGAGCACCGGCACCAGCCGCACCCCCCACCGGTCGTGGTGGGTGAACGCGTCCCAGACGACATGCGTACCGGCCCCGATGACCGCCGACGCCACGAACCACGCACCGTCCCTGACCCCCCAACGCCCCGGGGCGCGACGGGCTCCCCGTACCAGCGCGTACACCCGCCCCTGACGCTTCCGGGGCAGCAGCGCCACCAGTGGTTCACGCAGCAGCAGCCACAGTCCGACGGCCGCCGCCGTGATCAGGACGTCCACCGTGAACACGCCCCACACCGCGTGCGTGACCTCCCCGAACTCCATGGCGCCCGGAACGGCGGTGTCCGCGTAGTACGTGAGGTCGGGGGCGAACGAACCGGCGACGAGGGCCGAGGCGACGAGCGGCCCGCGCCCCGTTCCGTCGCGGTGGAGCCCCGGCAGCACGGCTGCGGCATGGCTGAGGGTGAACGGCATGGTGGAAGTATGCGGTGAGCAGCCGTCACCAGCCGCCGTCACCGGGTCGCCGCCTCCTGTACACGTTGTGGCCCGGAACGTGAGAAACCGGTGAGAAGCGGTAAGGCCACTGTGTTCGGGCGGCACAAGTTGCCGTAGGGTCGCCTGAGTCCAGGCGCAGGGGAGCGCGGACAGCCGACGACGGGGAGGGCCCACACGTTATGGCAGTGCAATTCGGTCGCCGACTGCGCAGAGGGGCGACCACCACTGCTGTGGCCGCCGCCGCCGTCGCGGCGCTCTCCGCATCGCAGGGCCCCGGTTCGCCCCTGATCGCGTCCGAGGACGACCAGCCCGCCGCCGGTGCGACGCCCTCGGACGACAACGCGGCCTCCGGCAACTCGCCCTACTTCACGGACCTCCCGCCGCTGAACACGCCGGACAAGCCCGGCACTTCCGTCGATCTGCCGGTGACCGGCAGCGCGGAATCGGGCATACCGGCCTCGATCCTGGCAGCGTACAAGAAGACCCAGCAGACCGTGGCGGGCACGGACGCCGCCTGCCGGCTGCCGTGGCAGCTCCTCGCGGCGATCGGCAAGGTCGAGTCCGGCCAGGCCCGAGGCGGCCGCGTCGACGCGCAGGGCACCACGCTCTCCCCGATCCTCGGCCCGGTCCTCAACGGCCAGGGCTTCGCCCTGATCAAGGACACCGACAACGGTGCCTACGACGGGGACTCGACGCACGACCGCGCGGTCGGCCCGATGCAGTTCATCCCGTCCACCTGGGAGACCTGGGGCCAGGACGGCAACGGCGACGGCCGCAAGGACCCCAACAACATCCACGACGCGGCCCTGGCCGCCGGACGCTACCTCTGCGCCGGCTCCGGCGACCTGTCGCTCGCCGCGGACCTGGACCGGGCGGTCCTGAGCTACAACCACTCGGACGAGTACCTGCGCACCGTCCGCTCCTGGTTCGAGTACTACAAGCGCGGCACCCACGAGGTCCCGGACGGCAGCGGCGTCCTGCCCGCCGGCCTCGGCAGCGGCAACGACACCGGCCGGGACCCGGCCCCCGGCCGCACCGGCACCACGCCCTCACCCGATCCGTCGCCCACGCCGCACGGTTCGGCGACCCCGAAGCCCCCCTCGAAGCCGAGCCCCGGCCCGTCGGACCCCGGCGGTCCGGCCGACAAGCCGTCGTACCCGCCGACGCCCGACCCCACGCCGTCCCAGGTCCTCGCCGGTGTGCGGAACGCGGGCACCGGCGCGCTGACCGCCACGGCGGGCGACGCGTTCGCCGAGCGGATCAAGGTGCGGGCGCGCAACGGCCTCGGCGGCCCGCTCGCCAAGGTGTCCGTGACCTTCGCCGTCACCGGTGACACCGATGCCGCGTTCGCCGGCGGTAAGCGCACCGTCATCCTCACCACCGGCGCCGACGGCACGGTCACCGCGCCGGTGCTGAAGGCGGGCGAGAAGACGGGCGAGTTCGCCGTGCGGGCGACGGCCACCGGCACCTCGCTGCCCGCCGTGAGCTACCCCGCGACGGTCACCGCCAGGCAGGCCGACACGATCGCCAGGACCGGCACCGAGAAGCTGACCGCCGAGACCGGCGCCATCTTCGACGACATCGCGTTCGAGGCGCTGTACAAGAAGGCGGCCGCCGACGGTGTCGCCGTCACCGCCACGATGATCACCGACGACGAGAAGCCGGTCGAGAACGGCAAGGGCCCCTACTTCGAGGGGAAGGACGGCAAGCAGGTCCGCACCCTGACGGAGCTGAGCACCGACGCCGACGGGAAGCTCGTCCTCGCCAAGATCCACGCCGGTGACACCGCGGGCACGTACAGGCTGCGCCTCACCGCCGAGGGCGGCGCCACCGTCGTCATCGAGCTGACGGTCGAAGCGGCGACCGATGCCGGGACCGGGACCGATGCCGGAACCGGCACCGGGGCAGGCACCGAGACGGGCAGTGAGACAGGCACCGGGGCCGGCGCCTGACCGGACGTCCGCAACCGCAACAGCCCCCGCGCCGGGACCCGGCGCGGGGGCTGTTCGCCGTCGTGCGGGTGTCAGGCGCTCAGCGGTCTTGCCGGGACCTGCCCCGAGGGAGACACCGCGGGGACCGGCCTTCTCTCCTTCCGGTCGCGGGGTACGCCGGTGTTCTCATCTCGCGCCCGGGTTGCTACGGTGCCCCAGCCCTGACGCCCCATCAGTTCCGCGCCCCGGGAGGCCGAGCTTGCGTGCCCTAGTCGCCGCCGCCATCGGACTGGCCGCCGCCCTCGCCCTCGTGCTCACCATCAGCGCGGTGGGCGCACCACCCGGCGAGACCTCGCCCAAACCCCTGCTGACCACCGTCCCGGGCCCCAAGAACTAGCCGTCCGTACGGAGTCCGCACCGCACCACGCCCGCCCGCACAACGCCGTCCGCACCACGGAATGCAGAGGGAGGACACCCCATGCGCCGCCGAGCCAGCCTCGTACTCCTGGCCTTCGCCGTCTTCTTCGCCGCGCTGTCGCCGCTGCTGCGCTGGTACGCCTTCCCCCGGCTGGCGAAGATCCCGCCGAACCAGTACCAGGAGACGGTGCTCGAGGCGAAGCCCGCGACCCTGCTCGACTACAGCACCCTCACGGCCAAGAAGGTCGACAAGATCACCATCGTGCAGACGCTCAAGGGCGACGTGGAGGCGTCCGAGAAGATCGAGCGCAGCGCCGGCCGTGACGTCGTCGTCTGGGACGCGCTCTCCTACGTCCAGGGCCCGGACGGCAAGATGGTGTCCAAGATCCCCGAGCGCTACATTTTCGACGCGCACAGCCAGGCCCCGGTGCACGCCACCGGCGAGATGGTCGACGGCGACCGGGTCAGCCGCGAGGGCATCGAGTTCAAGTGGCCCTTCCTCACCGAGAAGCGCGACTACGAGTACTTCGACGCCCAGACCCGCACCAGCTCGCCCATCCACTACAAGGGCACCCAGAACTTCCGGGGCATGGAGGTCTACTACTTCGAGCAGACCATCCCGTGGACCAAGGTCCCGATGCCGAAGACGATGCCCATCAAGGGCATCACCCCGGAGCAGATCGCCAAGACCGGGATGACCCGCTGGTACACCACCAAGCGGATGTTCTGGGTCGACCCCGTCACCGGGGCGCCGGTCAACGGCGAGGAGATCCACAAGGAGGAGATGCGGAACGCGAAGGCGATGGGCATGCCCAAGGACACCGTCACCGTGTTCGCCGGGCACGTGAAGATGCGCGAGGACTACATCGCCTCGATCGTCGACCAGGTCAAGTCCCAGCGGGTGCTGGTCCTGCTGCTGACCTCGTACCTGCCCTG
The DNA here is from genome assembly GCF_043200175.1 of Streptomyces sp. NPDC048462. Classification (NCBI taxonomy): domain Bacteria; kingdom Bacillati; phylum Actinomycetota; class Actinomycetes; order Kitasatosporales; family Streptomycetaceae; genus Streptomyces; species Streptomyces sp. NPDC048462. The sequence goes on from NZ_JBICXG010000019.1 coordinate 107,628, forward strand.
GGGCTTCCTCTTCCTCGGTGCCGCGCTCCTGGCCCTCTCGCTCTGGCTGGAGGCCCGCTCCCGGCGGCCGGGCACACCGAGGCCGCACGCCGCACCGGAACCCGTCCCCGACCCGGAACCTACTCCCGCTTGAGCCGGGCCTTCGTGAACCGGGTCGCCTCGACCGTCGTCGGGTCCTCGGGCCACGGATGCTTCGGGTACCGGCCACGCAGCTCCGCGCGCACCGCCCTGTAGCCCTCCCGCCAGAACGAGGCCAGGTCGGCCGTCACCGCGGCCGGGCGCCCGGCCGGGGAGAGCAGGTGCACCAGGACCGGCACCCCGGCCACCCGCGGGGTCTCCTGGAGCCCGAACAGCTCCTGGAGCTTCACCGCGAGCACCGGCTGCGCCCCGCCGTACTCCACCCTGATCCGCGAACCGCTCGGCACCTCGATCCGCTCCGGCGCCAGCTCGTCCAGCCGGGCCGCCTCGCCGGTCGCCCACGGCAGCAGCCGGCGCAGCGCCTGCCCGGCGTCGATCCCGGCCAGCGCCGAGCGGCGCCGGGCCCGCGACAGCTCGGGCTCCAGCCACTCCTGGGTACGGTCCAGCAGCGCCTCGTCCGACACGTCCGGCCAGGGCTCGCCCAGCTCCCGGTGCAGGAAGGCCAGCCGCTCGCGCAGCGCGCCGGTGTCCCGGGTCCAGCGCAGCAGGCCGAGCCCCTCCCGCCGCAGCCCCTCCACCAGGGCCTCGCGGACCAGGGCGGGATCGGGCTGCTTCAGCGGGCGCGCCGACAGCTCGACGGCGCCGAGGCGTTCCACCCGGCGGGCCACCACGTCGTGGCCGTCCCAGCGGACCTCCTCGCCCGCGAACCGCAGGTGTCCGGCGGCCAGGCGTGCCGTGTCCTCGTCGATGACGGCGGCGAGCCGGACCCGCGCCGACGCGGCGTGCGACGGACGGTCGGCGACCGCGACGGCCAGCCAGGCGGCGCTGCGCAGCCGTGAGCCGTCCCGCAGCTCCGCGCCCGTGCCGGACGCCATCAGGAACGCCCCCTCGCCGCGGGCCCGCGCCACCCGCTCCGGGAACGCGAGGGCCGCCACCAGACCGACGGCGGCATCGTCAGGACCCGGCCCGCCACCGGCACCGTCCTCCCCGCCCTTCACGTCCTTCAGTGAGGACGACAGCCGCCGTACCTCCTGGCGCCAGCGGGCCGCGTAGGCGTCCTTGCCCTGGCGCGCGGTGCGCAACGCGGCCGCCAGGTCGTCCCCGTACTCCCGGGGCGGTTCCTCGCTCAGCAGCGCCACCGCCTCCGCGGCCCGGCGCCCGCCGACCGAGGCCGCGCCGTCCAGCAGGGCCCTGGCCAGCCGGGGATGCAGCCCGAGCCGGGACATCCGTACGCCGCGCGCGCTCACCCGGCCGTCGGCGTCCACCGCGCCGATCGCCGTCAGCACCTCGTGGGCCGCGCCCATCGCACCGGCCGGCGGTGCGTCGAGCAGGGCGAGTCCCGTCGCGTCCGGATCGCCCCAGCAGGCCGCCTGGAGGGCGAACGCCGCGAGGTCGGCCACCTTGATCTCGGGGGAGGGGAAGCGGGCGAGCCGCCCGTCCTCCGCCTGCTCCCAGCAGCGGTACACCGCCCCGGGCGCCTCGCGGCCGGCCCGGCCCGCCCGCTGCCGGCCCGCCGCCTGCGAGGCCCGTACCGTCGTCAGGGCGCTCAGGCCCCGGGCGTGATCGGTGCGCGGCTCCCTGGCCAGCCCCGAGTCGACGACGGTCCGCACCCCGGGTACGGTCAGCGACGACTCCGCGACCGAGGTCGCGAGCACCACCCGGCGCCCCTCGGACGAACCGGCCAGCACCGCGTCCTGCACCGCCGCCGGGGCCCGCCCGTGCACCTGGAGCACCTCGGCCGCGACGCCGGACAGCTGCCCCGCCACCCGGCTGATCTCGCCGACCCCGGGCAGGAAGCACAGCACGTCGCCGTCCCGCTCGGCCAGCGCCCGCCGCACCACCGAGGCGACATGGCTCAGCAGCGCCGGGTCCACGCGCATCCCGTGCGGCGGCCGCACCGGCCGGGCCGGCGGCGCCCACACCACCTCCACCGGATGGGACACCCCCTGTGCCTCGACCACCGGGGCGTCCCCGAGCAGCCGGGCCCAGCCCTGCGCGTCCGTCGTCGCGGAGGCGGCGACCAGTCGCAGATCGGGCCGGATCGCCTCCCGTACGTCCAGCAGGAACGCGGCCACGGTGTCCGCGTCCAGATGGCGTTCGTGGCACTCGTCGATGATCACCACGTCGGTGCCGGACAGTTCCTGGTCGCGCTGGAGCCGCTGGAGCAGCACCCCGGTGGTGACCACCTCCACCACGGTGCGCGGGCCCGTCACCCGCTCGCCGCGCACGGTGAAGCCGACCCGCTCGCCGGGCCGCTCACCGAGCAGCCAGGCCATCCGCCGTGCCGCGGCGCGGGCCGCGATCCGCCGGGGTTCGGCCACCACGACCCGGCGCACCGGCCCGTCGCCGGTCAGTCCGGCCAGGACCAGCGGGACGAGGGTGGTCTTGCCGGTGCCGGGGGGTGCGCACAGCACGGCCGTGCCCCGGTCGTCGAGGGCCCGCCGCAGCGCGGGCACGGCGGTGCGGACGGGCAGCTGGTCCAGGGCGTCGGTGCGGATCACGTGCCCAGTCTCGTACGGCCCGCCGCCGCGCCCCGCACCGGCCGGTGGCTCAGTCGCGCTCGCAGACGAAGATCGCGGTCCCGGGGATCAGGCTGCCGCGCAGCGGCGACCAGCCGCCCCACTCCTGGCTGTTCCAGACCGGCCACTCCGGTTCGACCAGGTCGACCAGGCGGAAGCCGCCCGCCACCACGTCCCGCACCCGGTCACCGACGGTCCGGTGGTGCTCGACGTAGACGGCCTCGCCGCGCTCGTCCTGCTCGACATAGGGGGTGCGGTCGAAGTAGGAGGCGGCGACGGAAAGGCCCTCGGGCCCCGGCTCGTCCGGGAACGCCCAGCGGACCGGATGCGTGACCGAGAAGACCCAGCGGCCGCCGGGCCGCAGCACCCGGTGCACCTCGCGGAACACCTGCACCGGGTCGGCGACGAACGGCACCGCGCCGTAGGCGGAGCAGGCCAGGTCGAAGCTGCCGTCGCGGAAGGGCAGCACCCCGGCGTCCGCCTCGACCAGGGGGACACCGTCGCCGATCCGCAGCGCGTGCTGGAGCTGGCGGTGCGAGAGGTCCAGGGCGACCGGGCGGGCGCCCTGGGCGGCCAGCCAGCGGGAGCACTGGGCCGCGCCCGCCCCGATCTCCAGGACGTCCAGACCCGCCAGGTCGTCCAGGGGGCCCAGGAGTCCGGCCTCCATCTCGTCGAGGCCTTCCGGGCCCCAGACGAACCTGTCATCGCCCAGGAACGTCCCGTGCTCGTTCTGGTAGTCGTCGGCGTTGCTGTTCCACCAGCCGCGGCTGGCCCTGCTGCTCTCGGCCTCGCCGGCGCTGCGGCGCGTCACCTCGGGTTCGGTCCGGTCGGTCTCTTGGCTCATCGTGCCCGTCGCTGTAGTTTGCCTTCACCCCGTCGTACGCGGTACGTACCAAGGGGGGATCTGGGTGGGGGCAACCCGTGTGTCCCGGCCACCATCGGGGCCGATGTGGCCTCGGTGAACACGAGTTGTGCCGGGTATGGGGCCTTCCGCCCCTGGTGTGCGCCTTCGCGCATTGACCCTGCCCTGCTGCCCCCGTATGCTACAAGTTGCGCTGCGAGCCTGCGCGCCTCAGACCTAGCAGGCCGCGCTCGCATCTGTTGTATGTCCCCTCGGTTTACGAGGCGCCTCCCGCTCGCGGGATTCGGCGCTTCCCAGGCTGTCCGGCTTCTGCAGAGGCGATACGGGCTCACGGCGTAGCAGTAACTTCGACTCACTGTCCGTACCGGAGCCCTTTCCCACATGACGAGCAGCACCGAGACCACCGCCACCACTCCGCAGGTTGCGGTCAACGACATCGGCGACGCGGACGCGTTCCTCGCGGCCATCGACGAGACGATCAAGTACTTCAACGACGGCGACATCGTCGATGGTGTCATCGTCAAGGTTGACCGCGACGAGGTCCTCCTCGACATCGGTTACAAGACCGAAGGTGTCATCCCGAGCCGCGAGCTCTCGATCAAGCACGACGTCGACCCCAACGAGGTCGTCAAGGTCGGCGACGAGATCGAGGCCCTGGTTCTCCAGAAGGAGGACAAGGAAGGCCGCCTGATCCTCTCGAAGAAGCGCGCTCAGTACGAGCGTGCCTGGGGCACCATCGAGAAGATCAAGGAAGAAGACGGCATCGTCACCGGTACCGTCATCGAGGTCGTCAAGGGTGGTCTCATCCTCGACATCGGCCTCCGGGGCTTCCTGCCGGCGTCCCTCGTCGAGATGCGCCGCGTCCGCGACCTCCAGCCGTACGTGGGCAAGGAGCTCGAGGCCAAGATCATCGAGCTGGACAAGAACCGCAACAACGTGGTCCTGTCCCGCCGTGCCTGGCTCGAGCAGACCCAGTCCGAGGTTCGCCAGACGTTCCTCACGACCCTCCAGAAGGGTCAGGTCCGCTCCGGCGTCGTCTCCTCGATCGTCAACTTCGGTGCCTTCGTGGACCTGGGTGGCGTCGACGGTCTCGTGCACGTCTCCGAGCTGTCCTGGAAGCACATCGACCACCCCTCCGAGGTTGTCGAGGTCGGCCAGGAAGTCACCGTCGAGGTTCTCGACGTGGACATGGACCGCGAGCGTGTCTCCCTGTCGCTCAAGGCGACGCAGGAAGACCCGTGGCAGCAGTTCGCCCGGACGCACCAGATCGGGCAGGTTGTTCCCGGTAAGGTCACCAAGCTCGTTCCGTTCGGTGCGTTCGTGCGCGTCGACGAGGGCATCGAGGGCCTGGTCCACATCTCCGAGCTGGCCGAGCGCCACGTGGAGATCCCGGAGCAGGTCGTCCAGGTCAACGACGAGATCTTCGTCAAGGTCATCGACATCGACCTCGAGCGTCGTCGCATCAGCCTCTCGCTGAAGCAGGCCAACGAGTCCTTCGGTGGCGACCCGGCCTCGGTCGAGTTCGACCCGACGCTGTACGGCATGGCCGCGTCGTACGACGACCAGGGCAACTACATCTACCCCGAGGGCTTCGACCCCGAGACCAACGACTGGCTCGAGGGCTTCGAGGCTCAGCGCGAGGTCTGGGAGACCCAGTACGCCGAGGCGCAGACGCGCTTCGAGCAGCACCAGGCCCAGGTCATCAAGTCCCGCGAGGCCGACGAGGCCGCTGCTGCCGAGGGCGCTGCCGCCCCGGCCGGCGCGGCTCCGGCTGCCTCCGGCGGCAGCGGTGGTGGCGGCGGCGGCGGTTCGTACTCCTCGGAGTCCGCGGACAACTCCGGCGCCCTGGCGTCGGACGAGGCCCTGGCTGCCCTGCGCGAGAAGCTGGCGGGCGGCCAGAGCTGACGCTCTGACCCTCCGGCCGGTCATCGGCTGCAGTAGATGAAAGTGAGGCCCGCTCCCCTCGGGGGGCGGGCCTCACTCATGTCCGCGACGGATTCGCGGGGAGCCGGTCTACGGGGTGACGGGAATGTTGGTCAGGCCCCTGCCACCGGTCACGGTGTTGCTGCCGTAGACAGTGGTGGCACAACTCCCGCTGTTGTTGGTGACGTTGATCGCGAGCTGCTTGTCGCCCGTCGAGCCGGACAGGTCCGAGGTGTTGTTCCGGAAGACGGCCCCGCAGCCCCAGCCGCTCTGCTGGGTGTGTGTCTCGTAGCCGTTGTTGGTCGTACGGGAGCCATGGTTGCCCTCGACCAGCACGTCGTTGCCCTTCACGTCGACCCAGGAGTCGTCGTAGTTGGCACCGGTCAGCCCGCTGCCGTCGAAGGTGTTGCCGGTGATCCGCGCACCCGTGGTGCCCTCCTTGATGTCGACGTTCTCGCCGCCGACGTCCGGACCGATCGTGTTGTCCGCGATCTGGACCCGGTCGCTCCGGTCGGAGAGGTCGCCCGCCGTGCCCACGTAGACGCCCTCGCCCATGCCCCGGCCGTCGTGCCCGGTGTCGTAGATCCGGGAGTTCCTGATGACGCCGTCGCTGGAGGACTTGCGGAAGTGGACGCCCTCCATGTCCAGGTCGTGCACGGTCACCGAGTCGATGACGACGCCGTTGGCGCCGTCGGTCACGATGCCCTTCTGGCCGCCGGAGACCGTCACACCCTTCACGGTCCAGTACGAGGCACCGTTGAGGTGCAGCCCGTAGCCGCCGCCGGCCGTGAGGACCGCCCCGGCGGAACCGGTCAGGGTGATCCGCGCGGAGGCGGTGCCGGGAACGGTCGCCTTGAAGTTGCCGGCGTACGTGCCGTCCGCGAGCCGGATCGTGTCGCCGGGGCCCGCCGCGGTGAGGGCCGACTTGAGCTGGGCCGAGGTGCTCACCTCGATGACCGTCGCGGCTCCGGCGGTGGCGGCCGAGGCGAGGATCAGGCCGCCGGTGGCGAGAGCGGTGGAGAGCAGCGTGCGGGTGCGCATGGGGGTGCCTTCCCGTCAGGAGTTCAGGGTTCTCGTACATGAATGTGGGGCGAGTTTCTGAACGTACTGCCCAGTGACGGTAGGGACGGCGGGATGTCGTGTCAAGGTCTGGACCATTGCCGAGGCTGCTGTGGTCGGGGTGAACAGAGAGAAACGTGCGGGATACACGAGTAACTGACGGCGCGTAACACGGCCTTGCCAGGATCCCGGCAACCCCAGGATCCGGACAGGAGCCGCTCCATGACCCAGACTTCGCACCACTCCTCGGTGACATCCGGCGACAGCCGCCGCACCTTTCTGCGCAACGTAGGGATCACCGGCGGTGCGGGCGCCATGTTCGCCACCATGGGGGCACTCGGCCTCGCCCCCACCGCCCAGGCCGCAGGCCGTGAGCCCGCCTTCCGGGCCCCCAGTGAGGGGGACTTCTCGCTGACCGGCAGGGCCGCGGCCAAGGTGGTCGTCGTGGGCGGCGGCATCGCCGGCCTCACCACCGCCTACGAGCTGGGCAAGGCGGGCTACGACGTGACGGTCCTGGAGGCCCGCGGCCGCACGGGTGGCCGGAACTTCACCGTGCGCGGCGGGGACTCCACCACCGACATCCACGGCAGCCGGCAGACGGCCCGGTTCAGCGACGGCCAGTACATGAACTGCGGGCCCGGCCGGATCCCTCAGTGGATGGTCACCCTCGACTACTGCCGCGAACTCGGTGTACCCATTGAGATGTTCACCAACGTGAACGCCAATGCCTATATCTACAACGAGAAAGCAGGCATGAAGGCCCCGGTGCGCTACCGCACCGCCAAGGCCGACGTGTACGGCTACGTCGCCGAACTCCTCTCCAAGGCCACCGACAAGGGGGCGCTCGACCGGCAGATCACCGCCGACGACCAGGAACGGCTCATGGAGTTCCTGAAGGACTTCGGGGACCTCGGCGACACACTCGACTACACCGGCAGCCCCCGGCGCGGCTACCGGGTCGACCCCGCCGCCGCCGGGACCCCGGGCGAGCAGCTGGGCTCCGTGCCCTCCGCGTCGGAGGTCTTCGCCAGCGGCGTCGGGCGCTACTTCGCCTTCGAGTTCGAGTACGACCAGGCGATGCTGATGTTCCAGCCGGTCGGCGGCATGGACCGGATACCCGCCGCGCTCACCCGGGCGATCGGGGAGCGCAGGATACGTACCGGCGCGGCCGTCACGAAGATCACCGACACCGCGCACGGCGTCACCGTCGCCTACACCCGGTCCGGGCGGACCCGCAGCATTCAGGCGGACTACTGTGTGGCCGCGCTGCCGCCCAACATCCTTGCCAGGACCGCCCACAACCTGGGCCCGGCCGTGCAGGGCGCCCTGGAGGCCTGCAAGCCGTCATCGGCCGGAAAGATCGGTCTGGAGTACCGCAGCCGCTGGTGGGAGAGCGACCACCGGATCTACGGCGGCATCACGGAGACGGACCTGGACCTCTCCCACATCTGGTACCCCTCCTACGGCCACCAGGGCAGGCGGGGCACCATCATCGGGTACTACAACACCGGCGCCAACGCCGACGCGTACGGCGCCCTCACCCCGGCCGAGCGGGAGGCGCGTGCCGTCGCCCAGGGCGTGAAGATCCACGGCGACAAGTACCGGACGGAACTCGCCACGTCGTTCTCCCACCACTGGCGGCAGACCCCGTACCTGGAGGCCTCCTGGCACTCGCTGTCCGGGGGCCCCGACGCCCCGGTCTTCGCACCGCTCAACCGGGCCGCCGGACGGGTCTACTTCGCGGGCGACTACCTGAGCTACGCGGACGCCTGGCAGCACGGCGCGTTCACCTCGGCACGGAAGGCGGTCACCGCACTGCACGCGCGGGTACTTGGGTAAACACCATGTGAAGGGGCACGGGAGGGAATGACCGTGCCCCTCGGGGCGTTCTTCTTCAGGAACACAAGGAGGAGCGGTAACCGTGGCTGATCCGCAGAGTTTGTACGAATGGGACCCGAAGGGCCTGGCCGTCGTCGACATGGCACTGGCCCAGGAGTCGGCCGGCCTGGTCATGCTCTACCACTTCGAGGGGTACATCGACGCGGGTGAGACCGGTGAGCAGATCGTCGACGGCCTGCTCGAATCGCTGCCGCACCAGGTGGTGGCCCGCTTCGACCACGACCGCCTCGTCGACTACCGCGCACGGCGTCCCCTGCTGACCTTCCGGCGTGACCGCTGGACGTCGTACGAGACCCCGACGCTGGACGTCCGGGTGGTCCAGGACGCCACCGGGGCACCGTTCCTGCTGCTGTCCGGGCCGGAGCCCGACGTGGAGTGGGAGCGGTTCGCCGCCGCCGTCGAGCAGATCGTCGAACGGCTCGGCGTTCGCCTCGCGGTCAACTTCCACGGCATCCCGATGGGCGTCCCGCACACCCGCCCGGTCGGCATCACCCCGCACGGCAACCGCACCGACCTCATGCCCGGTCACCGCAGCCCGTTCGACGAGGCGCAGGTGCCCGGCTCCGCCGAGGCGCTCGTCGAGTACCGGCTGATGGAGGCCGGACACGACGTACTCGGTGTCGCCACCCACGTACCGCACTACGTCGCCCGCTCCGCCTACCCCGACGCCGCGCTCACCGCGCTGGAGTCGATCACGGCCGCGACCGGACTCGTCCTGCCGGCCATCGCCCACGCCCTGCGCACCGAGGCGCACCGTACCCAGACGGAGATCGACCGGCAGATCGGGCAGGGTGACGAGGAGCTCGTCTCGCTGGTCGAGGGCCTTGAGCACCAGTACGACGCGGTGGCGGGTTCCGAGACCCGGGGCAATCTGGTCGCCGAGCCGGTGGACCTGCCGTCCGCCGACGAGATCGGCCTCGAATTCGAACGGTTCCTGGCCGAACGGGAAGGCGACAGCTGACCCCGGGCGAAGCGGCCGCCCCGCGTCCACCCGCCGCTCCACCGCGGCGACGCGGGGCGGCCGCTCCCGTCCCGGGGGCGTGGCACTAGGCTGCCGCCATGCTGAAAGTGGGCCTGACCGGTGGAATCGGCGCCGGCAAGAGCGAAGTGTCCGCGCTGCTCGTCGGCCTCGGAGCCGTCCTCGTCGACGCCGACCGGATCGCGCGCGAGGTCGTCGAACCCGGCACCCCCGGGCTCGCCGCCGTCGTCGAGGCGTTCGGCACCGGCATCCTGGCCCCGGACGGCACGCTCGACCGGCCGAAGCTCGGCGCGGTCGTCTTCTCCGACGCCGAACGGCTGGCCGCCCTCAACGCGATCGTCCACCCGCTGGTCGGCGCCCGCTCGGCCGAGCTGGAACGGGCCGCGCGCCCCGGCTCCGTGGTCGTCCACGACGTACCCCTCCTCACCGAGAACGGCCTCGCCCCCCTCTACGACCTGGTCGTCGTCGTCGACGCCGGTCCCGCGACCCAGCTCGACCGGCTCGTGCGGCTGCGCGGGATGACGGAGGCGGACGCCCGCGCCCGGATGGCCGCGCAGGCCACCCGAGAGGAGCGGCTGGCGGTCGCCGACCTGGTCATCGACAACGACGGACCGGTCGAGGCCCTGGCCCCGCAGGTGCGTGAGGTCTGGTCGGAGCTGGTGCGCAGGGCCGACGCGGTCTGAGGCAGCAGCCGCCGTGTTCCGACCCGGACCGCGCCGGAATACCGCACCCCGGAGCGACGTTCACACCGAGGTGGCCGAGGGAAGGATGGGACTGTGCCCGAGAGGAACCCGGAAACCCACGTCATAGACTTCCGCGCGGCCGAGCAACTGCTCGCGGCGCGGGATCCCCGGGGCGCCGTGAAGCTGCTCGACTCGGTGATCGCCTCGCACCCGGAGAACACCGCCGCCCGGCTGCTGCGCGCCCGCGCCTTCTTCGCGGCCGCCCAACTGCGCCCCGCCGAGCTCGAATTCGAACTCGTACTGGAACGCGAACCGGACAACGCCTTCGCGCACTTCGCACTGGCCCGCACCTTCGAGCGGGCCGGCCATCCGGAACGGGCGACCCGCCACTTCAGGCTCGCGGCGGCTCTCGACCCCAACCCGGAGTACCTGAGGGCCGCTCGCTTCGACGGTTGATGCGGTGGACGATCACCCCCAGATCCACCACGACCAGGACGAGCAGCACACCGCAGGCGGCGGCCCACCCCGGGCGGCCCGTCAGCGTGAACGCCGTCAGGCCGAAGACGGCCCAGGCCAGGCCCCATAGACTCAGCCAGAGCCGCAGTCGCAGAGAACTGCGCGCAGTCGTCGGTTCACTACCGGTACGCATGGCCATCGCCTCTCCTACCAGCATGGACCCGCGGCGGCGGACGCGGCGGATCCGAGCCACGAGAGTGGACCGACGAGAGATGGCGGGGTGCCGGCGATGAGCGGTGCGGCATGGGGAAACGGTTCCGTCCGAAGGGCCCGGGTCAGGGGCTGCCTGCTCGGCGGCGCGATAGGGGACGCCCTGGGCAATCCGGTGGAGTTCCTGTCGCTCGCGGGTATCCGGCGGGCACACGGTGAGCAGGGCGTGCGCGGTCTGACGGCCGACGAGGACGGGGTGACCGGACGCGTCACGGACGACACCCAGATGACGCTCTTCACCGCGGAAGGGCTGATCAGAGCCCACTCCCGGGCCGTGTCCAAGGGCATCGGCGGCGCCGAGACCGCCGTCATCAGGCACGCCTACCTGCGCTGGCTCGACACCCAGAACCACCCCGCGCCCCCCGCCCGGGGCGGGGACGACCTGGTCCGTACCGGCTGGCTCAGGGAGCAGTCCTGGCTCTACGCACGACGGGCCCCCGGCAACGCCTGCCTGACCGGGCTCGCGGCCGGGCACACCCCCGACCCGAGGGCCCCGCTCGGCGGGCCCGGCCCGGTCAACACCGGCTCCAAGGGCTGCGGCACGGTGATGCGCTCCGCACCCTTCGGGCTGACCGGAGGACCTGCCGACGAGGCCTTCGGACTGGCCGCCCGCTGTGCCCGGATCACCCACGGCCACCCCACCGGCGCCTACGCGGCCGGCGCGCTCGCGGCGATCGTCGCCCACCTGCTGGAGGGCGACTCCCTGCCCGGAGCCGTACTGCGCGCCATGGAACTGCTGGCCCGCCACCCCGGCCACGAGGAGACGGCCGCCGCGCTCCGGTCGGCCTTCGAACTGGCGGGCCGGGGCGCACCGAGCGCGGAGAAGGCGGAGTCGCTCGGCGCGGGCTGGGTGGCCGAGGAGGCCCTCGCCATCGCCGTGTACTGCGCGCTGGTGCTGCCGCGCGCCGACCAGGTGGGCGAGGCCCTGCTGCTCTCGGTCAACCACTCGGGCGACAGCGACTCCACCGGCGCCGTCTGCGGCAACCTGCTCGGCGCCCACCACGGCGACGCACACCTCCCGCCGTCCTGGCTGGTGCACACCGAGGGGCGGGCGGTGATCGCCGAGGTGGCCGACGACCTGTCCCTGGAGTTCGAGCACGCGGTGGACTGGCCGGCTGGCCGCTATCCGGGGTGCTGAGGTGAGCCGGGCCGCGCGTCAGCCGGTCGGGAGCCTGGCGCGCAGGGTCTCCACGGTCGCCGCGTCGAGCTTCAGTCCCTCGCGTACGTAGCCGTCGAAGTCGCCGACCAGGTGGTCGGCCTCGTCGAACGCGGCGCGCAGCCGGCTCAGTTCGACGACCCGTCCGGGTACACGGTCCGGATCGTCTCCTCGGAGCCGGTCGGCGACGGGGTGCGTTCGGTGCGCGCCGAGTACGATTTCGGCGACGCGCGACGGACGCAGACGTTCCGGGCCCGGCCGTTGTCGAAGGAGCAGTTCGAGCGCCATCTCGGGACGGCCGGGCTCCGGGTGGACCGGTATCTCACCGACGACGGGATGTGGGTGCGGGCCGTGCCCGGATAGGCGTGGATCCGCTCCCGCCGCCCGCTGGTGACCCGGCCCCCGGTTCGGGTGCCCGGCCGGGTCAGTGAACCGTGCTGAAGCTGCGCCAGGGCAGCGAGCTGGGCGCCCTCTGGTCGGTGACCCTGGTGGCCACGTAGGTCGTGCCGGGGCCGGTGCAGTCCCGGGTGCGGTACAGGATGATGTCGATCAGGGTGCCGTTCTGCACTTCCTTGGCGCCTGCGGGGGCCAGCCGGTGGCAGCCCTTCACCGAGGGGCTGTTCACCATGATCACGGCCTCCCGCTCGGTCGTGTAGGTGACCGGACCGACCGCGGTACGGCCGAGGCCCGAACAGCCCGCGACGGTGAGGGTCAGCAGGGCGGCCCCGGCCGCGGTGCCGAGGCGGCGGCGTCGGTTGTCGATCACGGGCATGGGCAGGTCCTCGTCTGTCTCGTCCGGCTCATCCGTACGCGCTCCGTCACGCGGCCCGTGTGTGCCACGGGGTACGTGCTGACGCTGGTCACCTTGCCCGCTCCCCGCCCGCCCGGCATCCGGGACACGGCCGGGCGGGCTACCGGCACGCGGAATGTACGGAATGTACGGACAGAGGTTCGACTGCTGTCGGAACAGGGCATACCGTGGTAATAGCGTCATACCAGGCGCAGAGTGAGTGTTCGGTGTTTCCGGCTGGCAGGGGGCCGTCATGGTCCAGGTGCTCTTGACCGCTTTGGTTGTGCTGGTCCTGGCGGGTGTCGCCTACACGGCGGCCGCCGCCCGGGTCGTCAAGCAGTACGAGCGGGGTGTGGTGCTCAGATTCGGCAGGCTCCGGGACGATGTGCGAGGCCCCGGTTTCACCATGGTGCTCCCCGGCGCGGAACGGCTGCGCAAGGTCAACATGCAGATCGTGACGATGCCGGTGCCGGCCCAGGACGGGATCACCCGGGACAACGTCACGGTCCGGGTCGACGCCGTCATCTACTTCAAGGTGGTCGACGCCGCGAGCGCCGTCGTCGAGGTGGAGGACTACCGCTTCGCCGTCTCGCAGATGGCACAGACGTCGTTGCGTTCGATCATCGGCAAGAGCGATCTGGATGATCTGCTGTCCAACCGGGAGAAGCTGAACCAGGGCCTGGAGCTGATGATCGACAGCCCGGCGGTCGGCTGGGGTGTGCAGATCGACCGCGTGGAGATCAAGGACGTCTCGCTGCCGGAGACGATGAAACGCTCCATGGCGCGGCAGGCCGAGGCGGACCGTGAGAGGCGCGCCCGGGTCATCAACGCGGATGCCGAACTCCAGGCTTCGAAGAAGTTGTCCCAGGCCGCAGCCGAGATGTCCTCCCAGCCCGCGGCACTGCAGCTGAGGCTGCTCCAGACCGTGGTGGCGGTGGCCGCGGAGAAGAACTCCACCCTGGTGCTGCCGTTCCCGGTGGAGCTGCTCCGCTTCCTGGAGCGGGCCCAGCAGCCGACACCGCAGCAGCCCGTGGACGCCGCACCGCAGGTGCCGAAGGCCCCGGCAGGCACGGCGCCGCCCGTCGAGCCGGTGGGGTCGGCGGAGGCGGCAGAGGCCGCGGAGCCGGTGGAGGCCGTGGCGTCCGGGGGCGGCGGGGAGCCTGCGCCCTCGTCCGCGCCTGCGGCCACGCCGGTGTCGCCCGGACCGGCGCGGACGGCCCCCGCACCCAAGCAGACCCCGGCCGCGGCGCGGCCCGGGCCCCGGCCCCGTCCCGCTCCCACCGGTCCGAAGCCGCTCGCGAGGCACTGACGACACCGCCCCCGGCCCGGCCCCCCCCCCCCCCCCGCCCGCGCGGGGGGGGGGGGGCCCCCCTCGCCGGCGAGCTCACACACACACCAACCGCCCCCTCCCACGACAGAGAGCCGCCCGCCGCGGGCCGC
>NZ_JBICXG010000019.1:121809-162774 GCF_043200175.1 Streptomyces sp. NPDC048462
CCGCCCCCCCCCCCCCCCGCCGCCCGCCCCCCCCCCCCCCCCCCCCCCCCCCCCCCCCCCCCCCCCCGGCGGGGGGGGGGGCCCCCGGGCCCGTGGTCCGCTGTCAGACCACCCGCCTAGACTCGCCAGTCAGAGGGATCCGGTGCCGCTCGGGGCGCCGGGGACCGGGACTCGAAGCCCGTGACCAGGGCCTTGGACGTGAGGGGAGGGACCGGTGGCCATCGCATCACCGCCGCGGGACGCGGCTGTCGGCCGGCTGCTGCGCTGCGCGGCGGTCTTCCTTCCCGCGTCGCTGCCGAGGGAGGGCCGCGTCGCGTTCTGGGACCCGGAGGGGGCCCCGCTCCCCGGCCCCGACGTGACGACCGCGCCGGGTGGGACGAGCGCGGGCGGATCCGCCCCCGGCCAGGACGACCGCGTCTGCGAGATCACGGTCGTCCGACGGCACGGCGATCAGGGTGACGTCCGCCGGCAGACCGTGCCGGCCCTCGTGCTGCCCCTGACCGACGCCGTACCCCTGCTGGCCCGTGCCCGGCACCAGCAGTCCGCCCACCCCGCCACCCGCTGCTGGGGGGCCGCCGCGCTGCACGCGCTCCACCTGGTGGCCGGTGGCCGGATGCTCCCCGGGCTGACGCCCGAGGACCACGACGCCTGGCGGGCCGGTCCCCGCGCCGCCGAGGACGTCGCACACCTGCGTGCGGTCGCCGCGGCCATGCCGCCCGAGGGATACGCGGTGCCGTTCCCCGACCGCACACCCCTCCAGCTCCCCGAGCCCGAACCGCTCATCGCCTCGTTCCTCGACGCGGTGGCCGACACCCTGCCCCGCACCCCCGCGGCGGCGTTCGCCATGGGGGCGCCCTTCGCCGCCGGAGAGGCCCAGCACCTGCCCGGCGCCCGTGAGTGGGCGGTGGCGGTCGCGGCCGGACTCGACGCGGGCGTACGGGTGTCGCTGCGCCTGGACCTCTCCGCGTACGAACTCTTCGACACGACGGACTCCCGGGACGCCGCGGACCCGGGCGACACCGACGGCCCCGACGACACCGTCGGCAGCGACGGTGGGCCGGGTGGTGCCGGCGGATCCTCCGACTCGCGGCATGCCGCCGCAGCCGTCACCCAGGTGCACAGCCTCGCGGACCCGACCTACGTCGTCGACGCCGCCGCCCTGTGGAACGGCGGGGCGGGCGAGCCCTTCGGACCGCGCGCGCGGATCGACGCCGTGCTCGCGCTGCGCCGCGCCGCCCGGGTCTGGGCCCCGCTGGAACGGCTGCTGGACCAGCCCGTCCCCGACGTACTCGCCCTCAGCGAGGACGAGTTGTACGAGCTGCTGAGCGACGCCGGGGCCCGGCTCTCGGCCGCCGGGGTGAGCGTCCACTGGCCCCGGGAGCTGGCCCGTTCGCTCACCGCGGCCGCCGTGGTGCGGCCCGCTCCGGGCACCGCCACCGACGGCACGGCGTTCTTCGACGCCGAACAGCTCTTCGCCTTCAACTGGCAGCTCTCGCTGGGCGGCCAGCAGCTCACCGAGGCCGAGATGGACGTGCTGGCCGAGGCCCACCGGCCCGTCGTGCGGCTCCGCGACCAATGGGTCGTCGTCGACCCCGCGCTCGTGCGCAAGGCGCGCAAGCGGGAGCTAGGCCTGCTCGATCCGGTGGACGCCCTCGCGGTCGCCCTGACCGGCAGCACCGAGGTGGACGGTGAGCAGGTCGACGCCGTGCCGGTCGGGGCGCTCGCGGCGCTCCGCAGCCGCATCCTCGACGACGACACCACGATCGCACCGCCGCCCGGCCTCGACGCGACGCTCCGCGACTACCAGCTGCGCGGGCTCGCCTGGCTGGACCGGATGACCGCGCTGGGCCTCGGCGGCTGCCTGGCCGACGACATGGGCCTCGGCAAGACGATCACCCTCATCGCCCTGCACCTGCACCGCGCCCACCCCGCGCCCACCCTGGTCATCTGCCCCGCCTCACTGCTGGGCAACTGGCACCGGGAGATCAACCGCTTCGCCCCCGGCGTCCCCGTGCGCCGGTTCCACGGCACCGACCGCACCCTCGCCGAGCCCGACGGCGGCTTCGTCCTCACCACGTACGGCACGATGCGCTCCAGCGCCGCCGAACTGGCCGCGCACAGCTGGGGACTGGTCGTCGCCGACGAGGCGCAGCACGTGAAGAACCCGCACTCCTCTACGGCGAAGGCGCTGCGCACCATCCCGTCCCCGGCCCGGGTCGCCCTGACCGGCACCCCCGTCGAGAACAACCTCTCCGAGCTCTGGGCCCTGCTCGACTGGACCACGCCCGGACTGCTCGGCCCCCTCAAGGCGTTCCGCGCCCGGCACGCCCGGATCGTGGAGAACACCGGCACGGCAGCCGGGATCGGCAACGACGAGGCGGTCGAACGGCTCTCCAGACTGGTCCGCCCGTTCCTGCTGCGCCGCAAGAAGTCGGACCCGGGCATCGCACCCGAGCTGCCGCCCAAGACGGAGACCGACCACCCCGTCTTCCTCACCCGCGAACAGGCCACGCTCTACGAGGCCACGGTGCGCGAGACCATGGCGTACATCGAGGCGTCGGAGGGCATCGCCCGGCGCGGCCTCATCATGAAGCTGCTGGCCTCGCTCAAGCAGATCTGCAACCACCCGGCGCAGTATCTGAAGGAGGAGCCGACCCGGCTCGTCGGCCGCTCCGGGAAGCTCGCCCTGCTCGACGAGCTCCTCGACACGATCCTCGCGGAGGACGGCTCCGTCCTCGTCTTCACCCAGTACGTGACGATGGCCCGGCTGCTCTCCGCGCACCTCACCGCGCGGGCGATCCCCTCCCAACTCCTGCACGGCGGTACGCCGGTGGCCGAACGGGAGCGGATGGTCGACCGCTTCCAGTCCGGCGAGGTGCCGGTGTTCCTGCTCTCGCTGAAGGCGGCCGGCACCGGGCTGAACCTCACCAGGGCCGCGCACGTCATCCACTACGACCGCTGGTGGAACCCGGCCGTCGAGGAACAGGCCACGGACCGCGCCTACCGCATCGGCCAGACCCAGCCGGTCCAGGTGCACCGGCTGATCGCCGAGGGCACGGTCGAGGACCGGATCGGCGAGATGCTGCTCGCCAAGCGGGCCCTGGCCGATGCCGTGCTCGGCACCGGAGAGACCGCGCTGACCGAGCTCAGCGACCGCGACCTGGCCGATCTCGTCTCCCTGCGGAGGCCGTCATGAGCCCCCGCTCCCGGCCCGCCGCCCGCCAGGACGCGCGGCCCGTCGCCCGGTCCAGGCCCGGCCCCGACGACCTGCGCCGGACCTTCGAGGCGGTACCCGCGCGGACGTCCGGCGACGACGAGCCGTTCGCGGACAGCTGGTGGGGCCGGGCCTGGGTGGCGGCGCTCGAAGCCCTCTCGATGGACACGGCGAGGCTCGCCCGGGGCCGCGCGTACGCGGACGGCGGGCACGTCGCCGCGGTCACCGTCACCCCCGGCCGCGTCGTCGCCTACGTGCACGGCAGCCGGCCCCGGCCCTACCGCGCCGAGCTGCGCCTGCGCACCTTCACCGACGCCGACTGGGAGACCTTCCTCGGCGCGGTCGCCGCCCGCCCGGACCACCTGACCGCACTGCTCACCAAGGAGATGCCGCACTCCCTGGCCGACACGGCGGCCGCCTCCGGTGTCACCCTGCTCCCCGGCGCGAACGACCTGGACCCCACCTGCTCCTGCCCCGACCACGGCTGGCCCTGCAAGCACGTCTCGGCGCTCTGCTACCAGATGGCCCGGCTCCTGGACGCCGACCCGTTCGTCCTCCTGCTGCTGCGCGGCCGGGGCGAGCGGGAACTCCTGGAGGACCTCGGCCACCGCAACGCCGCGCACTCCGCACGGGAGCGGCCCGAGGCCCCCGCCGCCCCCTCCGTACCGGCGCGGGAAGCGCTGGCGGAGCGTTTCCTGCCGCCGCTGCCCGCCCCGTTCCCGGTGGCGCCGCACCCGGGGCAGCCGCCCTCGTACCCGAGCCTGCCCGGCGGCCGCGACCCGCTCGCGCTCGACCAGCTCGCCACGGACGCCGCCGCCCGCGCCCACGCACTGCTCACCACCGGCCTCGACCCGCTCGCCGGGCTCACGCCCTGGCAGGACGCCGTCCGGCTGGCCGCCGCCCGCCCCACCGCCGGGCTGACCGCCACCACCCGCGCCCTCTACCGCGAACTGGCCTCCGCCACCGGCCGCAACATCACCGACCTGGCCCGCGCCGTCGCCGCATGGCGCCAGGGCGGGGCCGAGGGGCTGGACGTCCTGGAGACGCAGTGGGACCCTCCGGCGGGACCGTTCGACCGGGCCCGCCCGGCGCTCGCCGCCGCCGGCTTCCCCCGCTTCCAGCCCTGGCGCAACCACCTCACCCATCCCGGCGGCACGCTCCAGCTCCGCTTCGGCCACGACGGCCGCTGGTACGGCTACGAGTCCGACCCGGGCCAGGACGAGTGGTGGCCGCGCGCCGCACCGGACACCGACCCGGTGGGCGCACTCCTGGAGCTCAGCGGCGGCTGACCGCTCAGGAGCTCCCTAGGAGGGGCATCAGCCCTTCAGGAGGAACAGCAGACCGATCAGCAGGACGGCGACGACCGGCAGCACGATCAGCCGCGCCTTGCGGAACGACTCGTCCTCCTGCTGCGCCAGTCCCCGGGTCGCCGCGTGCGCGGTGGCCAGGTGCTCCCCGGCCATGTCGAGGATCCGTTCCATGGTCAGGAGCGAGGGACGCCAGTCGCAGTGGGCGCAGACCAGGAAGTCGCGGTACGGGTCGTAGCGGAAGTCCCGCTCGATGTTGACCGTGAAGACCTGTCCCTGCTCGGTCGTGGCGGTGAAATGACGTATCGCGGCACCCATGCGGCCTGCCCCCTGCTGATCGTTGTCCGGTGCTCCGGCACCCGGCGGCGGCACAGTACCCGAACATCCGGGGCCGGTGCGGAGCGGGCGGCGGCCGGGGCGCGGGCTCAGAAGTCGGCGGTCGTGCGCTCCTCCAGCCGCGCCACCGAGTCCTGCGCGTACGCCTTCTCGTAGGCGTCACGGATCCGCTCGATCTGCGGATCGCGCTGCCGCGCCTCTGACGTCGGGTAGAGCAGGGTCAGTTCGTAACTCCGCTCCCGCTCGATCACCCCGTTGGAGTCCCGCCACTGCCCCCGTCCGTCCTGGATGGTCAGCCCGTCCGGGAACCGAGGGGTGACCTCCCTGTCGATGAAGGCGAGGAACTGGCGGTCGGTCACATCAGCTCCGCCGTCCGGCCGTTCGGTGCCGAAGAAGAGCCGGGTCTCGATATAGGCCTTGCCCCGCGAAGCGGTCGAAGTCGCCGGCCGCGGTTCGGGTGAGGCGCCGGTGCCCAGCGTGGCGTACGCGACGGGCGTGCCCACGGCCAGGACGGCGAGTCCGGCGCCCGCAGCGGCGAGCGCGGCACGCCGTCGCGGGCGCAGGCGGACGTTCGGGGAATCAGGGGAATCGAGCGAGTGGCGGGAGAGGCCGGAGAGACGGGGCTTGGGGAAAGGCATGGGGGACCCTTAGTGCCAGGTGCGGGGGAGGGAGCGCGGACGCGCGGTCCCCACTCTGGCAACCGGCCCCCGCCGCAGGGCCCCGGAACAGGTACGCCGCCGGGAATCCACCCGAACGGACCGCCGCGCACGGGCGCACCGGACGGCGCACCCGGCGCTTCCAGGGGCTCGCTGGGCGGGCAAAAAGCGCTGGTGCACGCGGTGTTGATGTTGCTAGTGCCGCGTCAGTCAAGGTTTGCCCGTCAAGGAGCGGCGTCAGGTGCGTGCTCTCGGCGTGCCGGCCGGAAGCCCTTGTACTGGATGTACTTGGGTTTTCGGCCTGTGCGGCGAGAGTGCGTGCCGGGCGTCGCGACGGGGCAGACCTTGGCTGCCGCGGCACTAGCTTCCTGGTGTGGCGAAACTCAATCAGATCATCGCAGTGGAGAAGGGCGTCAAGTCCAAGGCTCACCAGGACCTGACGGCGGCGCATCACGGCCTCCAGAAGGCCGGCTTGCTGGCCGGGATCTCCCGGACGTACCAGCCGAAGGACGAGGAGGGCGAGCAGCTGCCGCCCGAGTCGACGCCGGTGCAGATCAAGGCCGAGGACGTACTGCGCGAGACGGCGCGGACGCTCACCCGGCTGTTCGACGTGACCGCACCAAGGACTGGGCGAACTGCGAAGCCCGTGCCGACATCTCGGTCGACGGCCGGGTGCTGGTGGCGGGTGCGCCGGTGTCGTACCTGCTCTTCCTGGAGAAGCAGCTCACCGACATCACCACGTTCATCCGCAAGCTGCCGGTGCTGGAGGCCTCGGAGGCCTGGGCCCAGGACCCGTCCACCGACTCCTGGAAGACCGAGCCGGTGCGGACCCTGCGGACCAAGAAGGTGCCCCGCAACCACGTGAAGGCGGAGGCCACCGAGAAGCACCCGGCGCAGGTCGAGGTGTATTACGAGGACGTCCCGGTCGGCTACTGGACGACGGTGAAGTTCTCCGGGGCGCTGCCCGCGCGACGGATCAACGAGCTGTCCGACCGGGTCGAGAAGCTCCAGCAGGCCGTCAAGTTCGCCCGCGAAGAGGCCAACGGCGTGGACGTCACGGACCAGCGGGTGGGCGACGCGGTATTCGGTTACCTCTTCGGGTGACCGGCCAGGGAATCCCCGGCGGCGGTCGAAGCCGCTGGGGTGCGCGAGGAGCGCAAAGCTGAAACTGAAGTTTGTCGTGACGACGCGGTTACGGTGGAGGTTCGAGTCCTCCCCCCGGCACTTCCGTCCCTTCGTACCTGCTTGCGGGTGCGGGCTGCGGATGCGGGCCGGGGTGGCCCAACCAGGCAGAGGCAGACCGCGATCAATCTCAGACTCTTGCTCCAGACTCAGCATGCGCCGCCTATCGCCGAATCGACCGGGCCCGTGCCCGTGTGCGTCGAGATGCCGGTTCGACTCCGGCCCGTGGAGCTTCGGTCCGCGGTCGTCTAAAGGCAGGACGCGACGACATAAAACTGATACGGGACCTTAAACGTGTCTGCGTGCAGTACAGGTGGCATCACAGGGCTCGGGGGCCGGCTACACCCCCGGGCCCGCTCCTGTTCAGGGGGCCGGTGCGTCGGACCGCGCGGACAGCGACACCCCGCGCCCGGCGAAGAAGCGGGCGAACTCGGCCAGCGGAAGCTCTGCGGCCCTGGTCGAGGCCGTGATACCCGACGGGTTGTGGAAGTGCACGCCCGTGCCGTCGGCCGTGCGCGAGGTCAGGAGCACCAGGTGCCCGCCCCGCCCCGGCGCGGGCCGGTCCGGATGGCGGATCGCGTAGTGCACCGACGCCATGACGGACCGCCCCTCGTCGAGCAGGTCCGGGATCTCCTCCGGCGCGAGGTGCCGGTGGACGGTGGCGTCGAGGCCGTGGCTCTCGCGTACGTAGTCGGCGAAGGGGGCGTAGACCAGGCCCCGGATCGTGCCGTCGTCCGGGTCCTCGGTGTACGCGCCGTACCCGAGCGCCCCGTCGCGCAGGGCGAACAGCGGCGGGGCCCCGGCGCCGAGGGCCATGCGCAGACAGGTCATCCCGCACAGATGCCCCGCCCAGCGCGCGTACTCCGCGGGCGACTTCGCGCCGGACTCGGCCCACGCGGGGTCGGTGGCCGGGTCGAGCCCACCCTCGACGATCGGCCCGACCAGGTCGAACGAGGCGAACTGGGTGTGTACGGGGACCCGGCAGGTGGGATAGGCGGAAGAGGCGGGAGAAACAGGAGAGGCGGCAGGGGCGGGAGAGGTGGCGCGGGTGGAGCGGCTCACGGTCGGTATCCGTTCGTCCCCGGGCGTCCGGTCACTGCCGGTACCCGGTCAGGAAGCGGCCGATCCGGCTGATCGCCGCGTCAAGATCGTCAGCGTACGGGAGGGTCAGGATGCGGAAGTGGTCGGGCCGCGGCCAGTTGAAGCCGGTGCCCTGCACGACCTGGATCTTCTCCCGCAGCAGCAGGTCCAGCACGAACTTCTCGTCGTCGACGAGTGGGTGCACCTTCGGGTCGATGCGCGGGAAGGCGTACAGCGCGCCCTTCGGCTTCACGCACGACACCCCGGGGATCTCGTTGAGTTTCTCCCAGGCGAGGTTGCGCTGCTCGTACAGCCTGCCCCCGGGCACCACCAGCTCCCGGATCGACTGCCGGCCGCCGAGCGCGGCCTGGATGGCGTACTGCGCCGGGGCGTTGGGGCACAGCCGCATGGAGGCGAGCATGGTCAGCCCCTCCAGATAGCTGCGCGCGTGCTGCTTCGGTCCGGAGACCACCATCCAGCCCGAGCGGAAGCCGGCCACGCGGTACGTCTTGGAGAGGCCGCTGAAGGTGAGGCAGACCAGGTCGGGGGCGAGGACCGCGACGCTGTGGTGCTCGGCGTCGTCGTAGAGGATCTGGTCGTAGATCTCGTCCGCGAACACCATCAGACCGTGCCTGCGGGCGAGATCGAGGATGGCTTCGAGGACCTCGCGCGGGTAGACGGCGCCGGTCGGGTTGTTCGGGTTGATGATCACGACGGCCCTGGTCCGGTCGGTGATCTTCGATGCCATGTCGGCCAGGTCGGGGTTCCAGTCCGAGGCCTCGTCGCACATGTAGTGCACGGCCTTGCCGCCGGCCAGCGTCGTCACCGCCGTCCACAGGGGGTAGTCCGGGGACGGGATCAGCACCTCGTCACCGTCCTCCAACAGCCCCTGCACGGCCATCGAGATCAGCTCGGACACCCCGTTGCCGAGGAAGATGTCGTCCACGCCGACTCCGGTGAGCCCCATCGCCTGGTAGCGCTGGGCCACGGCCCGGCGGGCGGACAGGATGCCACGCGAATCGGTGTAGCCGTGGGCCTGCGGGAGCATCCGGATCATGTCCTGGACGATCTCCTCGGGCGCCTCGAAGCCGAACAGCGCCGGGTTGCCCGTGTTGAGGCGGAGCACGCTGTGGCCTGCCTCCTCCAGGGCGTTGGCGTGCTCGATGACCGGGCCCCGGATCTCGTAACAGACCTCGTTGAGCTTGCTGGACTGGCGGAATTCCATGCGGTGCTGCCTCCCCGATCCGATTGCGGTACTTGGTTTTACCAAGCTTGAGCTTGGAAAGTCCAACAACATGTCTAGACTGCGTCGCATGCCACGTCAGCAACAGCCCGAAACCCGCCCGGCCCGCCGCCGGAGTTACGACCAGTTCTGTGCCGGCGCCCGCGCGCTGGACGCGGTCGGTGACCGGTGGACCCTGCTGATCGTCCGTGAACTGCTGGCCGGTCCGCGCCGGTACACCGATCTGCACGCGGACCTGCCCGGCGTGAGCACGGACGTCCTGGCCTCCCGGCTCAGGGACATGGAGCAGGGCGGACTGGCCACCCGGCGCCGGCTGCCGCCGCCCGCCGCCGCCTCGGTGTACGAGCTCACCGAACGCGGCCACGGACTGCTGCCCGTGCTCGCCGCACTGGCCGAATGGGGAGCACCCGCCCTCGCCGAGCGGCGCCCCACGGACGCGGTCCGGGCGCACTGGTTCGCGCTGCCGCTGCTGCGCGCACTGGACGGGCCCGGCGGACCTGCCGGTGACGGAGTGCTGGATGTGCACCTGGACGAGGGCGAGTTCCACGTCCGTACGGGGACGCGGGCACCCGGCAGCGCGGTCTACGGGGACGGTCCGGCCGAGCGGGCCGATGCGCGCATCGCGCTCGACGCCGAGCTCTGCCTCGCGCTCGGGCGCGGCGAGACGACCTTCACCGATGCGGTCAGGGACGGGCGGATCGAGGTGTCCGGCGAGGGACCGCTGGCCGCCGAGCTGCGGGGCGAATGACGGTGGCGGGCCGGGGACGGTTCGCCCGGCCGGCTCCTGGGTAGCGTCGGGGCATTTGGGATGCCAGGGGCAGCGCTGATGCCCGGGGCACTGACGCAGAGGAGTTGCCCATGAGACTCGGCAGACACCAGGGGCGGCTGGGCAAGGCGCTTGTCATCGGGGGCTGCGTGGCAGCGCTCTGCTTCGTGCCGTCGGCGGCCGTCGCCACTCCCGGCAGCGGGGTGAGCGGCACCGTCGTCGCGGAGGGCACGTCACCGGGCAAGCTGAAGGTGAAGACGCCGAAGGGCCGTACCGATGTCACCTTCCGGAAGATCACCGTCCAACCCGGTGGCTCCACCGGCTGGCACACCCATCGCGGCCAGCTGATCGCGGTCGTCCAGCAGGGGACGCTGACCCGCACCCTGGACGACTGCTCGGTCGAGGTGACGCCCGCCGGAACGTCCTTCATCGAGCCGTCCGGGACGAAGCACCGCCACATCGGGCGCAATCTGGGGACCGAGCCCGTCGTCCTCTGGGTGACCTATCTGCTGCCCGAGGGCAGCGAACTCTCCGACGACGCCGACGCGGTGGACTGCGACGGGAAGACCGACGGGAAGCACTGAGGCGGCGCCGAAGGCCGCCCCCGTTCTTCCGGCTGCCCGCTTCCGCCCCCTGCCGTCAGCGGGCGAGCGTCTCGCCGTAGGCGCCGAGGCCGCCGATCACCAGCCCGTCCCGGAACGTCAGCACCTCGTACACCCGGCCGCCGAGCTGGTTGCGGTAGTCGATCACCAGGGTGTCGACGCTCACCCGGACATCCATCACCTCGAACGCCAGGTCGGGGATGAGCTCAAGACCGCGCGCCCAGTAGGCCCGCAGTCGGTCCTTGCCACGCACGGTGCCGGAGGGGTCGCCGGTGAACCGGGCGATCATGGGCGAGCTGAACGTCACGTCGTCGTGATAGTGCGTCAGGATTCTTTCCAGATCGTGGGAGTTCCAGTCTTCCTGCCACCGCGCGGCGAACGTGTGGGCGAATTCGAGGTCCATGAGGAGGAGCGTACGAGGGTGACGGAGGAGGGTGGCGGGGCGGTGGGTGAAGAGGTGCCCGAGGAGCTCGATCCGGTGCGCCGAGCCGCGCTGGCGCGGCAGCTTCTGCGCGCGCTGCGGGCCCACTGCGCCGGGTCGCGGGCGGAGCCGAGGGGGTCGCTCGCGCGCGGGACCGCCGACGCCTACAGCGATATCGACCTCCTGTGGGTCGTGCCGGACGGCCGGTTCGCGGACTGTGCGGCCGCTGTTCCCGGGCTGCTCGGCACGGTGCGGGACGTCGCCTTCCTGCGGGTCGACCCCGAGCTGGGGAACTCCCGGGGCAGACGGCTGATCTTCGTCGACTTCGCCGGGCTGCCCCTCTTCTGGCGGCTGGACCTGGAGATCGTCGCGCAGTCCTTCGCCGGGCTGCCCGGCTACGACCAGGACAACCCGGCGGCGCGCAGCGACGACTGGTCCAGACCCGCCAGCGCGCTCGCCAACGCAGTCGCCGCGGTGAAGGCGCTGCTGCGCGGCCGGCCGGAGACCGCCCGGGGCCTGCTGGAGCGCGGCTTCGCCCGCATCGGGGCGGTGGACACGCTCTCCGGCGACTGGTTCGCCGACATCACCCGCCTCGCGGAGGCCGCCGCCGCGCTCGAACCGGCCCGGGGCCCGCTCGCCGGACGCGTCGTACGGCTGGCGGCGGACCACCGGCCGGAGCTCGGCCGGCGGGGGTGATGATGGAGGCGTGCGATTCGAAGCGATCACCTGGGAGCGGCTGGCGGACGCCCTGGCCGCGCACATCGACGCGCTGGAGCCGTCCGACGGCGGGCCCTGGCTCAAGGTCGCCGTCGACGGGGCCCCGGCCGCCCGGACAGGTGAGCCGGCCGAAGCACTCGCGCAGGCGCTGCGGCTGCGCGGCCGGGCCGTGCTCCCCGTCTCCACGGCGGGATTCCTGCGGCCGGCCAGCCTGCGCTACGAGTACGGCAAGCGGGACCCCGACTCGTACTACGGCAGCTGGTTCGACACCGGGGCGCTGTGGCGTGAGGTTTTCGGGCCGCTGGAGGCGGGCGGCAACGGGCGGGTGCTGCCCGACCTCTGGGACCCGGCGACGGACCGGGCCACCCGGAGCCCGTACCGGCTCCTGCCGGCGGGCGGGGTGCTGGTGGTGCACGGGCCGCTGCTGCTCGGGCACTGGTTCCCGTTCGACCTGAGCGTCCACCTGCGGCTGTCGCCCGGAGCGCTGCGGCGGCGCACCGAGGAGGCCGAGCAGTGGACCCTGCCCGCCTTCGCGCGGTACGAGGACGAGGTGACGCCCGCCGAGAGCGCGGACGCGGTCGTCCGGGCCGACGACCCGCGCCACCCGGCCTGGACGGGACTG
Source organism: Streptomyces sp. NPDC048462 (assembly GCF_043200175.1). Classification (NCBI taxonomy): domain Bacteria; kingdom Bacillati; phylum Actinomycetota; class Actinomycetes; order Kitasatosporales; family Streptomycetaceae; genus Streptomyces; species Streptomyces sp. NPDC048462. The sequence goes on from NZ_JBICXG010000019.1 coordinate 133,956, forward strand.
CGGGGAGACGCCGACGCGTAGGGGCAGGGGCACGTCCGGCCCCCGGCGCGCACCCGCTATCCGTCCCCGGGCAGGGGTGGCCGACCGCCCACGGCCATGACGGCCCGCGCTCCCGAGAGGCAGCCCGCCGCGGCGGCCGTCACGGCGTCGTCGCCCGCCAGCAGCGCCGCGAGGTAGCCGCCGGTGAAGGCGTCGCCCGCCCCCGTGGAGTCGACCGGGTCCCGCACGGTCTCGCCCGGCACCCGGCCGGTCACCACGCCCCCGGTGGCGAGCAGCGCGCCGTCCCGGCCCAGCGTGACGACGGCCTGGCGGACCAGCAGGCTCAACTTGGCCGCCGCGTCGGCCGGTCCGGGGAGGCCGGTGAGCAGCCGGGCCTCGTCAGCGTTGGGGAGCAGCAGGTCGACGCCCCCGACCAGGTCCAGGAACCGGTCGACGCCCAGTTCGGCCAGGAAGCCGGCCGAGGCCGGGTCGACGCTCACCGGGATCCTCCGCCGCTGGGCCTCCCGCAGCGCGAGCAGGGCCGTCGCGCGGCTGCCGGCGGCGAAGAGCAGGTAGCCGGAGAGGTGGAGGCGGCCGATCCCGTCGAGCATCGACGGCGACCAGTCCCCGGGCGCGAGGCGCAGGGCCGCACCGCTGTCCGTGAGGAAGGTGCGTTCGGCGGCGGGGTCGACCAGGGCGACGACCGTCGCGGTTGGCGCCGCGTCGTCCACGGCCAGCAGTTCGCGTACGCCCGCCCGCCGCAGCCGGTCTCGGTGCCAGGCCGCGGAGTCGGCGCCGACCCGGGCCAGCAGCCGCACCTCCGCGCAGCCGGAACGCACCGCCCAGCAGGCCACGTTGGCTCCGGCCCCGCCCGGCAGGGTCCGGATGCCGGCCTTCGTGTCCGTGCCGTGGACCAGCGCCGTCGCGTGCCGGGCCACCACGTCGGTGACCACGTCCCCGACGACGAGGAGGCCACCGGTCACCGGGCGGACCGGACCGTGGCGATCCGGGCGGCGAGCGCCACGTTGCCGCGGACCGCCGCCAGGTTGGCCTCCAGCGAGGCGCCCCCGGTCCGCCGCGTCAGCTGGTCCAGCAGGTACGGCGTGACGGCCTGTCCCACGATGCCGCGCTCCCGGCACGAGTCCAGCGCCTCGGCCAGCACCCGGTCGTGCAGGGCGGGATCCAACTGCTCCTCCCGCGGTACGGGATTGGCGACGATCAGCGCGGTGTCCGGGCCGCCGAGCGCGTCCTGGGCGGCCATCACCTCGGCAACCTCCTCCGGGGAGTTCACGGTCCAGTCGACCGGTTCGCCCGAACTGCTCAGATAGAACCCGGGGAAGCGGTCGGTGCCGTAACCGAGCACCCCGACGCCGAGCGTCTCCAGCCGCTGGAGCGTGGCCGGCACGTCCAGGATCGACTTCACGCCCGCGCAGACCACGGTGATCCCGGTCCCGGCCAGCAGCCGCAGGTCCGCCGACTCGTCCTGGGTCTCGGTCCAGCCCCGGTGCACCCCGCCGAGCCCACCGGTCGCGAAGACGCGGAGGCCCGCGCGTGCGGCCAGGAACGCCGTCGCGGAGACCGTCGTCGCCCCGCTCGCGCCCGCCGCCAGTGCCGGGGCGAGGTCCCGGTGGCCGAACTTGCGCATCGCCGGGTCCTGGGCGACCCGCTCCAACTGGTCCTTGTCCAGACCGATCCTGGCCCTCCCGTCCAGCACGGCGATGGTGGCGGGCACGGCGCCGCCGGACCGGACGAGCCCCTCCAGCTCCTCGGCCACCCGCAGATTGCGGGGGCGGGGCAAACCGTGGGCGATGATCGTCGACTCCAGCGCGACGACGGGCCGGTGCGCGGCGAGGGCGGCCCGCACCTCCGCGGAGAGGACGGGCGCGTGAGGCACGAACGGGGTGGGAGCGGCGCCGAGCGGCGCAGTATGTGACATGTCCACATCTCTGTCGCGGCGGGGGCGGGCTCAAACGTGCACCCGGCGGCCACCGGTGCGGGTCTCGTACGCCTCCCGGCGGTGACCGACGCGGCATTGACGTACTGCCGGGCGGCGCATTCCTTTGCCCTGTGATCCGCATTCGCGACCGGTGCTCCGTCGTGCCCGCAGGAGCGGAAGGAGGGAAGTGCGGAAATTCGGAAGGCCGACAGGGCGGAAGTCCGCGCTTCGCCGTGCCATTGCTGCCGTGCGGGCATGAAGGTGCCGATACCCGCGAGGAAGGCGTTCCGAATGCGTTCCTGGTCCCTGGACCCTCGCCCGTTCCCTTTCGGCTTTCGGCCTTTTGGCTCTCGGCCCTTCGGCCTTGCGGCGGCCGGGTCGGAAGAATATGCGGAGCGGAGCAGTCCGGGGCCGGGACTTCTGCCTGCTCCGAACTATCGCTCCTCCCGCTTACGTCTCACTGACGTTTCGCTAACGTCTCACTGACGTTTCGCTGACGTGACGTCCCCGGGCTGCGGACTTGCGGAATCGGGTGCCGGCCGGGCTTGCCCGGTCCCGGGAATTCGGTACAGCATGGCCGCCTCGCGTCCGGCCCGCCGCCATCGGGCCCGCCGGGCCGTCAGGCCAGTGAAGTGGCGTGCGCGGGGTCGATGGCGTGACGGAGTGGCCGGTCCTGTGTGAAGCGGTCGAGTTCGTCGAGCACGAGCTGTCCGAGGCGCTGGCGTTCGGCACCCAGGGCGCCGCCGAGGTGCGGTGTCAGGACAACGTTGGGAAGGGTGAACAGTGGCGAGTCATGAGCCGGGGGCTCGGGATGCGTTACGTCGAGCACGGCGGTGAGATCGGGTCTGGCACCCAGGACCTGAGCGGCGGCCGGCTCGTCGATCAGCGCGCCCCGCGCGGTGTTGATCAGCGTCGCGCCGGGGCGCATCGAGTCCAGCAGCCGTGCCCCGATCGTGCCGCGGGTCTCGGGCAGGAGCGGTGCGTGGAGGCTGACGACGTGGCAGGTGGCGAAGAGCTCCTCGACGGGCACCAGCCGGACGCCCGCCCGGCGGGCGGCATCCGGGGAGGCGACGGGATCGGTGGCGAGGACCTCGACATCGAAACGGGCCAGGTGGGCGGCGACCAGCCTGCCTATGTGGCCGAGCCCCAGCAGGCCCACCCGTGACCGGTAGGCGCCCGGGACCTCGGGGTTGTGCGGGAAGCGGCGGCTGCTCGCGACCTCCCGCGCGATGCGGTGGGCCTGCTTCAGCCCGAGGAGGACGTGGGCGAGGGTGAACTCCGCGACCGGGACGGCGTTGGCCGCGGCGGCGGAGACGATCGGGATGCCGCGCTCCCAGAAGGCGGGCGTGGTCAGGTGCCGTACGGACCCCGCTGCCACGAGGACGGCCCGCAGCCCAGGGGCCCGCGACAGGAAGGCGGTATCGAGGACGGGCGCGCCCCAGCCCGTCAGCAGGATCTCGACGTCCCTCAGCGCCTCGGGCTCCGCGTCCAGCTCCTGGCGGGTACGGGGCGGTCCCTGCCAGCGCGCGAGCCGGCCGATCCCGGCCAGTACCTCGGGCGGGTAGACGTCCGCCCGGCGTTCTTCCTCCATGACCAGCAGGGCTGTCGGTGCGGTGGCCGGTTCGTTCATATCGGGTCTGGCTCCTCGGCCGGTCCGGTGCCGGACCGGTGGCCGGGCGGCCACCGGTCCCTGCTCGGATCTGTGGGTGAATGTCTGACTGGATGTCGCGGACTGGTGTGGCCTGTTCAGTCCCCAGGCCGGATGGCTCGCAGGGACGATACATCGGATCACTGGAATGTCCTCGCGTACAGGTCGGATGTCCAGCCCTCGTCCCCCGGCAGTTGTTGTCAGGGCTCGTACTCGTTCCGGATCGGGATGGCTGTTCGTATGGATCGGCGAACTGGGCCGTTATCAGGCGATTTTCGGAGGTGATATCGCCCTCGCGCGTTCCGGATTGCCGGAGCCGTGCACGGAGGGGCATTCGGTGGGAGCTGCGCCGACCCGTGGAAATTTTTGTATTCATCGGACTATTGACCGCTGATTCCGACCCCGTTACCGTCCCAGAAAGCGCTTTCCAGGCCAACTGTGATGCGGCGAAAACAGGAGTTGTGATGCAGAGATCGCGATGGATCGGTGCGGGTGTCCTCGCCTCGACACTGGTCCTCACCAGCTGTTCGTCCGGGCCTGCGGGAGTGGATGCCAAGCAGGACCCCAAGGCGCCTCTGGAGCTCTGGACCAGGACGACACCGGGCGGACCGGGGGAGCAGGGCGCGCTCAAGCTCGTCACCGCCTTCGAGAAGAAGACGGGCTACAAGGTCAAGGTCACGGCCATCTTCGATGACTTCGAGACCAAGCTGCAGCAGCGGGCAGCCCAGAAGAACCTCCCCGACATCGTCATGAACGACGTGACCCAGCTCGGGGCCATGCACAGCCAGGGGCTGCTCCGGGAGATCGACCTGGACAAGATCAAGGACAGCGGGCAGATCATCGGCCAGGGCCTTGACTCCGGGAAGAGCGTGGACGGCAAGCAGTACGGACTGCCGTACTCGGCGCAGGCGTCCGCGCTGCTCATCCGCAAGGACTGGCGGCAGAAGCTGAAGCTCGACGTCCCGGAGAACTGGGACGACTTCGCCGCGATGGCCAAGGCCTTCACCACCCGGGACCCGGACGGCGACGGCAAACAGAACACCGCCGGGCTCGCCGCCCCGCTGTCCACCAAGCGCGGCTACGCCTCCTGGTACTTCTCCAACTTCCTCTGGGCCGCAGGCGGCGACTTCATCACCGAGAGCGGCAAGGGCACGTACAAGCCGGCCTCGGCCACGAAGGCATCGGTCGAGGCCATGCAGTGGTTCCGCGACCTGGGCTGCAAGGCCAAGGCCATCCAGCCCGGCGCCGTGACCATGGACACCCCGCCGACGAACGAGACCTTCGAGGCGGGCCGGACCGGCATGTTCGTCGTCGGCCCGTACCTGCTGCCCCGCTTCGACGAGACCCTCGGCAAGGACAAGTACGAGGTAGTGCCGATGCCCAAGGGCCCGAAGGACGCCACCGTTCTCGCGGAGGGCGGTTCGGTCTACCTGATGGCCGGCTCCGCCAACCAGGCCGGCCAGGACGCCTTCGCCGGCTTCGCCGTCTCCGCGGAGGGTCAGAAGACGGGGATGGCGGGCGAGACCGGCTACACCGTCCAGCTTCCCGTCAACAAGACGGTGGACATCTCCCAGGTGCGGCCCGACCCCCGCTGGAAGACCTACGCCCAGGCGTACCAGGACTCCGGGCGGTACGCCCCGTCCATCCCGAACTGGACCCCGGTGCGGCAGGCGACGGCCGACACCGTGAACGCGCTCATGGCGGACTGCGGTCTCGACACCGGGACCAAGCTCCGTGAGCTCGACAAGCAGCTCGCCGAGATCCTTCAGGAGCAGGGGATCGCCGCGTCATGAGCCTCGACCAGGCCGAACCGGCCGCCCCCGCGGCGGCCGGTCCCGCCCCGCGGAAGCCGGGGCGCCGGGGCGGCGGGGCCACCGGCCGCCCGGGGCGCAGCCGCAGATCGGGCCGGTGGTGGACGCCCTGGCTGTTCCTCGCCCCCGCGCTGATCCTCTTCCTGTACTTCAAGTTCATCCCCATGGCCAACGCGCTGACCATGTCCTTCCAGGAGGTTCAGCCCTACCTGGGAAACAAGTGGGTCGGCACCGACAACTACGCCACGGTGCTCCAGTCGCACGGATTCCGCGAGGCCGCCTGGCACACGCTCGTACTCGCCGCCGGGCAGACCGCCGGCTCGATGGCGCTCGGCCTGGCCCTCGCCCTGCTGATGGAGGGGCAGAGCCGCCGGCTGAAGTTCGTGCGCTCCGCGGCGTTCCTGCCGGTGGTGGTGCCGCTCGCGGTCGTCGCCGAACTGTGGCGGATCATGTACCACCCCACCGGCGACGGCATGCTCAACTCGCTGCTCGGGATGGTGGGAATGGGCCCGTCCGGGTTCATCAACGACCCCGACACGTCGATGGCCTCCATCATGCTCACCGGCGTCTGGCGGGGCGCCCCCTACGACATGATGATCATCCTCGCCGGACTGACGAGCGTGGACCGGGGCCTGTACGAGGCCGCGAAGGTCGACGGCGCGTCCAGGTGGCAGCGGGTGTGGCACGTGGCCGTGCCCGGACTGCGGTCGGTGTTCTCGATCCTGTTCATCCTCGCCGCGATCCGCGGACTGCGCGTTTTCACCGAGGTGTTCCTGCTCACCAACGGCGGGCCCGACGGCTCCACCGAGGTCGTCATGACCCTCATCTACAAGCTCGGCCTCGAACAGAACCGGCTCGGTGTCGGAGCGGCGGGAGCGGTCCTGCTGTTCGTCGCGACGCTGATCCTGACCGTCGTCGTCCAACTGCTGCGGCGGAGGGAAAGCAAGTGAGCGAGCAGACCGAGACCGCGCTTGGCCTGACCGAGAGCCGCACCGCCGGCGGACGGATCCTGAGGAACGTCGTCCACCTGCTGGTCCTGATCGTCTTCGCGGGGCCGCTGCTCGCCCTGCTCGTCAGCGCCTTCGGACACGTCAAGGACCCGACACAGCTGAGCGTCATCCCCTCGGGCGTCACGCTGGACAACTTCCGGATCGCCTTCGACCAGGGGGTGCTCAGGTACCTGCTGAACTCGTTCTTCGTGGTCGGCGGCGGGCTGCTGCTACAGGTCGCCGTCTCCGTCCTGGCCGGGTACGCGCTGGCCAGGAAGGTCTTCCCCGGGATGACGCTGGTGCTCGTCGCCGTCCTGGCGACGCTGATGCTGCCCGAGGAGATCCTGGCCCTCCCGCTGTCCCTGATCCTCTCCGACCTGCCGGTCGTCCACTTCAACCTCATCGGCACCCTGGCCGGAATGATCGTCCCGCTGGGCGCCTGGGGGTTCTCCATCCTCGTCATGACCGAGTTCATGAAGGACGTGCCGCGCGAACTGGAGGAGGCCGCCCGCATCGACGGGGCCGGCGACCTGCGGATCTTCGCCCAGATCATCCTGCCGATGTGCAAGCCCGCCCTCGGCGTCATCGGGGTCTTCGGGTTCACCATGATCTGGGACCAGTACCTGCTGCCCCTCCTCGTCTCCACCGACTCCTCCTCGTACACGCTCCCGCTGGCGCTGCGCACCCTGCGGATCGACCCCGCGGTGACCCCCGGAGTGGTGATGGCCGCCTCGCTGCTGGCCCTGCTGCCCTCCGTGATCGTCTTCCTCTTCTTCCAGCGGTCCTTCGTCAGCGGCCTGTCCTCCGGTGCGCTGAAGGGCTGACCCCGGCGAACCCCTCCGTCACCACCCCCGTCCCCCGCAAGGAGCACATCCCATGACCCCGCCCGCGACCCCCGCTCCCGCAGGAGCCCCGGAGACGGACTGGTTCACCGCAGCCCGGTTCGGCATGTTCGTCCACTGGGGCCTGTACTCCCTCGCCGCGCGGCACGAGTGGGTCAAGAACCGGGAGAAGCTGACCGACGAGCAGTACCAGGTCTACTTCGACCACTTCGACCCCGACCGCTACGACCCGGTCCAGTGGGCCAGGGCCGCCAAGGCGGCCGGTATGCGGTACGTCGTCCTGACCACCAAGCACCACGACGGCTTCTGCCTCTGGGACAGCGCCCTCACCGAGTACAAGGTCACCAACACCCCGCACGGCCGCGACCTCGTCGGCCCGTTCGTCGAGGCCTGCCGCGCCGAAGGGCTCAAGGTCGGCCTCTACTACTCGCTGATCGACTGGCACCACCCGTCCTTCCCCGTGGACGGCACCCACCCGCAGCGCGACGACGAGGAGTTCAAGGCCGCGAACACCGGCCGGGACATCCGCGACTACCGGCGCTACCTGCACGGCCAGGTCCGTGAACTGCTGACGTCCTTCGGGCGCGTCGACTACCTCTTCTTCGACTTCTCCTACGCCGGGCGCACCTGGTGGGGCGGCAAGGGACCCGACGACTGGGACTCCCCGAAGCTCCTGGAGACGATCCGGGAACTCCAGCCGCACGTCCTGGTCAACGACCGCACCGGGCTTCCCGGCGACTTCGTGACCCCCGAGCAGTACCAGCCATCGGGCCCGATGACCGAGGACGGGCGCCCCGTCCTGTGGGAGGCCTGCCAGACGCTCAACGGCAGTTGGGGCTACGACCGCGACAACCTCGACCACAAGAGCGCCGACCTGCTGATCCGGATGCTCGTCGACGGGGTGTCCAAGGGCGGCAACCTGCTGCTCAACGTGGGCCCCACCGGCCGAGGCGACCTCGACCCGCGCGACTCGGCGATCCTCGGCGAGATCGGCCGGTGGACACAGCTGCACGAGCGGTCGGTACGCGGCTGCGGGCCGTCCCCGTACACCGCCCCCGCCGAATGCCGGTACACCCAGCGCGGCGACCGGCTCTACGTCCACCTGTTCGCCTGGCCCCCGCGCCACCTGCACCTGCCGGGCCTCGCCGGCCGGGTGCGGTACGCCCAGCTGCTGAACGACGCGTCCGAGATCATCCCGGTCCACATCGACCCGGACCGGCCCGCCGTCAACACCGAGATGGGCGGGCAGCCCGCCGGAACGCTCACGCTCCAGATCCCGGTGCGCCGCCCCGACACCCCCGTCCCCGTCATCGAACTGTTCCTGGACACACCGGCCGAGGGCTGAGACCCGGACCCCGGTCCGCAACCCCCTCAATTCCGCACTCACGGAGGCACCATGCAACGCCGCACGTTCCTCATGAGCACCGCTGCCGGGGTGGCACTGGCCGCCGCCCCCGTCGGCGGACCACTGACCGCGAGCGCGACCACGGCTCCGGAGCCCGTCCGCACACTGGACCAGCTCCGGGCCGCCATCGACCGGGCACGCCCCGGAACCCGGATCGTTGTGGCCGACGGGACGTACACCGTGCCGCCGGACAGCCCCCTCGCCATCCGGAACAAGCGCGGCACCCCGCGCGCACCCGTGACCATCGCCGCGCAGACCCGCGGCGGCGTCGTCCTGGAGGGCGAGCACAGCTTCGTCCTGGAGGCGTCGCACCACATCACCCTCAGCGGTTTCTCGTTCCGTCAGAGCAGCACCCTGGACGTCCCCCCGGACTGCTCGCACATCAGGCTCACCCGCAACGACCTCCAACTGGCCGACATCGAGGGCCTGCACTGGGTGATGGTGCGCGCGGACGACAGCACGGTCGACCACAACCACTTCCACGGCAAGAGCACCCTCGGCATCTACCTCGGCATCGAGGGCGCGGACACCGAGGAGATGGCCCAGCGCGTCCACGTGTACCGCAACTACTTCTCCGACCACACCTTCGCCGGGTCCAACGGCGGCGAACCGATCCGGCTCGGTGTCAGCCCCCGGGCGCTGTCCGGCGCCCACGCGCTCGTGGAGTACAACCTGTTCGAGCGCGCGAACGGGGACCCCGAGGCGATCTCGGTGAAGAGCTCGGACAACACCATCCGGTACAACACCATCCGCGACAGCCTGGGCGGCATCGTGCTGCGCCACGGCAACCGCAACCGGGTGGAGGCCAACCACCTCGTCGACGGCCAGGAAGGGGTACGGATCTACGGCAACGACCACACAATCGTCAACAACTACCTCGCCGGCCTGTCGGGGCGCGCCCTGGTCATCGGCAGCGGTTCCGAGCGCGACCACCTGCCCGGCGAGTCGCCCGACACGCGTCGGGGCAACGACGCCCCGGACCGCGTCCTCATCGCGTACAACACCCTGGTCGGCAACAACGGCACGCTCTCCGGCGAGAGCCAGCGCCCGCACGAGCCGCGGGACGTCACCGTCGCGGACAACCTGCTCGTCGCGGACACCGGTCAGCTCGTCGAGATGGCGAACACCGTGCGCTTCACCTGGTCGGGCAACCTCCTGTGGGGCGCCGCCGCCGACGGCAACATCCCGGCCGGTGGCGGCGCCCGCGTCGACCCCCGCCTGGTGCCGGACCCGTACGGCATCGCGCGCCCGGCCGCCGACAGCCCGGCGATCGGTGCGGGCACGCTCCGGTGGCCGCCCGTCACCCACGACATCGACGGCCGGCCGCGCGGCCGTAGCCGGGACGTGGGCGCCGACCAGTACTCCCGCCGGGGCCCCGGCCGCGCCCCCCTCACCCCGGCCGACGTCGGCCCGCACGCCGGCTGACGACCACGGCCCGCACGCCGGCTGAACGAATCCGTCCGCATCGACGCAGGAGGCACCATGCAACGCCGCACGTTCCTCAGAAGCACCGCCGTGGCCGCACTCGCGGCCGTACCCCTCACCACCGCGCTGTCGGGCACCGCGGCCGCGGCCGACATCCCGGTCTCCTCCCTGGCCGCACTGCAGAGCGCCATCAACAGCGCAGCGCCCGGGGACCGGATCGTCGTCGCCGACGGCACCTACACGGTCCCGTCCGGCAGCTCCGTCAACATCTCCGGCAAGAACGGCACCGGCGCCGCGCAGATCACCATCGTCTCCAAGACCCGCGGCGGCGCCGTGCTGCGCGGCGAACGCGGCTTCGTGCTCAGCGATTCGAGCAACATCACCATCAGCGGCTTCTCCTTCCGGCAGAGCACCACGATGGAGATCCCGGCGGACTGCTCGTCGATCCGGCTGACCCGCAACGACTTCCAGCTCGCGGACGCCGGCGACCCGTACTGGCTCGTCGTGCGGGCGGACGACTCGAAGATCGACCGGAACCACTTCCACAACAAGACCACCGCGGGCATCTTCATCGTCGTGGACGGCACGGGCAAGACCGCCATGGCCCAGAACCTGCACATCTTCCGCAACCACTTCTCCGACCACACCTTCACCGGCGCCAACGGAGGCGAGCCCATCCGCCTCGGCGTCAGCGGCCGGGCACTGTCCGAGGCCAACGCGGTCGTCGAGTACAACCTGTTCGAGCGCTGCGACGGCGACCCCGAGGCCATCTCGGTGAAGTCCTCGAAGAACACCATCCGGTACAACACCGTCCGCGACAGCCGCGGCGGCATCGTGCTGCGCCACGGCAACGGTTCCGTGGTGGAGGGCAACTACCTGATCGACGGCATCGACGGGGTACGCATCTACGGCAACGACCACCGGATCGTCAACAACTACCTGAGCGGGCTGTCCGGCCGGGCCCTGGTGGTCGGCAGCGGCACCACCCGGGACCACAACTCCGGCGAGACACCGGAGCAGCGGACGGGCAACGACGCCTGCGACCGTGCGGTGATCGTGCACAACTCGCTGATCGACAACACCGGCTCGCTCTCCGGCGAGACCCGGGCGTTCGAGCCGACGAACGTGACCGTGGCGGACAACCTGCTCGTCGGTGACGCGGGCAGCCTCGTCGCGATGGGGGCCACCACCGGCTTCACCTGGCAGAGCAACCTGCTGTGGGGCGCGGCCGGAGACGGCAACATCCCCGCCGGGGGCTTCACCCGGGCCGACCCGCTGCTCAGCCAGGGCGCGGACGGCATCCTGCGGCTGACGTCGGGCAGCCCGGCGATCGGCGCCGCCACCCTGAGCGGCGCGGCCGTCGCCGACGACATCGACGGGGACCAGCGCGGCAGCGTACGGGACATCGGCGCCGACGAGTACGCGACGGCGCCCGCGCTCCGGCACCCGCTCACGGCCGCCGACGTGGGCCCGAATGCCGCCTGAGCGAGCACGGTGACGGGGAACCGCACAGCGGGCCCGGTCCGCCCGCCCCGTCCGGGCGGACCGCTACGAAGAGCGTCCGAACGCCCACCGCCCACCGCAGGAAGGCAGTGCCATGACCGACGAGAGCAGCCGGAACGCGGTGGGCGGAATCAGGCCGGGCCTGTGCTCGGTCACGTTCCGCCGGCTGCCCGCCGCCGAGGTCGCCCGACGTGCCGCCGGTGCGGGCCTGGAGGTGATCGAGTGGGGGGCCGACGTCCACGCGCCCGCCGCGGAGCCCGACACCGTCCGCGCGGTCCGCCAGGCCACCGACCGCTACGGCATGACCTGTTGCTCGTACGGCTCGTACTTCCGCGCCACCCGGGGCGAGCTGGCGGGATTCCCCGCCGTCGCCCGCGCCGCGGTACTGCTCGGGGCGCCCCGGATACGGGTGTGGGCGGGAGCGGCCGGATCGCGGTCCGCGTCGCCCGGGGAGCGGCGGGAGACGGTGCGCTGTCTGCGGGAGGCGGCGCGGATCGCCGCCGGCCACGGACTGCTGCTCGCGCCCGAGTTCCACGGGGGGACGCTCACCGACACCGTCGCCTCGACCGCCCGGCTGCTGGACGAGGTGGGCGCGGAGAACGTGCGCACCTACTGGCAGCCGCCGCTCGACGCCCCGGACGAGGAGGCGCTGGCGGGGCTCGCGGAGCTGGCCGACCGGGTCTGTGCCGTGCACGCCTTCTCGTGGTGGCCCGGCAACAACCGGCTGCCGCTGGGGGCCCGTTCGCACCTGTGGACGGCAGCGCTCGGCCTGCTGGCGGGCCGGGGCGTCGAGGCGCTCCTGGAGTTCGTGCCCGGCGACGACCCCGAGGTGCTGGCGCGGGAGGCGGCGGCGCTGAGGGGATTCGCCTTGCCGGACGGCGTGGGGCCGAACATAGTCGACTGAACCCGCAGGCCACGAGGGGCGTTCCGGCGCCCCCGATGTCAGAACGGCAGACATGCGCATCAAGAACGACGACACGCTCCTGTTCATCGGAGACTCCATCACCGACGCGGGCCGCGACCGCGCGGACTCCGCCTCGCTCGGTGCGGGTTACGTCCACGAGATCGCGCGGATCCTGCGCGACCGTGCGGCCGAAGGACCCGGGCCCGGACCCCGTGTCATCAACAGGGGGATCAGCGGCAACCGCGTCTACGACCTGGAGACCCGCTGGACCACCGATGTCATCGACCACCGGCCCACCGTGGTCACCGTCAAGATCGGCATCAACGACACCTGGCGGCACTACGACAGCGGACTGGCCAGCCCGGTGGACGAGTTCGAGTCCTGCCTCGACGGCCTGCTCGCGGACACCGCGCGCATGATGCCCGCGCGGCTGGTCGTCATCACCCCGTTCCTCGTCCCGGTCGGGCCGGACCAGGAGAGGTGGTTCGACGACCTGACTCCCCGCACCGACGCAGTCCTGCGCGCGGCCGCGAACAACGCGGCCCAGGTGGTCCGCGCCGACCATGTCATGGCCCGTGCGGTACGGGACCGGCAGCCGGTGGAGCTGGCCCGGGACGGCGTCCACCCGACCCCGCTCGGGCACCGGCTGATCGCCGATGCCTGGCTCGCCGTGGCCGACCCGGCCGCCACGGAAGCGCGGGCGTAGCACCGTCTTCGCGGGGACCGGGCCGGATGCTTCACGGACTCGGCCCGGGGCCCTGCGGGACGCGGATGGACGGTCGCTAGAGTGACCGCCCATGACCACAATTGATCAAGTTCCCGCCTCTTTCGTCGTGCACATCCCGGATGCCGAACTCGAACCGGAGCCGCTCGATCCGGCGCAGATCGTTTCGGGCGATCCGCAGGTCACCGGCAAGGTGCTGTGGGAGTCGCCCGACGGCAAGCAGCTGCGCGGGATCTGGCAGATCACGCCCGGCGTGGTCACGGACACCGAGGCCAACGAGCTGTTCGTGGTGGTCAGCGGTCGCGCGACGATGGCGGTCGAGGGCGGCGGGACGCTGGAGCTCGGACCGGGCGACGCCTGCGTGCTGCGCGAGGGCGACCGTACGACGTGGACCGTGCACGAGACGCTGCGCAAGGCGTACCACATCAGCCTCTGAAGGCCCGTGGCGTCCTGAAGCCCTGAAGGCCTTGGGGTCCCTCAGGCCGAGGCGGGGCGGGTGAGGGACCGGCGCAGGGCCAGCGCGGCCATCGGCAGCAGCAGGCAGGCGCCGGTGAGGTTCAGCCAGCCGTAGCTCGCCCGGGAGACGATCACCCCGGCGACCGCGCCGCCGATGCCCGCCGAGGCATTCATGGTCAGGTCCGACAGGCCCTGTACGGCGGCGCGGGCGGGCTGCGGTACGGAGTCGGTGAGCAGCGCGGAGCCGGCGACCAGCCCTGCGGACCAGCCGAGCCCGAGCACGAACAGCCCGGCCGCGGTCCGGCCGTGGGCTGCGCCCGCGGTGCCCGCAAGGAGTGCGGCCAGGGAGAGCAGCCCGACCGCCAGGCCGATGACAGCGATCCGTCCGAAGCGGTCCGACAGCCAGCCCATCACCGGCGAGAACGCGTACATCCCCGCGATGTGGCCGCTGATCACCAGGCCGACCAGCTGGAGGTCCGCGCCGTGGTGGCCCAGGTCGACCGGGGTCATCACCATGATCGAGACCATCGCGGTGTGCGAGACGGTCATGGTCACCAGCGCGAGCCGGGCCATCGGCGAAGCCCGCACGGCGGCGATGCCCGCACGCAGCGAACGGTTGGCGGTCGACCTGCCCTCCTGCGGGTCCAGCGCGCGTGCCGTGAGCAGCGGGTCGGGCCGCAGCAGCACCGCGATCACGAGGGCGGCGAGGAGGAAGATGCCGGCCGCCCAGACGAAGGGCCCGGCCGTCTCGGACACGGCGGTGCCGCGGAAGACCCGGCCCGCCGGGGCCGCGATGTTGGGCCCCGCGACCGAGCCGATGGTGGTGGCCCAGATGACCGTCGAGATCGCCCGGCCGCGCCGCTCGGGCTCGGCCAGATCCGCCGCGGCGAACCGCGCCTGCAGATTGGCGGAGGAGCCCGCGCCGAAGGCGGCCATGCCGAGGAGCAGCAGTGGGAAGTTCTCCACCAGGGTGGCGAGCACCACGAGGCCGGCTCCCAGCGCCCCGATCAGATACGCCAGCACGAGCCCCGGGCGGCGGCCGCGCGAGGTCATCAGCGCGGCCAGCGGCAGCGACAGCAGGGCCGTGCCGGTCACCGACGCGGTGGGCGCGAGGCCCGACAGCGCCTCGGAGCCGCTGACCTGCGTCGCCAGCACGGGGGCCAAGGCGATGCCGACGGGCACGCCGAGGCCGCCGAGTATCTGACCGGCGATCAGGACGGCGGTCGTTCTGCGCCGGAGCCCCGGCAGGTCGGCCGAGGTGACCCGCCCGGTGGGAGCGGACCCGCCGGGGGCGTCGGATGCGTCGAGGGTGTTGGTCACCGACGCAGTGTGTCAGTCCGAACGTGCGTACGAAAATGAGATCGAGGGCGATCGGGGTACCGTCCGCCGAGGTGGCTCAGAACAGCGGCTGCGGCAGCACGCCCTCCAGCGCGAGCAGCTGCCGCTTCGTCTCCAGCCCGCCGCCGAAGCCGCCGATCCCGCCGTCGCGCTCCACCACCCGGTGGCAGGGCACCACGACCGGCAGCGGATTGGACCCCATGGCCGCCCCGACCGCCTGGGCCGCCCCGGGCTGCCCGACCCGGTCGGCGAGCTCCCCGTAGCCGGCGACGGCGCCGTAGGGCACGCCCGTCGCCAGCTCACGGAGCACCTGACGGTTGAAACCGCTGGTCAGTGACCAGTCGAGAGCGAGCGAGAAATCACGCAGGGTGCCGGCGAAGTATGCCGCGAACTGGCGTATCGGCTCGGCCAGCCGCGCGGAGTCCGGTGCTTCGGCCAATTCGGCGCCGAGCCGGCTCCGCAACTGGGCCAGCGCCCTGTCCCGTACCGCCGGACGTGCGTGGAAGACCACGCTCACCAGCCCGGCGTCGGTCGCGGCCAGCAGCAGCGGGCCGATGTCGCTCTCCACGACGGCCCACTCGACAACCCCGTTGTTGTTCATGGCACCCACGGTACGGCCGGCCACTGACAACGCTCGGTGGCCGGCCGCGACAACGGCCCCGCAACGATCAGCCGCCGGTCGCACGCACCCCGGCTGCCTGAGGTGCCCCGATGGCCTCGCGCGTCCCGGTGGCCGCACGGACCACGTCCGGGGCGTTGGTGATGATGCCGTCCACGCCGTAGCCGGTCACCCGGAGCGCGTCCGCCGCGTCGTTGACCGTCCAGGTGTCGACCTGCAGCCTCTTGTGGTGCGGCCCCTTCAGCGCGTGCACCGCCGCGACGTACTGGGCCGAGACCGAGGTGTGGTCCGGGTTGATCCGGTCGGTGAACCGGGCGTACGCGGGCAGCTCGGCGACGGCCGGGGTGCCCAGCAGGCCGGTGATGACGTCGGGACGCTGCTCGTGCACCCTGCGCACACTGTCCGCGCCGAAGCTCTGGATCACGAGGCGGTCGCGGACGTGGCCGCCGTCCAGCCAGCCCTCCTCGGCCAGCACCTGAAGGGTCGCCCGCTCGATCCCCGGGTAGGTCTCGGGGCTCTTGATCTCCATGAGCAGGCTCTGGTCGTTGTGCTCGATACGTTCCAGGTACTGCCGGAGCGTGGGCACCCGGGTTCCGGCGTACCGCGCGCCGAACCAGCTGCCCGCGTCCAGCCGGGCGATCTCGGCGGCCGTGAAGTCCTTGACCGCCCACGGTGCGCGACCGGGGAAGACCGTCTCGGCGTCGGTGGTGCGCTTCAGATCGGTGTCGTGGATGACGACGAGAACGCCGTCCTTGGTCAGCTGGACGTCGTTCTCCACCCACTCGAAGCCGAGCGCGTGGGCCTTGTCGACGGACACGAGGGTGTTCTCGGGGGCGTAGGCAGACGCGCCCCGGTGGGCGATGACGAGCGGGGTACGGACCGGGGCGGCGGCGCGGGTCACCGGGCCGGGGTGCCCGGCGGCAGCGGTGGTGGTGTCCGAGACGGGTGCGCCGGTGTTCGACATCAGGAACGTGCCGGCGGCCAGCAGTGCGGCGGCAGCGACGGAGGCGGTAGCGGTAGCGGTGCCTGCGTACACGTGGACTCCTTGCGTCAGGGATGCGGAGCGTCGGAGTGTGCGGACGGCCCGAGAGTCGCAGCCGCCGCCGAACGGGGGAGAGGCGGCGGGTGGCCACCATGTGAACGGACCCGGGGGACTGTGAACGGACCCCGGGGACCGCGTCATGGACCCGTGCCCCTGTCGATAAAATGCAGCTCTTCTGTTTGTTTGCCGGGCCTCGCGCCTTAGGGTCGTCCGCACCCGGGCTTCTGCGAAGGACGTGTGTATGCAGGGCACAATCGACGGCTTCAGCTACGGGGCGGTGACCCCCGTCGCCGCGTTTGTCATGGCCTGCCTCGGCGCGGCACTCGGTCTGCGCTGCACCACCCGGTCACTGCGCACGGAACGTTCCTTCAAGGCAGGCTGGCTGGCTCTCGGCGCGACTTCCATAGGCTCCGGAATCTGGACGATGCACTTCATCGCGATGATGGGCTTCTCCGTCGAGGAGGTGCCGATCGGCTACGACAAGCCGGTCACGTTCGCCAGCCTCGCCGTCGCGATCGTCGTGGTCGGTGTCGGGATCTTCCTTGTCGGGTACCGGGGCGCCACCCCGATGGCGCTGGTGACGGGCGGCACGATCACCGGACTCGGCGTGGCCACCATGCATTACCTCGGCATGGCCGGGATGCGACTTGATGGGCAGTTCGAGTACGACACGATCACCGTGACACTCTCCGTGGTCATCGCCGTGTCGGCCTCGACCGCCGCGCTCTGGGCCGCCGTCTCGATCCACGGCTTCCTGCCCAGCCTCGGTGCGGCCGTCGTGATGGGCGTCGCGGTCAGCGGGATGCACTACACCGGCATGGCCGCGCTCCGGGTCCACCTGCACCCCGCCACCGTCACCGGCACCACCGCCGGTGACACCCCGACCGGCCTGCTCGTGCCCATGCTGATCGGCCCGGCCTGCTTCCTGCTGATCGCCGGGGTCGTCGTGATGTTCGACCCGCTGGTGGTCATGGGCACCCCGGACTGGGAGGACGCCGCGGCCGGACGGGCCCTCGGCGTCCCCGCCCAGCGCCAGATACCCCGGTTCGGCACCCACGCCGACCCGGCGTCCTTCCATTCGCAGCGGCGCGACCCCGTGGAGTACCACGACCGCTGACCCGGCCCGTTGTCAGTGGGGGGCCGTACGGTGGTTGCATGCGGCCCGTTTCGAAGATCGAACGTTCGGTGGCGCCTTTCGAGGTCGTCAGTCCCTACCAGCCCAGCGGCGACCAGCCGACGGCCATCGCCGAGCTGGAGAAGCGCGTCCGGGCAGGTGAGAAGGACGTCGTGCTCCTCGGCGCGACCGGCACCGGAAAGTCGGCGACCACCGCCTGGATGATCGAGAAGCTGCAGCGCCCCACCCTGGTGATGGCGCCGAACAAGACCCTCGCCGCCCAGCTGGCCAACGAGTTCCGCGAGCTCCTGCCCAACAACGCCGTCGAGTACTTCGTCTCGTACTACGACTACTACCAGCCCGAGGCGTACGTCCCGCAGTCGGACACCTACATCGAGAAGGACTCCTCGATCAACGAGGAGGTCGAACGGCTGCGCCACTCCGCGACGAACTCCCTGCTCACCCGGCGTGACGTCATCGTCGTCGCCTCCGTCTCCTGCATCTACGGCCTGGGCACACCGCAGGAGTACGTGGACCGGATGGTCCAGCTCAAGGTGGGCGACGAGATCGACCGCGACCAGCTGCTGCGCCGCTTCGTCGAGATCCAGTACAGCCGCAACGACCTGGCCTTCGCCCGGGGCACCTTCCGGGTGCGGGGCGACACCATCGAGATCTTCCCGGTCTACGAGGAGCTCGCCGTCCGCATCGAGATGTTCGGTGACGAGATCGAGGCGCTCTCCACCCTCCACCCGCTCACCGGCGAGGTCATCAGCGAGGACCAGTCCCTCCACGTCTTCCCCGCCAGCCACTACGTGGCGGGACCGGAGCGCCTGGAGAAGGCCGTCGGCGGCATCGAGAAGGAGCTGGAGCAGCGGCTGGCCGAGCTGGAGAAGCAGGGCAAGATGCTGGAGGCCCAGCGGCTGCGGATGCGCACCACGTACGACATCGAGATGCTCCGCCAGATCGGCACCTGCTCGGGCGTCGAGAACTACTCGATGCACTTCGACGACCGCACCCCCGGCACCGCGCCCAACACCCTCCTGGACTACTTCCCCGAGGACTTCCTCCTCGTGCTCGACGAGTCGCACGTCACCGTGCCGCAGATCGGCGCGATGTACGAGGGAGACGCCTCCCGGAAGCGGACCCTCGTCGACCACGGCTTCCGGCTGCCGTCCGCCCTGGACAACCGCCCGCTGAAGTGGGAGGAGTTCCTCGGACGGATCAACCAGACGGTCTACCTCTCCGCCACCCCCGGCAAGTACGAGCTCTCCCGCGGCGACGGCTTCGTGGAGCAGATCATCCGCCCCACCGGCCTCGTCGACCCGGAGATCGTCGTCAAGCCCACCGAGGGCCAGATCGACGACCTGGTGCACGAGATCCGCAAGCGCACCGAGAAGGACGAGCGGGTCCTGGTCACCACCCTCACCAAGAAGATGTCGGAGGACCTCACCGACTACTTCCTGGAGCTCGGCATCCAGGTGCGCTACCTGCACAGCGACGTCGACACCCTGCGCCGCATCGAGCTGCTGCGCGAACTGCGCTCGGGCGAGTACGACGTCCTGGTCGGCATCAACCTCCTGCGCGAGGGCCTCGACCTGCCCGAGGTGTCGCTCGTGGCGATCCTCGACGCCGACAAGCAGGGCTTCCTGCGTTCGGGCACCTCACTGATCCAGACCATCGGCCGAGCCGCCCGTAACGTGTCCGGTCAGGTCCATATGTACGCGGACAAGATCACCCCGGCGATGGCGCAGGCCATCGAGGAGACCAACCGGCGCCGCGAGAAGCAGATCGCCTACAACACCGAGCGCGGCCTCGACCCGCAGCCGCTGCGCAAGAAGATCAACGACATCGTCGCGACGATCGCCCGCGAGGAGGTCGACACCGAGCAGCTGCTCGGCACCGGCTACCGCCAGACGAAGGGCACCAAGGCGCCCGTGCCCACGCTGGGCATCAAGGCCGGTTCCGCGAAGACCAAGGGCGAGGGGGCGGCGGTCACCGACCGGCCGGCCACCGAGCTCGCCGGGATCATCGAGGAGATGACCGACCGGATGCGCGCCGCCGCCGCGGACCTGCAGTTCGAGGTGGCCGCCCGACTGCGCGACGAGGTAGGGGAGTTGAAGAAGGAGTTGCGCCAGATGCGGGAGGCGGGCCTGGCCTGACCCCGCGGTGCGGGGTGTGTTGCAGGACCGACACAAAACGGCCCGGACCCGATGCGCGGGTGGCGTGAATGCGTAGGGTGCTGGAAACCGCGCAAGGACGGTTTGCGGGGAAGCGGAGAGGGGACAGCGCGTGACGGTCAATATGACCAAGGGCCAGGCCATCAGCCTGCAGAAGAGCGACGGGGGGACCCTGACCGCGGTACGGATGGGGCTCGGCTGGCAGGCGGCGCCGCGCCGCGGTCTGTTCGGTTCGCGCACCCGCGAGATCGACCTGGACGCCTCGGCGGTCCTGTTCGCCGACAAGCAGCCGGTCGACGTCGTCTTCTTCCGGCACCTCGTCAGCGACGACGGCTCGGTCAAGCACACCGGGGACAACCTGGTCGGCGGCGCCGGCTCGGGCGGCGACGACGAGGCGATCCTGGTCGACCTCCAGCGGGTGCCGGTCCACATCGACCAGATCGTCTTCACGGTGAACTCCTTCACCGGCCAGACGTTCCAGGAGGTGCAGAACGCCTTCTGCCGCATCGTCGACGAGACCAACGGCCAGGAGCTCGCCCGCTACACCCTGGACGGTGGCGGGCAGTACACCGCGCAGATCATGGCGAAGGTGCACCGCGCGGGCAGCGGATGGCAGATGACCGCCATCGGCAACCCGGCCAACGGCCGCACCTTCCAGGACCTCATGCCGGCGATCCTGCCGCACCTGTAGGCGGAGCCGGACCAGCGGGTCCGTATCGGTACGCGCAGCTCCCGGAGGCATCGGCCGCCGGGAGCTTCACCGCATCACCACCACCTTCATCACCACCGCGGCACCGCGCCGCGCGGCAGCAACTCGTCGAGGGGACAGGGCAATGACGGCCGAGCTGGTCCGGGGGCAGAACCACGCCTTGCCCCAGACCCGTCTGGAGATCCGGATTTCGGCAGGCGCGCCGGTCGTCGCCGGGGCCACCCTCGGGGACGAGCACGGCACCGTGCACGGCGTCGAGCGGATCGCCCACCCCGGCTCCCCGCACCTGCCGGGTCTGGAGGTCTCCAGGCAGGCCGCCGCCGAGCACCGGCTCGCCGTGGACCTCGACGCCCTGCCCGACGGGGTGCACCGGGTCACCGTGCTGCTCGCCCTGCCGCTGGAGGCGGGCGGTCCGACCCGGTTCGGAGCCGTGGCCGCGCCCTTCGTCGCCGTCACCGGACTCGAAGGCACCGAGATCGCCACCTTCACCCTGACCGGCCTGGACACCGAGTCGGCCGTCGCCGCCCTGGAGCTCTACCGCAGGCAGGGCGCCTGGAAGGTCCGCGCCGTCGGGCAGGGCTACGCGGGCGGTCTCGCCGCGATGCTCGCCGACCAGGGCGTGGACCGGGCGGCCGAGCTGGCCGGTTCGATCCAGGAGGCCGTCGCCCGAGGCCTGGCCCGTTCCGTGTCACCGCCCCCGCCCCGCACCCCGGAGGGCGACCGGGTCCGGCACGCGGCGGGACCCGCGGCCGTCCCGGGCGGCGGGCAGCCCCTCGTCGGGCCCCCGGCCGCCCGGCAGCCCGAGCAGCCGGCACCGGCCGCCGTCCCGTCCGGGCCCATCGACTACGCGCACCCGCGCCGCCGGCCCTCCGCGCCCCCGCCGCCCCCTCCCGCCGCGCCGCCCGCCGGGCCCGGAGAGCAGGCCGGGCCCGTTGCCGGGGACGCGACCGGCTGGTCCATGGACGAACGCCTCTACAACCAGATCTGGGGGATGTTCGAGGACCTGGCCAGGGCCACCGCCGCCTACCGCAGCGCGGTCGACTTCGCGGAGTCCCGGATGGACCAGGAGCTGGAGCGGACCCTGTCCGACCCGCGCAGCCGGATCGGCGGTTCGGGCGACCTGGCCCGTGAACAGGCCCGCGCCAAGCGCGACGAGCTGACCGGCCGGGCCCGCGAGGCACTGGACCGCGACCTCGCCCAGCTGGCCGCCGAGTCCGCCGTGGTGGAACCCGCGCTCCCCGCCCCGTACGCGGGCTGGGACAACCCCGTCTGGCACGCCTACCGGGTTCCGATGGAGATCCCCATGGCCCTGCGGATCGGTGACCTGCACCTGCCCGAGAGCGGCGAACTGCGCATCCCGCTGCTCGTGCGGCTGCCGCTGGAGCGCGGCATCTGGATCGACAGCGGGCGCACGGCCTCCGAGGCCGCCGCCCTGACGGACGGGGACCAGCTGCGCCGCCTGGCCATGGAGAGCGCCGTACTGCACGCTGCCCGGCTGCTCGCCGTCTACCCCGCGGGCGAGTTCTCGGTCCACGTCATCGACCCGGCCGGTTCCGCCTCGGCCGCGCTGGATCCGCTGGTCCGCTCCGGGGTGCTCGCGGGCCCGCCCGCCTCCGGCGCCGGGGGAGTGTCCTCGGTGCTCGCCCAGCTGACCCGGCGGGTCGACCTGGTGCAGATGGCGATCCGGGCCGGCGCCGCGGATTCGCTGCCGCCCGATCTGGACCCGGCCGAGCAGTTGCTGATCGTCAACGACTTCCCGCACGGCTTCGACGACCGGGCCGTCAACCAGCTGCGCTACCTCGCCGACGAGGGGCCGTCCGTCGGCGTCCATCTGCTGATGGTCGCCGACCGGGAGGACGCCTCCGCGTTCGGGCCGGTACTCGATCCGCTGTGGCGGTCGCTGCTCCGGATCACCCCGGTTGCCGACGACCATCTGGCCGACCCCTGGGTCGGCCATGCCTGGACGTACGAGCCGCTGACCACGCCCGAGGGCAGCCGCGTCCTTGATCTCGTGCTCGCTCAGGTGGCGGCCGCCCGTCGCGGCGAGCCCCGCTGACCCGCTCCGTCCCCGATCGCCCACTACCCCTCTGAACTGGGGCTTTGGTTCTTCTTTAGCTTCCTCTTTACCTTTCCTTGGTAATTCCTGTACTGTTCTTTGGGCGGAGGGGAGTACTCCCGATCGCGGCGTTCCCGTCAGTACGGACTGTGACCGGTCCCGGGGCGCCGGCCAGGCGCGCAGCCCGTGCGCCCAGGTGGAAGAGACCTCCGGCAGCGACGACGCTGATCAGTAGCCGTAGCGAACTGCCGGAGGCGCAGTGGACGTTTCATGGACCCTCTGGGCGCTGACCATCCTTGGTCTCAGCGCCCTCATCGCCGTCGACTTCTTCATCGGGCGCAAGCCCCATGACGTGTCGACCAAGGAAGCCGGAATCTGGACGATCGTCTGGATCGCCCTGGCCGCCCTCTTCGGGCTCGGCCTGCTCGTCTCGGGTGAGAGCCAGGCCTCGGGCGAGTTCTTCGCCGGCTTCATCACCGAGAAGTCGCTGAGTGTCGACAACCTCTTCGTCTTCGTGCTGATCATGGCGAAGTTCTCGGTGCCCTCACACCTCCAGCAGCGGGTGCTGCTCTTCGGTGTCCTGATAGCGCTGGTGCTTCGGGCGATCTTCATCGCCGCCGGCGCCGCGGTCATCGCCAACTTCTCGTGGGTCTTCTACATCTTCGGCGCGTTCCTGATCTTCACCGCCTGGAAGCTCATCCAGGAGGCGCGGGCCGACGAGGAGGAAGAGGAGTTCGAGGAGAACCGCCTCCTGAAGACGATCGAGCGCCGCTTCGGTGTCGCCGACAGGTACCACGGCACCAAGCTCTTCATCCGCAACAACGGCAAGCGCGTCCTGACGCCCCTGATGGTCGTCATGCTCGCCATCGGAACCACCGATGTGCTGTTCGCGCTGGACTCGATCCCGGCGATCTTCGGGCTGACCCAGGACCCGTACATCGTCTTCACGGCCAACGCCTTCGCCCTGATGGGCCTGCGGCAGCTGTACTTCCTGATCGGCGGTCTGCTGAAGAAGCTGGTCCACCTCAGCTACGGGCTCTCGGTGATCCTCGGCTTCATCGGCGTCAAGCTGGTGCTGCACGCCCTGCACGAGTCCGGGGTGCACGTGCCCGAGATCTCGATCCCGGTCTCGCTCGGCGTCATCTGCGGCGTGCTGGTGATCACCACGATCACCAGCCTCCTCGCCAACAGGAAGCAGGCCGCCGCGGAGTCCGACGAGGCCGCGAAGGCCGAGGACGGTGCGGACAAGGGCGCCGGAATCGACGCCTGAACCGGCCGCGTGGCCCCGGTGAAGCGGGGCCACGCACGGCGACGCGCATGAAAGGGCCCCGGTGACTCCCGCTCCGTGAAGCGGATCTCACCGGGGCCCTTCATGTCATGTGTGTCGTTGTTACCAGCCGCGGGCGCGCCACTCGGGCAGCCGGGGCCGCTCGTCGCCCAGCGTGGTGTCGTTGCCGTGCCCCGGGTAGACCCAGGTCTCGTCCGGCAGCGGGGCGAAGAGCTTGGTCTCCACATCGTCCAGCAGGCTCACGAACGCTTCGGCGTCCCCGAACGTGTTGCCGACCCCGCCCGGGAAGAGGCAGTCCCCGGTGAACAGGTGCGGGGCACCGTGCGGGTCGTCGTAGAGGAGCGCGATCGAGCCCGGCGTGTGCCCGGTCAGATGCCGGGCGGTCAGGGCGACCCGCCCGACCCGGATCGTGGCGTCGTCATCGACGAGCACATCGGTGGTGACCGGGATCCCCTCGGCGTCATGGCGCCCGGCGTACGTACGCGCGCCGGTGGCCGCCACGACCTCGCCCAGCGCCTGCCAGTGGTCGCCGTGGCGGTGGGTGGTGACGACCGAGGTGATCGAGTCGTCACCGATCAGCCGGAGCAGGGTCGCGGCGTCGTTCGCCGCGTCGATCAGGAGCTGCTCGCCGGTGGCCCGGCAGCGCAGCAGATAGGCGTTGTTGTTCATCGGGCCGACGGCGGCCTTGGAGATCATCAGATCCGTCAGCTCGTGCACGTCCGCCCGCCCGCCGACCTTGACCACTCCGCTGTACGTCATGCGTCTCAGCCTATAGCGGGGGCAGTACGGGCAGGGGCTGGGCGCCATCGACGGTCAGCGCCGACCCGTCGCGGCGCCCGCAGAGCCAGCCGAGCAGCTCGGGCGCCGTCCCGCGGACCGCGACCGGGCCGCCTTCCCTGCCGCCCCCCGTCGTCCAGATCCGGCCCGTGTCGTCGGCCACGGCCGTGGACACGATGTCCGGGTGCCCGGCGAACCGCTCGGCGAGGAAGTCGATCTCCCGGGCGGTGAAGTCGTCCGGGAGATCCTCCAGCTCGTAGCCGACGCCCAGGTCGACGTGGTGCAGCTCGACCTCGATACGGCGGCGGAAGGGGATCCGGGAGGCCGAGTCCGTCACACCGTTGCGCATCGCGACGGTGCGTGACCAGTCGGCCGGGGCGGCGGCCGCCGCCACGAAGCGGGCCGCGCTCTCCGTCAGATCGGCCAGCTGTCCGGCCGGCGTGCGGTGCGCGTCGCGCTCGATGTCGCGGTCGCGGGTTTCGCTGTCTGCGTACATCGGCCGACCCTGGAGAACATTTACCAGCGCGTCGGCGTTACGTGAAAGGTGCGCGAGGACATGACCCCGGCTCCAGCCGGGCAGCCGCGACGGCCGGGCGAGCTCGGAGTCGTCCAGTTTCTCCGTGGCACTGAGCAGCCGGGCGGTCGCTTCACGAAGTGCGTCCAGGTCGTGCGCGTGATCAATCATGGGGCCGAGAGTAGCCCCGCCACTCATTCGGGTGAAGGAGTCATCAGCCGTCCGTAAATCGAATGCGCGTGCTATACGCTCGGAGTCGAAAGCTCCGTACATCGCTGTGGCACCCCCCATACCCTGGGGCAGGGGCTCAGTTCCCCCGCTTCTCTCTAGAAAGGTGCGGACCGGCGTGGCCGACCGTCTCATCGTCCGTGGCGCTCGCGAGCACAACCTCAAGAACGTCTCGCTCGACCTTCCCCGCGACTCCCTCATCGTCTTCACCGGGCTCTCCGGGTCGGGCAAGTCGTCGCTCGCGTTCGACACGATCTTCGCCGAGGGGCAGCGCCGTTACGTGGAGTCGCTCTCCTCGTACGCCCGGCAGTTCCTCGGTCAGATGGACAAGCCGGACGTCGACTTCATTGAGGGCCTGTCGCCCGCCGTCTCCATCGACCAGAAGTCGACCTCGCGCAACCCGCGCTCGACGGTCGGCACCATCACGGAGGTCTACGACTACCTCCGGCTGCTCTTCGCCAGGATCGGCAAGCCGCACTGCCCCGAGTGCCACCGGCCGATCTCGCGCCAGTCGCCGCAGGCCATCGTGGACAAGGTGCTCGGGCTGCCCGAGGGCAGCCGCTTCCAGGTGCTCTCGCCGCTGGTGCGTGAGCGCAAGGGCGAGTTCGTCGACCTCTTCGCGGACCTGCAGACCAAGGGCTACAGCAGGGCCAGGGTCGACGGCGAGACGATCCAGCTCTCCGAGCCGCCCGCGCTCAAGAAGCAGGAGAAGCACACGATCGAGGTGGTCATCGACCGCCTCACCGTCAAGGACAGCGCCAAGCGCCGGCTGACCGACTCGGTGGAGACGGCCCTCGGCCTGTCCGGCGGCATGGTCGTGCTCGACTTCGTCGACCTCCCCGAGGACGACGCCGAGCGTGAGCGGATGTACTCCGAGCACCTCTACTGCCCGTACGACGACCTCTCCTTCGAGGAGCTGGAGCCGCGTTCCTTCTCCTTCAACTCGCCCTTCGGCGCCTGCCCGGACTGCACGGGCATCGGTACGCGGATGGAGGTCGACCCGGAGCTGATCGTCCCGGACGGGGAGAAGTCCCTCGACGAGGGCGCCATCCACCCCTGGTCGCACGGCCACACCAAGGAGTACTTCGGGCGCCAGATCAACGCGCTCGCGGACGCCCTCGGCTTCCGTACGGACATTCCCTGGGACGGGCTGCCGCAGCGGGCCAAGAAGGCCCTGCTGCACGGCCACAAGATCCAGACCGAGGTCCGCTACCGCAACCGCTACGGGCGCGAGCGCGCCTACACCACCCCCTCCTTCGAGGGCGCCGTGCAGTTCGTGAAGAGGCGGCACTCCGAGGCGGAGAGCGACTCCAGCAGGGAGCGCTTCGAGGGCTACATGCGCGAGGTGCCCTGCCCCACCTGCGAGGGCACCCGCCTCAAGCCGATCGTCCTGGCGGTGACGGTGATGGAGAAGTCCATCGCCGAGGTCGCCGCGATGTCGATCAGCGAGTGCGCCGAGTTCCTCGGCCGGATGAAGCTGAACGCCCGTGACAAGAAGATCGCGGAGCGGGTGCTCAAGGAGGTCAACGAGCGGCTGAAGTTCCTGGTCGACGTGGGCCTGGACTACCTCTCGCTGAACCGCGCGGCCGGCACCCTGTCCGGCGGCGAGGCCCAGCGCATCCGGCTCGCCACCCAGATCGGCTCCGGCCTGGTCGGCGTGCTCTACGTCCTGGACGAGCCGTCCATCGGCCTGCACCAGCGCGACAACCACCGCCTGATCGAGACCCTGGTCCGGCTCCGCGACATGGGCAACACCCTCATCGTCGTCGAGCACGACGAGGACACCATCAAGGTCGCCGACTGGGTCGTCGACATCGGCCCCGGCGCCGGTGAGCACGGCGGCAAGGTGGTCCACTCCGGATCGCTCAAGGAGCTGCTGGCCAACGACAAGTCGATCACCGGTCAGTACCTGACCGGCAAGAGGTCGATCGCGATGCCCGACATCCGGCGTCCCGTCGACCCCTCGCGCCTGCTCACGGTGCACGGTGCCCGGGAGAACAACCTCCAGGACATCGACGTCGCCTTCCCGCTCGGCGTGCTGACCGCCGTGACCGGTGTCTCCGGCTCCGGCAAGTCGACCCTGGTCAACGACATCCTCTACACCCACCTGGCGCGCGAGCTGAACGGCGCCAAGTCGGTCCCCGGCCGGCACACCCGGGTCGACGGGGACGACCTCGTCGACAAGGTCGTGCACGTCGACCAGTCGCCCATCGGCCGGACGCCCCGGTCCAACCCGGCCACGTACACCGGCGTCTTCGACCACGTCCGCAGGCTGTTCGCGGAGACGATGGAGGCCAAGGTCCGCGGCTACCTGCCGGGCCGGTTCTCCTTCAACGTCAAGGGCGGCCGCTGCGAGAACTGCTCCGGCGACGGCACCATCAAGATCGAGATGAACTTCCTGCCGGACGTGTACGTCCCGTGCGAGGTCTGCCACGGGGCGCGCTACAACCGGGAGACCCTGGAGGTCCACTACAAGGGCAAGTCCATCGCCGAGGTGCTGGACATGCCCATCGAGGAGGGCCTGGAGTTCTTCGAGGCCGTGCCGACCATCGCGCGCCACCTGCGCACGCTCAACGAGGTCGGCCTCGGATACGTCAGGCTCGGGCAGTCCGCGCCGACGCTCTCCGGCGGTGAGGCACAGCGCGTGAAGCTGGCCAGCGAGCTCCAGAAGCGCTCGACCGGCCGCACGGTCTACGTGCTGGACGAGCCGACCACCGGCCTGCACTTCGAGGACATCTCCAAGCTCATCAAGGTGCTCTCCGGCCTGGTCGACAAGGGCAACACGGTGATCGTCATCGAGCACAACCTCGATGTCGTCAAGACCGCCGACTGGGTCATCGACATGGGCCCCGAGGGCGGCAACGGCGGCGGTCTCGTCATCGCCGAGGGCACCCCGGAGTACGTGGCCGGTGTTCCCGCCAGCCACACCGGGAAGTTCCTCCAGGGCATCCTGGACGCGGACCGGGTCGGCGAGGCGGCGGTGCCCTCGGCCCGCAAGCCGGTCCGGGGGACGGCGGCGAAGAAGGCGGTCGCCGCGAAGTCCGCCCCCGCCAGGAAGACGGAGACGGCCAAGACGGACCGGAGCACCGCGGCGAAGGCCACGGGCGCCGCGCCGAAGAAGGCCGCCGTCAAGAAGGCCGAGGCGAAGAAGCCCGCGGCCAAGAGGGCGACCCGCGCGCGCAAGGCCTGAGGCCGGGGGGGGGGGGGGGGGGGGGGGGGGGGGGGCGGGGCGGGGCGGGGGGGGGGGGGGGGGGGGGGCGGGGGGGTGGGGGGGGGGGGGGGGGGGGGGGGGGGCTGGGGTGGGGGGGGGGGGGGGGGGCGGGGCGTAGGGGGGT
>NZ_JBICXG010000020.1:0-161105 GCF_043200175.1 Streptomyces sp. NPDC048462
AAAACGCTCGGCTGGAAAACCCCAGCCGAGCGCCTGCGTGATCTACTGACGGCCACATAAGCCATCAGGTGTTGCGAGGACCCCAAGAATCCGCCGGAGAGGCGGACCGGGGCAGAGCCGTACACCCGAACGGACTACTCCACGTCCCCACCCGAATCGGTGGAGCTGGAGCCGGTCGAACCGGAATCCGCGGAATCGCCCGAGTCGGCAACGGCCTTCTTACCGCCCGACTTGCCGGTACCGGTCACCGCCGAGGTGGTGTCGTCACCGTCCTCCGTGTCGGAGGGAGCGTCCGTCGGCGTCGATCCGGCACCGTCGGCCTCCAGCAACCGCGCGAGCTGCCGGCCGACGATCCGCTTGAACTTGCGCTGCTGCGGCCTCGTACGGTCCAGGACCGCGACCTCCAGCCGCTCCGCGGGGATCTCCCGCTCACTGCCGTTGGGATCGCGGGACAGCGCCTGCACCGCCAGCTTCAGCGCCTCGGCCAGCGACATGCCGTCGCGGTGCCGCTGATCCAGGAAGGTGCTGATCTGCTCGGCGTTGCCACCGACGGCGACCGAGCCGTGCTCGTCCACGATCGAGCCGTCGTGCGGCAGCCGGTAGATCTGGTCACCGTCCGCCGCGGCGCCCACCTCGGCCACCACCAGCTCCACCTCGTACGGCTTCTCGGCCGCACTGGAGAAAATGGTGCCGAGTGTCTGCGCGTAGACATTCGCCAGTCCACGGGCCGTCACGTCGTCACGGTCATAGGTGTATCCGCGCAGATCGGCATAGCGCACACCGCCGATGCGGAGATTCTCGTACTCGTTGTACTTACCGGCGGCGGCGAAACCGATCCGGTCATAGATCTCGCTGAACTTGTGCAGCGCACGGGACGGGTTCTCACCGACGAACACAATGCCGTCGGTGTACTGCAGCACAACCAGGCTGCGACCACGGGCGATGCCCTTCCGGGCGTATTCCGCCCGGTCGGCCATGGCCTGCTGAGGTGAGACATAGAACGGCGTCGACACCGGCTATCCGTCCCTTTCTGTCAGTGGCAGGAGCATCGGAGAAGCCTCGGAAGGGGCGGTCAGAGCAACTCGGCGCGCGGACCGTCGGGCTCGGCGAGCCGTCGTTCCAGAACCAACCGGGCAATCTCTGCGGATTCCGTCTCGGTGAGCTTCCGGAAACCCTCGTCGGTGATGACGGTGAGGATCGGATAGATACGCCGGGCCACATCGGGCCCGCCGGTCGCCGAGTCGTCGTCCGCCGCGTCGTAAAGGGCCTGCACGACCAGAGTGAGCGTCTGCTCCTGCGTCAGGTCCTCGCGGTAGAGCTTCTTCATGGAGGTGCGGGCGAAGATCGACCCGGAGCCGGTGGACGCGTAGCCCTGCTCCTCGGAACGGCCTCCGGTGACGTCGTACGAGAAGATCCGGCCCCGCTCGCGGTCGACGTCGTAGCCGGCGAAGAGCGGCACCACGGCGAGACCCTGCATGGCCATCGCCAGATTGCTCCGGATCATCGTGGAGAGCCGGTTCGCCTTGCCCTCCAGGGAGAGCTGGGCACCCTCTACCTTCTCGAAGTGCTCCAGCTCCAGCTGGAAGAGCTTGACCATCTCCACGGCCAGACCGGCCGTACCGGCGATGCCCACCGCCGAGTACTCGTCGGCCGGGAACACCTTCTGGATGTCGCGCTGAGCGATCATGCTGCCCATGGTCGCCCGCCGGTCACCGGCCAGCACCACGCCGCCGGGGAACGACGCCGCGACGATCGTCGTCCCGTGCGGGGCCTCGATGGCCCCCTTCATGGGCGGCAGCTGCCGGTTGCCCGGCAGCATCGCGGGCGACTGGTCGGTCAGGAAGTCCATGAAGGAGGACGATCCCGGCGTCAGGAAGGCAGCTGGTAGACGCCCGGTGCTACGAGTGTTGGCTTCCACGCGTTTCCCTCCACATATGCGGCTGCACGCCTTATGGCATCCGGCCGGTCCTTGAGCTGCCCCAGGGCTGCGTTGCAGCTGAAGCACAGTACGCCTCGGACCCTACCCGTCTCGTGGCAGTGATCCACATGCTCTGCCGAAGCCGCCAGACAGATACAACACGTGCCCTGCTGAGCGGCGATCAATGCGTCCAACTCGGCCGGAGCAAGGCCGTACTTGCGCCGGAAGTAACTGATCCGATTCCGCTCCGCCCGGCATACGCGGCAGTAGCTGGACCAGCCGTCCGAGGACGATCTGTTCCGCTCCCACTCGCCATGCGGTTTCACTTCGCCGCACTGCGGACAACGCTTGTGCCCCCTCGGCACAGGCACTCTGACCCGGACGGACTTGCCCTTGGCCTCCTGACGCTGCCGGTAGTACTCGGCAGAGCACGGTCGGCAGTACGCCTGGAGGCCGTCCGGCATGGCCCTGTTGCTCGCGAAGGACTGCCGCGGCAGGCTCTTCCGACAGCGAGAGCAGTTCCTTCCGCCAGGGAATTCGGACATTAAGCCCTATTCCCCACCTTTCTGAACAAATGACCTCACGAAATCCTCGGCATTCTCTTCGAGTACGTCATCGATCTCGTCGAGGACGTCGTCGACGTCGTCGCTCAGCTTCTCCTGTCGCTCCTTGAGGTCCTCGGAGGCCTGCGCGTCCTGCGCCTGCTCCTCGGTCCCCTCGGTGGAGCGCGTCGCCTTCTGCTGTCCGCCGCCGGTGTCCTTGGTCGCCATGTAGCTCACCCCGCTCGGTTCGAAGCACTTGATCAGACCCTACCTACGGGGTCCGACATTGGCCCGGTACTTGTCTCAACGTCCGGAGGTCATCGGAATGATTCCCAGCCGGCGGCCCTTTCAGCCGCCCGTGAGCACCCGGACCAGCTCTTCCGCGGTGCGGCAGCGGTCCAGGAGGTCCTTCACGTGCTCACGGGTGCCCCGGAGCGGCTCCATGGTGGGCACCCGCTGCAAGGAGTCGTGGCCCGGGAGATCGAAGATGACCGAGTCCCAGGAGGCCGCCGCGACGTCGTCCGCGTACTGCTCCAGGCAGCGGCCGCGGAAATACGCCCTGGTGTCCTCCGGCGGCGCCGTACGGGCCTGCTCGACCTCGTTCTCGTCCAGCAGGCGGTTCATCCTGCCCCGGGCCGCCAGACGGTTGTAGAGGCCCTTGTCGGCCCGTACGTCGGCGTACTGGAGGTCCACCAGGTGCAGCCGGGGCGCGTCCCAGTCGAGGTTGTCGCGGCGGCGGTAGCCCTCCATGAGCTCCCGCTTGGCGATCCAGTCCAGCTCGCGGGAGAGGCTCATCGGATCGTTCTCCAGCCGGTTGAGCGTGTCCTCCCAGCGGATCAGGATGTCCTTGGTCTGCTCGTCCGCGTCCGCGCCGTACCGCTCCTCGACGTATTTGCGGCCCAGCTCGAAGTACTCCATCTGGAGCTGTACAGCGGTGAGTGTCCGGCCGCTGCGCAGCGTGACCAGCTGCTGGAGATCCGGGTCGTGGGACACCTGGTGCAGCGTGCGCACCGGCTGGTCGACGGCCAGGTCGACGTTGATGAAGCCGTCCTCGATCATGGAGAGGACCAGTGAGGTGGTGCCCAGCTTGAGATAGGTCGAGATCTCCGAGAGGTTCGCGTCGCCGATGATCACGTGCAGCCGGCGGTATTTCTCGGCGTCCGAATGGGGCTCGTCGCGGGTGTTGATGATCGGCCGCTTGAGTGTGGTCTCCAGGCCGACCTCGACCTCGAAGTAGTCGGCGCGCTGGCTGATCTGGAAGCCGTGCTCTTGGCCGTCCTGGCCGATTCCGACCCGTCCCGCTCCGGTGACGACCTGGCGCGAGACGAAGAACGGCGTCAGGTGGCGCACGATGTCCGAGAACGGGGTCTCCCGCTTCATCAGGTAGTTCTCGTGCGTGCCGTACGAGGCGCCCTTGTTGTCGGTGTTGTTCTTGTAGAGGTGGATCGGCAGGGCGCCGGGCAGCTGGGCCGCTCGTTCGGCGGCCTCGGCCATGATGCGCTCGCCGGCCTTGTCCCAGAGGACCGCGTCCCTGGGGTTGGTGATCTCCGGGGAGCTGTACTCGGGGTGTGCATGGTCGACGTAGAGCCGTGCCCCGTTGGTGAGGATGACATTGGCCAGGCCGATGTCCTCGTCCGTGAGCTGACTGGAGTCGGCGGTCTCGCGGGCGAGGTCGAAGCCTCGCGCGTCTCGCAGCGGGTTCTCCTCCTCGAAGTCCCAGCGGGCGCGACGCGCCCGGTGCATCGCCGCCGCGTAGGCGTTGACGATCTGGGACGAGGTGAGCATGGCATTGGCGTTGGGGTGGCCGGGCACGGAGATCCCGTACTCGGTCTCGATGCCCATTACTCGCCGTACGGTCATGCGGCCCTCCTTGCCCGGCGGCGCTCCCTTCCGGGAGCGGCGCTCAAGTACCGCTGCTTGTCCGGTGCGTGCGCGGTTGTGCCCGTACCCGCACTGCGCGACCGGGCGGTATGCATGAGCCTAGAGCGCCTCTGTGCTGGTGGGGAGATCAATTACGTCATTGCTGCGGTGTCGTCGCAGCTGTCCGGAAAGCAACCGGCTGCGGATGCCCGGCCGGGCATCCGCAGCCGGTCTGCGTTCTACAGGTACTGCCCGGTGTTTGCCACCGTGTCGATGGAGCGCCCGGTGTCCGCGCCCTGCTTTCCGGTGACGAGTGTGCGGATGAAGACGATCCGCTCACCCTTCTTGCCGGAGATCCTGGCCCAGTCGTCCGGGTTGGTGGTGTTCGGCAGGTCCTCGTTCTCCTTGAACTCGTCCACGCATGCCTGGAGGAGGTGGGAGACGCGAAGGCCCTTCTGGCCCTGGTCGAGGAAGGCCTTGATGGCCATCTTCTTGGCCCGGTCGACGATGTTCTGGATCATCGCGCCGGAGTTGAAGTCCTTGAAGTACAGGACTTCCTTGTCGCCGTTGGCGTACGTGACCTCGAGGAAGCGGTTCTCCTCGGACTCGGTGTACATCCGCTCGACGACCGACTGGATCATGGCGTGCGCGGCGGCTTCCCTGGAGCCGGTGTTCTCGGCCAGGTCGTCGGCGTGCAGGGGCAGCGAGGGCGTGAGGTACTTCGCGAAGATGTCCTTCGCGGCCTCCGCGTCCGGACGCTCGATCTTGATCTTCACATCGAGGCGGCCGGGTCGCAGGATCGCGGGGTCGATCATGTCCTCGCGGTTGGAGGCGCCGATCACGATGACGTTCTCCAGGCCCTCGACGCCGTCGATCTCGGCGAGCAGCTGGGGGACGATGGTGTTCTCCACGTCCGAGCTGACGCCGGATCCCCGGGTTCGGAAGAGCGACTCCATCTCGTCGAAGAAGACGATGACGGGGGTGCCCTCACTCGCCTTCTCGCGGGCACGCTGGAAGACCAGGCGGATGTGGCGCTCGGTCTCGCCGACGTACTTGTTGAGGAGTTCGGGGCCCTTGATATTGAGGAAGTAGCTCTTGCCGGTGGGCTGGCCGGTGACCTCGGCGACCTTCTTCGCGAGGGAGTTGGCGACGGCTTTGGCGATGAGTGTCTTGCCGCAGCCGGGCGGGCCGTAGAGCAGGATGCCCTTCGGTGGCCGCAGCTCGTGCTCCCGGAAGAGGTCGGGGTGCAGATAGGGGAGCTCGACCGCGTCGCGGATCAGTTCGATCTGGTCGCCCAGGCCGCCGATCTTGTCGTAGTCGATGTCCGGGACTTCTTCGAGGACGAGCTCTTCGACCTCGCTCTTGGGAACGACTTCGTAGACGTAGCCGGACCTGGGTTCGAGCAGCAGGGCGTCGCCGGGGCGGATGGTGATGTCCAGCAGAGGCTCGGCGAGCCGCACCACCCGTTCCTCGTCGGTGTGCCCGACCACCAGGGCGCGTTCGCCGTCCTCAAGGATCTCCTTGAGGGTGACGATGTCCCCGGCCCGCTCGAATTCCATGGCGTCGACCACGTTGAGCGCTTCGTTGAGCATGACTTCCTGGCCGCGCCGGAGGTCATCGAGCTCAACGCTGGGACTGACGTTCACCCGGAGCTTGCGGCCCCCGGTGAAGATGTCGCAGGTGCCGTCCTCGTTGCCTTGCAGGAACACACCGAAGCCGGCCGGTGGCTGTGCCAGCCGGTCGACCTCTTCCTTGAGGGCCACGATCTGGTCGCGGGCCTCGCGGAGTGTGCTGGCGAGCCGCTCGTTCTGAGCGGACACGCCTGCGAGGTTGGTCTGGAACTCGACGATCCGCTCTTCGAGAATCCTCGTATGACGCGGAGAGTCGGCGAGCTTACGTCGCAGGACGGCGATTTCCTGCTCGAGATAGGCGACCTGGCCTGCTGGGTCATCGGACCCCCGCACGGGCCGGATGCCGCGGTTGATGTCGTCGTCGTGGGCTGCCACGGTCCTCACCTCCTCCAAGGGGAGCTGGACGCTTCCTGACCCTACCTGGGTGGGTGATGATTGAAACCCCTAGATCACAAAGACTGTGGGGTCTGTCCGATCTTCACCCTTGCGCTCCCCCTCGTGTCAGGGGAATACCCACCCTTCAACATCGGAAAGCGGCCGGTTGTATCGTCGAAGTGTTCAACACCCGTCAGGGCTGGCTTTTTTTGGTTCGGATACGCAGGAAACGGCAGGCGAAATGACCGCGCAGCAGGACGCTCCCACCGGTGGCGACACGCAGGACCTGGAGGTCTGGATCGATCAGGACCTCTGCACGGGGGACGGTATCTGTGTGCAGTACGCGCCCGAGGTCTTCGAGCTGGACATCGACGGGCTGGCCTATGTGAAGAGCGACGGCGACGAGCTGCTGCAGGACAAGGGGGCGACCACCCCGGTGCCGTTGCCGCTTCTCCAGGACGTGGTCGATTCGGCCAAGGAGTGCCCCGGCGACTGCATTCATGTACGACGCGTTTCGGACAGCGTCGAGGTCTACGGTCCCGAGGCCGCCTGATCCGCCCGATCAGTCTGGTCCGCCTGGATGATCTGATCCGCAGGGCGGCGGCCGGCGGCTGTGCGGGGTGACGCCGTCAGACGTTGCCGTCGGCGGGGTCGTCGGACAGGCTGTTGCGTACGAAGGCGCCGTTCTGCCACTGCCAGGTGACCTTCTCCTGCTCGTCGGGGCAGCAGGAGGGAATCTTGGGCGAGGAGTAGCCGAGGAGCGTCGCGGAGACGATTCCGTCACTCACGGCGAAGTCTCCGACGCTCATCTTCTGGGCGGGGTCGACCAGGGTCGCGACGATCCTGGGTGCGGCCCCGCCTCCCTGTGTGAGGACGTAGACGCCGCTGGGCGGGGTGCCTGATCCGGCCGCGCAGTGGACCACCGCGACGGTCTCCGGGCGGTCGTCGCCGTCGAGGTCTCCGGGGACCTCCTTGGCGACCGTGGTGCCGACGCCGCCGCATTCCAGGGGGAACACCGCGCGGGCGGGGTCGGGCGGGGCCACGGATGCCGAGCCGTGCTGCACGGCGGTGCGGTGGGGCGTGGTGGAGGCCGAGGCGGTCGTGTCGGGCTGGAGCAGGCCGGCTGCCGCGACCACGGCGGCCATGGCCGCGGCGGTGGCGAGCCAGTGCAGCGTCGTGGTGTCGGTGTGCGCGAGGTCCGGGAGCGCGGAGGTCTGCACGCGGGATGTCTCCTGTGGTTCCTTTGGTGCGGAATGCCTGAGAGGCAGTGCCGTCGGCAGGGTGCCGGCAGCGGGTGGGGAGTGGCCAGCATCGTGCCACACCTCACACATCTGCGGAACGGTGGGGTCCCTGGGGATTGCGTGCTTCCGGTGCACCGTGCCGGTCCCGGTGCAACGAAAAGGCGCCGCCGCCGAGTTCCCGGGTCGGTCCGGGAACTCGGCGGCGGCGCGGGTGCGTTGCCGGGTCAGTCGGTGGCGGTGGCGGTGCCGCTCTGGCTGCCCGGTCCGCTGTAGTCGTCGCCGTAGGCGCCCTTGGAGGGGCGGCGGCGGCGCGGCGGGGCCTGGACGCCGTCGGCCAGCCGGCGGGCGGTGACGAGGAAGCCGGTGTGGCCGATCATCCGGTGGTCCGGGCGGACGGCGAGCCCCTCGACGTGCCAGTTGCGGATCATCGACTCCCAGGGCTGGGGTTCCGCGAAGCAGCCGATCTCGCGGATGGACTCGACCGTCCGGGAGAGCTGGGTGGTGGTGGCGACGTACGCGCAGAGGATGCCGCCCGGGACGAGCGCCTTGGAGACGGCGTCCAGGCACTCCCAGGGCGCGAGCATGTCCAGGACGACGCGGTCCACGTCGGTCTCCGTGAGGTTGTCCTGGAGGTCTCCGACGGTGAGCTGCCAGGCGGGGTGCGGGCTGCCGAAGTAGCGCTCGACGTTCTGCTGGGCGATCTCGGCGAAGTCCTCGCGGCGCTCGTAGGAGTGCAGCATGCCCTGCTCGCCGATGGCGCGGAGCAGGAAGGTGGAGAGCGCGCCGGATCCGACCCCGGCCTCCACGACGCGGGCGCCGGGGAAGATGTCGCCGAAGGCCAGGATCTGCCCCGCGTCCTTGGGGTAGACCACGGCGGCGCCGCGGGGCATGGACAGGACGTAGTCGGGGAGCAGGGGGCGCAGCGCGAGGTAGACGACGTTCCCCGTGGTGCGGACAACACTGCCCTCGGGAGCACCGATCAGCTCGTCGTGCGAGAAAGAACCCTTGTGGGTGTGGAAGTTCTTTCCGGCTTCGAGCGTGAAGGTGTAGTGGCGTCCCTTGGGATCGGTGAGCTGGACCTGGTCCCCGACCTTGAAGGGCCCACGTCGGCGGGCGGCACCGGTCGGTTCAGACATGTGGCCAGCGTACCGGTGTTTCCGTGGGCTCCGACCGCGTGCCCGGGTGCGGGCCGGGGGGTCAGGCGGCGGGGCGGGCCATGGCGGCGACGAAGGCGCGTTCCACGTCGGCCGTGGACAGCACCCCGTAGATCTCGCCGGTGTCCTCGACGACGAGGTACTCGGTGGCGGGGCTGGCCTTGAGCCGGTCCAGGAGGGCTTCGCCGGCGAGTTCGGCGGGGACCTTCATGCCGTCGGTGAGGTCCTGGGCGAGGCCGCTGACGGCGACCCAGGGGCGGCGGTGTTCGGGGACGGCGACGATGGCGGCCTCGCGGACGACTGCCTTGGGTTCGCCGCTTCCGTCGACGACGACGAGGGCGCGGGCTCCGGCCTCGTTGGCGCGCCGCAGTGCTTCGGAGAGCGGGGTGGCGGCTTCGACGGGTACCGCGCGCCTGGTGAGGGCTCGGGCGCGCAGGTCGGGGAGGTGCTCGCGCAGCCGGGCCATGCGCAGGCTGTTGCCGGCTCCGGTCCAGATGATGGCGGCGAGGACCGCGGCGAGCAGGGCGTCGATGACGGTGTCCATGCCGCTGAGGCTGTCGGTGTCGTTGCCGAAGGACCCGGTGCGGGTGAGGAGGGGGAGGCCGATGAGGGTGATGACGGCCAGCGCCCGGCCGACCCAGGCGGCGGCGACGGTGCCGCTCATCGGGCGGCCGGTGATCTTCCAGACGACGGCGCGGAGCATCCGGCCGCCGTCGAGCGGGAGGCCGGGCAGCAGGTTGAAGGCGGCGACGATGAGGTTGGAGATCATGAGTCCGCCGAGCAGCACTCCGGGGACGGTGCCGCGTTCGACGTAGTTCAGCGGGATGTAGAAGACGCCGGCCAGGACGAGGGAGAGCAGCGGTCCCACGAAGGCGAGGACGAATTCGCGGCCGGGGGTCTCGGATTCCTTCTCGATCTCGGAGACGCCGCCGAAGAACTGGAGCTGGATGCGGCGTACCGGCAGTTTGTAGCGCAGTGCGACCACGGTGTGCGCGAGTTCGTGGACGAGCACGGAGGCGTAGAAGGCGATGGCGAAGAAGAGTGCGACGAGGTAGCGCGCCGCGCCGAGGCCGGGCAGGACCCGGTCGAGCTGGCCGCCGAAGACCCAGGTGATCAGCGCGGCGACCAGGAACCAGCTCGGTGCGACGTAGACGGGTACTCCGAAGGGGCGGCCCATGAGGATGCCGCCTCCGGGTTCTTCGCGGCGCGGCGGCTTTTTCTTGCCGGGGCCGGCGGCGGGGTCCGTTCCGCCTGCGCCGGGCTGCGGCCGCCCGCTGTTGCCGCTCTCGTCCACGAGGTCCCTTCGGTCGGTGCCGTCCGGCACGATG
This sequence comes from Streptomyces sp. NPDC048462, assembly GCF_043200175.1. Lineage (NCBI taxonomy): Bacteria > Bacillati > Actinomycetota > Actinomycetes > Kitasatosporales > Streptomycetaceae > Streptomyces > Streptomyces sp. NPDC048462. Next base: position 10,050 of record NZ_JBICXG010000020.1, read on the forward strand.
ATGCAGTGTTCGGGGGTCTGTGGTCGATGGTATGCCGGTTGTTGTCAGTGGCGGGTCGTAGGGTCTTCGTCATGACCTCAGTACCGCGGCCGCCTCAGCCGCCCTCGTCCCTTTCGCCGTCGCGGGCGAGCGACTTCATGCAGTGTCCCCTGCTGTACCGCTTCCGGGTCATCGACAAGCTGCCGCAAAAGCCCAGTGAAGCGGCTACCCGGGGGACGCTCGTCCATGCGGTGCTGGAGCGGCTGTTCGACAATCCGGCGACGGAGCGGACGGCGGGCCGGGCCACGGCGCTGATCCCGGGGCAGTGGGACCGCTTGCTGGAGTCGAAGCCGGAGCTGTCGGACCTGTTCGCGGAGGATCCGCAGGGTGAGCGGCTGTCGCGGTGGCTGTCGGAGGCGGAGCGGCTGGTGGAGCGCTGGTTCTCGCTGGAGGATCCGACGCGGCTGGAGCCGGCCGAGCGGGAGCTGTTCGTCGAGACGGAGCTGGAGTCGGGGCTGCGGCTGCGCGGGGTGATCGACCGGATCGATGTGACGCCGTCGGGCGATGTCCGGATCGTCGACTACAAGACGGGGAAGGCGCCGCGCCCGGAGTACGCGGAGGGGGCGCTGTTCCAGATGAAGTTCTACGCGCTCGTCATCTGGCGGCTGAAGGGTGTGGTGCCGCGCCGTCTCCAGCTGGTCTATCTGGGCAGTGGGGACGTGCTGACGTACGACCCGGTGGTGGCGGATCTGGAGCGGGTGGAGCGCAAGCTGCTGGCTCTCTGGGAGGCGATCTCGCTCGCCACGGAGACCGGTGAGTGGCGGCCCCGGCCGACGAAGCTGTGCGGCTGGTGCGACCATCAGGCGCTCTGTCCGGAGTTCGGCGGCACTCCCCCGGTCTACCCGTTGTCGGTACGCCCGGCGGAGCCCGCGCAGGACGTGCAGGGCAGAATGGACCCGGTCCGTGCTGAGGCCGGCCGGCCTGTGGCCCTTGAAGGACCTTAAGGAGAACCGTGGCAATCCGCGTCCTACTGGTCGATGATCAACCGCTGCTGCGTACCGGCTTCCGGATGATTCTGGAGGCGGAGGGCGATCTCGCGGTGGTGGGTGAGGCCGGTGACGGTCTCCAGGCTCTCGACCAGGTGCGGGCGCTGCAGCCCGATGTGGTGCTGATGGACATCCGGATGCCGCGGATGGACGGTGTGGAGGCGACGCGCCAGATCACCGGCCCCGGCAAGGACGGTCCGGCGAAGGTGCTGGTCCTCACGACGTTCGATCTCGATGAGTACGTGGTGGAGGCGCTGCGTGCCGGTGCCAGTGGTTTCCTGCTGAAGGATGCTCCGGCCAATGAGCTGGTGCAGGCGATCCGGGTGGTCGCGGGTGGCGAGGCGATGCTCGCTCCGAGCATCACGCGGCGGCTGCTGGACAAGTACGCGGATCATCTGCCGTCGGGCGAGGAGGCGGTTCCGGACACGCTCAACACGTTGACGGACCGCGAGGTGGAGGTCCTGAAGCTGGTGGCGCGCGGTCTGTCGAATGCCGAGATCGCCGCGGACCTGTTCGTCAGTGAGACGACGGTCAAGACGCATGTGGGCCATGTGCTGACGAAGCTGGGGCTGCGTGACCGGGTGCAGGCGGCGGTCTACGCCTACGAGAGCGGACTGGTGCGCCCCGGCGCGCAGTGACCCGGACCCGGCGGGGCCGGGACTCGGGGCCCGGAGTGATGGCCGGCGGATGATGGCCGGGGCGCTGTCCGGCGCTCAGTCGGTGCCCAGCTCCCAGAGCTGGAGGTCGGCGGAGGAGTTGACCGCCCACTCCACGCCGGTGAGGCCGTCGCGGGAGGCGACGTACTGCTTGCCCTGCCAGACCGGGAGGACCGGGACGTCCTCGGCGACGATGTCCTGGAGCTGTTTGAAGGTCTTGGCGGCGATGCTGCGGTCGGCCTCGCGGCGGGACTGCGGGATGAGCGTCTTCTGGGCGACGGCCGACCGGTAGGGCGAGTTGAGGAAGTTGTTCTTGTCGAGGAACGGTGCCGTGTAGTTGTCCGGGTCCGGGAAGTCGGGGAACCAGCCCATGCCGTAGGCGGCGTAGTCGCCGCGCAGTTCGGCCGGACGGTACTTCTCCCAGGGGGTTCCTTCGACGGTCACGTCGAACAGGCCCGTGTCGTTGAGCTGCCCCCGCAGTGTCCTGAACTCGGCGGCGGTCGCGTCGCCGTAGTGGTCGGTCGTGTAGTGCAGGGTGAACTTCACCGGGGTGTGGATCCCGGCGTCCTTCAGGATCGCTGCGGCCTTGGCCGTGCTGGGCTCGCCGTACTTGTTGAAGAACGAGTTGGTGTGTCCGGCGATGCTGGACGGGATGAGCGAGTAGAGCGGTTCGGCCGTGGTGCCGTACACCTCGCTGGCGATCTGGCCTCGGTCGATGACCTGGGCCATGGCCTGGCGGACGGCCTTGTTCTTGACGGTGGGGTCGTCGGTGTCGAATCCGAGGTAGCTGATGGCGAGGCCGGGCATCTCGGTCAGCTTGATGCCGTCCTTGGGGTGCTCCAGCATCTTCTGCGACTGCTTCGGTGACATGGTGCGGGTCATCATGTCGATCTTCTTCTCGTCGAGCGCCTTGCCCATGGCGGTGGCGTCGGGGAAGAGATCCAGTTCGACCTTGTCGTTCAACACCTTGAGATCTCCCCGGTAACGGGGATTCTTCGTGAAGACGACTTTCACGACCTGATTGTTCTTCACTTCCGGCTTCATCGTGTACGGACCGGAGCCGTCCACCTGGAATCCGTCGCGCGCCGAGGCCGCCGGGTATTTGGCGGGCTGGACTATTCCGGCGGGCGGGGTGGCGAGCTTGTAGGGGAAGGTCGCATCCGAGGTCCGGAGGTGGAATATGACCTCGCGGTCACCCTTGGTCTCGACGGTGTCGATGTTGTCGAGCAGGGCGACGGGTCCATTGGTGGACTTGATGCGGATGACGCGGTCGATGGAGTACTTGACGTCCTCGGCGGTGACCGCGCTGCCGTCGGCGAATTCGAGGCCGCTGCGCAGCTTGCAGCGGTAGCTCTCGTTGGCCGTGTCGGTGAAGGAGCAGCTCTCGGCGGCCTCGGGCACCGGCTCGCCGCCGCCGCGCGGGATGTGCGTCAGGGTCTGTACGGTCTGCCGCAGGACGTTCCAGACGCCCGCCTCGTAGCCGATGGCCGGGTCGAGTGGTGCGGGGGCGTCCTTCGAGCCGACGAACCGGTCCGTGGTGCCGACAACGATGGCGCCGCCGCCATCGCTCCCACCGTCCGTCGCGCCGCACGCGGCGAGTACGGGCGCGAGCAGGCCGACGACGGCCGGCAGCACCAGTGTCTTGCGGTTCATCTTGGGCGTTCTCCCTCATGCGGTCATGGAGAAAACGACATTAGTAGGCGTCATCGGCAATGCCGGACCGGAGCCGTCCGGTGCGCAATCGAGTGGTGACGGGAATGTGTGGAGCACTGTTTGCCGGCCGCCGGAATGATTCGTACAGGGATTCACGAACCGGGACACTTGGGTACGTCAAACCGGACAGCCGGGCGAAACTCCCGAACACATTGGCGGCCATTCGGGTGACGAAGGTCACTTACTCGAGGACGCGATGAAGACTTCGGAGTATTGACATGCACCCGACTTACTTACACGCGAGTGCGACAGAATACGCACGTCCGACACAGAGAGATTTTCCATTCATTCACAGAAGCACTCTCGGTGTACGGCTCAACGCATTCCCGTGACCAGGCCCCTGAGAAATGCGAGATCGACTTCTTCGAGAGAACTCACGACGACGCGGCCGGGGGCGGGTGCGATCGGTGACACCGACGGCACGGCGACCACCCGGCACCCGGCGGCCTCCGCCGCGGCCACTCCGGTCGCCGTGTCCTCGATGACCGCGCAGAACCGGGGGTCGGCCCCGAAGCCTGCGGCGGCGGCGAGATACGGCTCCGGGTGCGGCTTCGTCCGGGTGACCTCGTCGCCCGCGACGGTCAGCGCGAAGTGATGGTGCCCCACGGAGTCCAGCACCCGGTCGATGATCCGCCGGTGCGAGGCCGAGACCAGGGCGGTGGGGATCCGGTGTCTGCCCAGTTCGGCCAGCAGCCGGGCGGCTCCGGGCATCAGGGGCACCCCGAGACCGATGCGCTTCTCGAAGCGGTCGTTGAGCAGCACGGTCACCTCCGGGAGGGTGATGTCGGCGCCGGTGGCTTCGATCAGGTACCCGGCGCTGCGGGTCATCGGGCCGCCGACGACCACTTCACGCCAGGACTCCTCCAGCGTGTGCCCGAGGTCGGCGAAGACCTCCGTCTCGACGTCCCACCAGAAGCCCTCGGTGTCGACCAGGGTGCCGTCCATGTCGAGGAGCACGGCCTGCAGGGCCGCACCCTCTGCCGTACGGGTCAGGGACGCGGGAATCGTACTGGTCATCCGGCACACCTTTCATGAGGGGCGAGAAGGCCGGCCACCGTTCCCCCGAGGGACGGTGACCGGCCTGCACTGGACCGACCAGTGTACGACTCGTCCGGCTACCACGCGTTGAACAGCGCCTTACCGCGCGTTGAAGTACTTCGCCTCCGGGTGGTGGATGACGATCGCGTCGGTGGACTGCTCCGGGTGGAGCTGGAACTCCTCGGAGAGGTGCACGCCGATCCGCTCGGGCTGGAGCAGGTCGGCGATCTTGGCCCGGTCCTCCAGGTCCGGGCAGGCGCCGTAGCCGAGGGAGAAGCGCGCGCCCCGGTACTTCAGCGCGAACATGTCCTCGACATCGGCCGGGTCCTCGCCCGCGAAGCCGAGCTCCGAGCGGACCCGGGCGTGCCAGTACTCGGCGAGGGCCTCGGCCAGCTGGACGGAGAGGCCGTGCAGCTCCAGGTAGTCGCGGTAGGCGTTGGCCTCGAAGAGCTTGGCGGTCTCGCCGCCGATCCGCGATCCGACGGTGACGACCTGGAGGCCGATCACGTCCGTCTCACCGGACTCCTCCGGGCGGAAGAAGTCGGCGAGGCACAGGCGGCGGCCGCGGCGCTGGCGCGGGAAGGTGAAGCGGGTGCGCTCCGAGCCGTCCTCGTGCAGCAGGATCAGGTCGTCGCCCTTGGAGACGCAGGGGAAGTAGCCGTAGACGACGGCCGCTTCCAGCAGGTTCTCGGTGTGCAGCTTGTCGAGCCAGCCGCGCAGGTGCGGGCGGCCCTCGGTCTCGGCCAGCTCCTCGTAGGTGGGGCCGTCGCCGGCGCGGGCCTGCTTGAGGCCCCACTGGCCCTTGAAGAGGGCGCCCTCGTCGAGCCAGGAGGCGTACTCCTTGAGCTGGATGCCCTTGACGACCCGGGTGCCCCAGAACGGGGGCTCCGGGACGGGGTTGGTGACCGAGACGTCGGAACGCACACCCTCCTCCGGCTCCTCGACCTCCAGCACGGCCGCGTCGCGCTTGGGCACCCGGCGCTGTTTGAGCTCGGGGAGGACGGCACCCGGAACGCCGCGCTTGACCCCGATGAGCGCGTCCATCAAACGCAGGCCCTCGAAGGCGTCCCGGGCGTAGCGGACCTCGCCCTCGTAGATCTCGTGCAGGTCCTGCTCCACGTAGGCACGGGTCAGGGCGGCGCCGCCCAGGATGACCGGGTAGTCGGCGGCCAGCTTGCGCTGGTTGAGCTCCTGGAGGTTCTCCTTCATGATCACGGTGGACTTGACCAGGAGACCGGACATGCCGATGACGTCGGCGCGGTTCTCCTCGGCGGCTTCCAGGATCGCGGAGACGGGCTGCTTGATGCCGATGTTGACGACGTTGTAGCCGTTGTTGGACAGGATGATGTCGACGAGGTTCTTGCCGATGTCGTGGACGTCGCCGCGGACGGTCGCCAGGACGATGGTGCCCTTGCCGTCGGCGTCGGACTTCTCCATGTGCGGTTCCAGATGGGCCACCGCGGTCTTCATGACCTCGGCGGACTGGAGCACGAACGGCAGCTGCATCTGGCCGGAGCCGAAGAGCTCGCCGACGACCTTCATGCCCTCCAGCAGGGTGTCGTTGACGATGTCGAGGGCCGGCCGGGTCTGCAGGGCCTCGTCGAGGTCGGCCTCCAGCCCCTTCTTCTCACCGTCGATGATCCGGCGCTGAAGGCGCTCGTCGAGGGGCAGCGCGAGAAGTTCCTCGGCCTTGCCCTCCTTCATCGACTTCATGTTGACGCCCTCGAACAGCTCCATGAGCCGCTGCAACGGGTCATAGCCCTCGGCGCGGCGGTCGTAGATCAGGTCATGGGCGACCTTGACCTGCTCCTCGTCCAGCCGGGCGATCGGAAGGATCTTCGAGGCGTGCACGATCGCCGAGTCGAGTCCGGCCTTGACGCACTCGTCGAGGAAGACGGAGTTCAGGACCACGCGGGCAGCCGGGTTCAGGCCGAAGGAGATGTTCGAGAGGCCGAGCGTGGTCTGCACGTCGGGGCGGCGCTTCTTCAGCTCGCGGATCGCCTCGATGGTGGCGATGCCGTCCTTGCGGGACTCCTCCTGCCCCGTGCAGATGGTGAAGGTCAGGCAGTCGATGAGGATGTCCGACTCATGGATGCCCCAGTTGCCGGTCAGGTCCTCGATGAGCCGCTCGGCGATGGCGACCTTGTGCTCGACGGTGCGGGCCTGGCCCTCCTCGTCGATGGTCAGCGCGATCAGCGCGGCGCCGTGCTCGGCGGCGAGCCGGGTGACCTGGACGAAGCGCGACTCGGGGCCGTCGCCGTCCTCGTAGTTGACCGAGTTGAGGACCGCGCGCCCGCCGAGCTTCTCCAGACCGGCCCGCAGCACGGGCAGCTCGGTGGAGTCCAGCACGACCGGCAGGGTGGAGGCCGTGGCGAACCGTCCGGCCAGCTCCTTCATGTCCGCGACGCCGTCGCGGCCCACGTAGTCCACACAGAGGTCGAGCATGTGCGCGCCCTCGCGGATCTGGTCACGGGCCATCTCCACGCAGTCGTCCCAGCGCGCCTCCAGCATCGCCTCGCGGAACTTCTTGGAGCCGTTGGCGTTCGTACGCTCACCGATCGCGAGGTACGAGGTGTCCTGGCGGAACGGGACGGTCTGGTAGAGCGAGGCGGCGCCGGGCTCGGGGCGCGGGTGGCGGACGGCTGGGGTCAGCGCACGGGCCCGCTCGACGACCTGGCGCAGATGCTCGGGCGTCGTACCGCAGCAGCCGCCGATCAGGGACAGGCCGTAGTCGCTCACGAAGGCTTCCTGCGCGTCCGCCAGCCCCTCGGGGTCGAGCGGGAAGTGCGCGCCGTCCTTGGTCAGCACGGGCAGGCCCGCGTTCGGCATGCACATCAGCGGTGTACGCGAGTGCTGGGCCAGGTAGCGCAGGTGCTCGCTCATCTCGGCCGGGCCCGTCGAGCAGTTCAGCCCGATCAGGTCGATGCCCAGCGGCTCCAGCGCGGTCAGTGCGGCACCGATCTCGGAGCCGAGCAGCATGACGCCCGTCGTCTCGAAAGCGAGCGAGCAGATCAGCGGCACGTCGATGCCCAGGGCGTCCATGGCCCGGCGCGCGCCGATGAGGCTGGACTTGGTCTGCAGCAGGTCCTGCGTGGTCTCCACGATCAGGGCGTCCGCGCCGCCGGCGAGCAGGCCCTCCGCGTTCCGCTGGTAGCCGTCCCGCAACACGTCGTACGCGATGTGGCCGAGCGAGGGCAGCTTGGTGCCGGGTCCCACGGAGCCGAGGACCCAGCGCTGGCGGCCGTCCTTCGCGGTGAACTCGTCGGCGACCTCGCGGGCGATGCGGGCACCCGACTCGGACAGTTCGACGATCCGGTCGGCGATCTCGTACTCGTTCGCCGCCGAGTGGTTGGCGCCGAAGGTGTTCGTCTCCACACAGTCCACGCCGACCGCGAAGTACTCCTCATGCACGGAGCGCACGATGTCGGGGCGCGTGAGGTTCAGGATCTCGTTGCAGCCCTCGAGGTTCTCGAAGTCCTCGAGCGTGGGGTCCTGGGCCTGCAGCATGGTGCCCATGGCACCGTCGGCGACCACCACTCGGGTGGCCAGCGCCTCACGGAGCGCTGCGGACCGGGTCCTGCTGTCGGCTGAAGGGGTCGGCGACGGGGCCATGGATGTACTCCCTGGGATGCGACGGCTGTCGGCTTTGCGGCTTCGGCGGAAGGCGCACCCCGCCAGCCTAGCCGGGCGACGTCCCGGGCCGTGACTCCGTCCACGAATCGGACTGCATGCTGTTCCGGGGGCTGTCCGGACCGGCGGGGTGCCGCAGACTTCTCCTGCGATCGAGCACGGGTCGGCATCGACCGATAGTGTTCAGCATTGTCGAACCACAGTGGAGGAGTACGGCACGATGGCCAAGAACATCCAGTCGCTGGAGCGGGCGGCCGCGATGCTGCGACTGCTGGCGGGCGGCGAGCGGCGACTGGGGCTCTCCGACATCGCCTCGTCGCTGGGCCTGGCCAAGGGCACCGCCCACGGCATCCTGCGCACGCTCCAGCACGAGGGCTTCGTGGAGCAGGACGCCGCCTCCGGCCGCTACCAGCTCGGCGCCGAGCTGCTGCGCCTGGGCAACAGCTACCTGGACGTCCACGAGCTGCGGGCCCGCGCGCTGGTCTGGACGGACGACCTGGCCAGGTCCAGCGGCGAGAGCGCCCATCTGGGCGTCCTGCACCAGCGGGGCGTCCTGATCGTCCACCACGTGTTCCGGCCCGACGACAGCCGGCAGGTCCTGGAGGTCGGGGCCATGCAGCCGCTGCACTCGACGGCGCTGGGCAAGGTGCTGTCGGCGTACGACCCGGTGGCGCACACGGAGGCCATGGAGGCCGAACGGCAGTCGTTCACGCCCCGCACCGTCACCGATTCGGCGGAGTTCGAGTCGATGCTCGACCTGATCCGCGCGCGCGGCTGGGCGGCCGACATGGAGGAGACGTGGGAGGGCGTCGCCTCGGTGGCCGCACCGATCCACGACCGGCGCCGGATGCCGGTCGGCGCGGTGGCGGTGACCGGTGCGGTGGAGCGGGTCTGCGTGGACGGCGGGCTACGGCCCGATCTGGTCGCGGCGGTGCGGGACTGCGCCCGCGCGGTCTCCCGCGATCTGGGCGCCAGGCGCTTCTGAGCCCCGTACGGAATCATCGGTTACGGGTCCCGCAATCGAGTTGTAGGCCACAGACCCCTTGACGCCTCATTCACCTGAGAGGAACACTGCCGTGCACCGGTCGGCATTGTCGAACACTTAACGGAAACAAGCGTTATGGTGTGACACGTGCCTAGGGCCGGTAACGCCCTTACATGAGGGCGCGGACCACCGGAGGGACCCGGGGTTCGGCTTCCTGGACGAAGGACAAAGGAGTCGCGGGTGTCCAGCTCCGACATCTTCATCGGCGAGACCATCGGTACCGCCATACTCATCCTGCTCGGCGCCGGTGTCTGTGCCGCCGTCACGCTCAAGCACTCGAAGGCACAGAACGCCGGCTGGGTCGCGATCAGCTTCGGCTGGGGCTTCGCGGTCCTGACCGGCGCCTACATCGCGGGCGGCGTGTCCGGCGCACACCTCAACCCCGCCGTCACCATCGGTCTGGCGATCGAGGGCGGAACCAAGTGGAGCGACGTACCGCTCTACCTCGCCTCGCAGCTCCTGGGCGCGATGATCGGCGCGGTGCTGGCCTGGCTGGTCTACTACGGACAGTTCCGGGCGCACCTCACCGATCCGGCGGTCCTCAAGGCCCACACGGGTGACGAGGGCATGGTCGACCCGGCCGCTGCCCCCAAGGCCGGACCGGTGCTCGGCGTCTTCTCGACGGGCCCGGAGATCCGCAACGCCGTGCAGAACGTCGTCACCGAGATCATCGCCACGCTCGTGCTGGTCCTGGCGATCCTCACCCAGGGCCTCAACGACAAGGGCAACGGTCTCGGCGCACTCGGCGCGCTGATCACCGCTCTGGTCGTCGTCGGCATCGGCCTGTCGCTCGGCGGGCCGACGGGCTACGCGATCAACCCGGTCCGCGACCTCGGGCCGCGTATCGTGCACGCGCTGCTTCCGCTGCCGAACAAGGGCGGCTCCGACTGGGGCTACGCCTGGATCCCGGTCGTCGGCCCCCTGATCGGCGGCGCGCTCGCGGGCGGGCTCTACAACCTCGCCTTCGCGTGAGACACCGGAACCAGAGCCGCAACCCCAAGACCTCACAGACCTCCGGGAGCACACCGTGACCGACGCACACACCACCGGCACCCACGGAACCGGGCCGTTCATCGCGGCCATCGACCAGGGCACCACCTCCAGCCGCTGCATCGTCTTCGACAAGGACGGCCGGATCGTCTCCGTCGACCAGAAGGAGCACGAGCAGATCCTGCCGAAGCCGGGCTGGGTCGAGCACGACGCGACCGAGATCTGGGAGAACGTCCAGGAGGTCGTGGCCGGCGCCATCGTCAAGGCGGGGATCACCGCCGCCGACGTGAAGGCCATCGGCATCACCAATCAGCGCGAGACCACGCTGATGTGGGACAAGAACACCGGCGAGCCCGTCCACAACGCCCTCGTCTGGCAGGACACGCGCACCGACGCGCTCTGCCGGGAGCTCGGCCGCAACGTGGGCCAGGACCGCTTCCGCCGCGAGACGGGCCTGCCGCTCGCCTCGTACTTCGCCGGACCCAAGGTCCGCTGGCTGCTCGACAACGTCGAGGGGCTGCGCGAGCGGGCCGAGCGGGGCGACATCCTCTTCGGCACCATGGACTCCTGGGTCATCTGGAACCTGACCGGCGGCACCGAGGGCGGCGTGCACGTCACCGACGTCACCAACGCCTCCCGCACGCTTTTGATGAACCTGCACAAGATGGCGTGGGACGACAAGATCCTCTCCTCCATCGGCATCCCGGCCGCGGTGCTCCCCGAGATCCGGTCCTCGGCCGAGGTCTACGGCCACGCCAAGGGCGGCGTGCTCGACGGCGTGCCGGTCGCCTCGGCGCTCGGTGACCAGCAGGCCGCGCTGTTCGGCCAGACCTGCTACTCCGAGGGCGAGGCGAAGTCCACGTACGGCACCGGCACCTTCATGCTGATGAACACCGGTGAGACGCCCGTCAACTCCTACAACGGCCTGCTGACCACGGTCGGCTACCAGATCGGCGACCAGAAGCCGGTCTACGCCCTGGAGGGGTCGATCGCCGTCACCGGTTCGCTGGTGCAGTGGATGCGCGACCAGATGGGCCTGATCCAGTCCGCGGCCGAGATCGAGACCCTGGCCTCGTCGGTCGAGGACAACGGCGGCGCGTACTTCGTACCCGCCTTCTCCGGCCTGTTCGCCCCGTACTGGCGCCCCGACGCCCGCGGCGTCATCGCCGGTCTCACCCGCTACGTCACCAAGGCGCACATCGCCCGTGCCGTACTGGAGGCCACCGCCTGGCAGACCCGTGAGATCAGCGACGCCATGACCAAGGACTCCGGCGTCGAGCTGACCGCGCTCAAGGTCGACGGCGGCATGACCTCCAACAACCTGCTGATGCAGACCCTCGCCGACTTCCTGGACGCACCCGTGGTGCGGCCCATGGTCGCCGAGACCACCTGCCTCGGCGCCGCCTACGCCGCCGGCCTCGCCGTCGGCTTCTGGCCGGACACCGACGCGCTGCGCGCCAACTGGCGCCGGGCCGCCGAGTGGACCCCCCGCATGGACGCGGAGACCCGCGACCGCGAGTACAAGAGCTGGCTCAAGGCCGTACAGCGGACCATGGACTGGCTCGAGGACGAGGAGTAAGAAACATGACCACCCTGCAGAGCGTCCCCGCCCTCGGGACGCATCCGGCCTCCGGCTCCCTTCCGAGCCGCGCCGAGACCCGGGAGCAGCTTTCCAAGGCGACGTACGACCTCCTGGTGATCGGCGGCGGCATCCTGGGCATCTCCACCGCCTGGCACGCCGCGCAGTCCGGACTGCGGGTGGCCCTGGTGGACGCCGGCGACTTCGCCGGCGCCACCTCCTCCGCCTCCTCCAAGCTGCTCCACGGCGGTCTGCGCTACCTCCAGACCGGCGCGGTGAAGCTGGTGGCGGAGAACCACTTCGAGCGGCGTGCGGTCTCCCGTCAGGTCGCACCGCACCTCGCCAACCCGCTCACCTTCTACCTGCCGGTCTACAAGGGCGGCCCGCACGGCGCGGCCAAGCTCGGCGCGGGCGTGTTCGCGTACTCGGCGCTCTCCGCGTTCGGTGACGGCGTCGGCCACGTGATCAGCCCGGCGAAGGCGCAGCGCGACGTGCCGGAACTGCGGACCGACAACCTGAAGGCCGTCGCGGTCTACGGCGACGACCAGATGAACGACGCGCGGATGGCGCTGATGACGGTCCGCGCGGCCGTCGAGGCGGGCGCCGCCGTGCTGAACCACGCCGCGGTGACCGGGCTCCGCTTCACCAGGGGCCGGGTGACCGGTGCGGATCTGCGGGACGCCGTGGACGGTACGGAGTTCGGGATCAACGCCCGTCTGGTGCTGAACGCCACCGGGCCGTGGGTCGACCACCTGCGCAAGATGGAGAACCCGGACGCGGCGCCTTCCATACGCCTGTCCAAGGGCGCGCACCTGGTCCTGAAGCGCACCCGGCCGTGGAAGGCCGCGCTCGCCACCCCGATCGACAAGTACCGCATCACGTTCGCCCTGCCCTGGGAGGACATGCTGCTGCTCGGTACGACGGACGAGGAGTACGAGGGCGATCCGGCGGATGTCTCGGTCACCGAGAAGGACACCGCGCAGATCCTGGACGAGGCGGCGTTCTCGGTCCGGGACCAGCAGCTGTCGCGTGATCTGATCACGTACTCCTTCGCGGGTCTGCGGGTGCTGCCGGGCGGTCCCGGGGGCACCGCCAAGGCCAAGCGCGAGACCGTCGTGACGGAGGGCCGCGGCGGGATGCTGTCGGTCGCGGGCGGCAAGTGGACGACGTTCCGCCACATCGGCCGGACGGTGATGAACAAGCTGGCCGCGCTCCCCGGGCACCCGCTGGCCGAGGACATGGAGCCGATGGCCCGGCTGCCGAAGAAGCTGCCGCTGCCCGGTATCGCCAACCCGAACGCGGTGGCGCACCGGCTGCTGGTCGACGGCGGCGCGCCGGGGCCGCGGATGTCCGCCGACACGGCACGGCATCTGGCCACGCACTACGGTTCGCTGTCCTTCGACATCGCCCGGCTGGCCAACGAGGACCCGGCGCTCGCCGCGCGCATCCACCCGGACGCGCCGGAGATCTGGGCCCAGGTCGCCTACGCGCGCGACCACGAGTGGGCCGAGACGGCGGACGACGTGCTGCGGCGCCGCACGACGCTGACGATCCGGGGTCTGGCCACGGACGAGATCCGGTCCGGCGTGGAGTCCGTACTCGGCGACCGCAGGAGCTGAGCCGCGTGGAGGGGGCGGTGTCCATCCGTGGACGCCGCCCCCTCCCGTGCGTGCGGGCGGTGAACGCTTTCGGACTCCGCCGCCCAGAACCGTCCGAAACACCCCCGCATCTCGTGAGTGACGCCGTACCGGTTGCCCCGAAGGGCGTATCAGCCGCCTCCGGGGACGCATAATGGGGGCGATACATCGGATGTCTGGAGGTCGCCCATGGCTGTCACTGACGAGGCCATCGAGAAGATCAAGGGAATGATCGTCTCGGGTGCGCTACGGCCCGGCGATCGTCTCCCCAAGGAGAGCGAACTCGCCGCGGAGCTCGGCCTGTCCCGCAACTCGCTGCGGGAGGCGGTGCGCGCCCTGTCGCTGATCCGCATTCTCGACGTGCGGCAGGGCGACGGCACGTATGTCACCAGTCTGGATCCGCAACTGCTGCTGGAGGCACTGAGCTTCGTGGTGGACTTCCACCGCGACGACACGGTGCTGGAGTTCCTGGCGGTCCGCCGGATCCTGGAACCGGCCGCGACCGCGATGGCGGCGAGCCGGATCAGCGAGGAGCAGCTGGATCTGCTGAGCTCCCAGCTGGACGCCCTGGGCAGCCGCCCCTCGGTCGAGGAACTGGTGGCCTGCGATCTGGACTTCCACCGCGGCATCGTGCAGTCGTCCGGCAACTCGGTGCTCTGCTCGCTGCTCGACGGGCTCTCGGGGCCGACGACGCGGGCCCGGGTCTGGCGCGGTCTGACCCAGGAGGACGCGGTGAGCCGCACGCTCCACGAGCACCGGGCGATCGTGTCCGCGCTGCGGGACCGCGACGCGGAGGCAGCTCGGGCGTGGGCGACGGTTCATGTGGCGAGCGTGGAGCAGTGGCTGCGCTCGACTCTGTAGCCAGGGGTGCGGGGTTCCGGGGCTCCGCACCCGGCCCCGCACCTCGAACGCCGGCGGGGCTGAGAAGATCAGCCCCGCCGGCGTTCTGTGTGCGCGTACCCCTCAGTCCTGCTTCTCGCCGCTCGCGAAGCGGGAGATGACCAGCGCGACGATGATGATCGCGCCGTTGAGGAACTGGTTCCAGAGGGCCGGGACGCCGCCGAGGGTCATCACGTTGACCACCAGCTGGAGCGTCAGAACGCCGGTCAGCGCTCCGAACAGGGTGCCTCGGCCGCCCTTGAGGCTGATGCCGCCGATGACCGCCGCGGCGAACACCTGGAAGATCCAGCCGTTGCCCTGCGTCGCGGCGACCGCGCCGTAGTGGCCGGTGTAGAGGATGCCGGCGAAGGCGGCCAGCAGGCCGCCGATGGCGAGCACGATCCAGGTGACCCGGTCGACCCGGATACCGGCGGCGCGCGCCGCTTCCGGGTTGCCGCCGATCGCGTACAGCGAGCGTCCGTGGCGCAGCCAGGCCAGCGCCGCGCCGCCGATCGCGAAGAGCACCAGGCAGATCCAGACCGCGGCAGGTGCGCCGAACCACGAGGTCTTGCCGAGGTAGCGGAAGGACTCCGGGACGTCGGTGATGGACTTGCCCTCGGTGATGCCGATGTGGAGTCCGCGCAGCATGGTCAGCATGCCGAGCGTGGCGATGAAGCCGTTGACCCGCAGCTTCAGCATCAGGAAGCCGTTGATCGCACCGATGACGAGGCCCACCAGCAGGCAGAGCGGTATCGCCATCCAGGTGGGGAGTATTCCCAGGCCGGCGAAGCGGCCGTCGTCGCCGGGCAGCACCAGCCACATGGCGACGACGGGCGCGATGCCGATCGTCGACTCCAGGGACAGGTCCATCCGTCCGCAGATCAGGATCAGGGCCTGGCCCAGGACCAGCAGGCTGAGTTCGGAGGACTGCTGGACGACGCTGATCAGATTGTCCGAGGTGAGGAAGACCGGCGACACGATGAAGCCGATCACCATCAGCACCAGGATCACCGGCACCAGCGAGAAGTCGCTCCACCGGATCAGCTTGAGCCGGCTCAGCGGGCTGTCGTCCCCGGGCCCGCCCTTCGGGACCGTGTTGATGTCGTCGGCCGTGGACGGCCGTAGCGTGCCGGTCATTCCCTTTCCCCCACACCTTCCATGGCGGCGACGAGTTCCCCGTCGGCCCACCCGCTTTCGAACGTGGCGACCACTCGCCCGTGGAACAGGGCGAGTACCCGGTCGCAGACCCGCAGATCGTCCAGCTCGTCGGAGACGACGACCGCGGCGTTGCCCTCGTCGGCCACCCGCCGGACGACTCCGAGGAGCGAGTCCTTGGACTTGACGTCCACGCCCGCGGTGGGCCGGACCGCCACCAGCACGCTGGGCCTGCGGGCCAGCGCGCGGGCGACCACCACCTTCTGCTGGTTGCCGCCGGAGAGCCCGGCGACGGGCTGCTCGGGGCCCTGGGTCTTGATGTCCAGTGACTCGATCATGCCCCGGGCGAACTCCCGCGTACGGGAGGGCAGTACGGTCCCCCACGGTCCGAGCTGGTCGGTGACCGTGAGGGTGGCGTTCTCCGCGACGCTGCGCTGCAGCACGAGGCCCTGGTCGTGCCGGTCCTCGGGGATGTATCCGATCCCGGCGGCCAGCGCGTGCGGCACGCTCCCGGAGCGCACGGTCTCGCCGTGGACCCGGACCGTGCCGCCGCCGGCCTTGCGCATGCCCGCCAGCACCTCGCCCAGCGCGGTGTTGCCGCTGGCCGCGGATCCGGCCAGGCCGAGCACCTCGCCGGGGCGCACCTGGAGGTCCAGCGGTTCGAACCGGTCCTCCAGGGTGAGCCCCTCGGTGCTCAGGACGGGCTCCGCCGAGGCCTCGGGGGGCGCGGTGGCGCCGGCGGCGTGCCAGGCGACCGCGCCGCCGGACTTCTCGCCGGTCATCGCCGACACCAGATCCGTCTTGGCCACGTCCGCCACCGGAGCGGTCAGGACGTGGCGGGCGTCGCGGTAGACGGTGACCGCCGTGCAGAGCTCGTACACCTCCTGGAGGTGGTGGGAGATGAAGAGGAACGCCACTCCCTGGCTCTGCAGCTCCCGGAGCTTGTCGAAGAGCCGCCCGATGCCGCGGGCGTCGAGCTGGGCGGTCGGCTCGTCGAGGATGATCAGCCGCGCGCCGAAGGACAGCGCGCGGGCGATCTCGACGAACTGCCGCTGCTCGACGGCGAGATCGCGTGCCCGGGTGTTCGGGTCGACCTGCACGCCGTAGTCGGCCAAGAGCTGCTCCGCGCGCTTGCGCAGCCGCCCCCAGCTGATCCAGCGGGCGTTGTCGTCGAACCGGTTGAGGAAGAGGTTCTCCGCGACGGTCAGGTCGGGGACGACCATGGACTTCTGGTAAACGCAGGCGACCTTCGACTGCCAGGCCGTGGTGTCCCCGAAGGCGGGCGCGGGCTCCCCGCCGAAGGTGACCGTGCCCGCGTCCGCCTTGTGGAGCCCGGTCAACACGCTGACCAGGGTCGACTTGCCCGCGCCGTTGCGGCCGACGAGCGCGTGCGACTCCCCCGGCCGCACGGTGAGCTTCACCCCGTCGAGCGCGACGGTCGGTCCGAAGCGTTTGACGACGCCTTCCGCCTGTACGGCAGGTGGTGGTGCCTGGTCCATGGCTAGCTCTTCTTCTCCAGCTGGTTGGCCCACAGCTTCGGGTCGTCGACGTTGTCCTTGGTCACCAGGGGTGCGGGAAGCTGGTCCTCGAAGCCGTTCGGGATCTTGATGATGGTGGAGTCGTGGTCGGTCGGGCCCTCCTTGAAGGTCTTCCCGTCCAGCGCCGCCTTGGCGTAGTACAGCGCGTACTTCGCGTAGAGGTCGGCGGGCTGGGAGATCGTCGCGTCGATCTTCCCGGCCTTGATTGCGTCGAACTCCTCCGGGATGCCGTCGTTGGAGATGATGGTGATGTGGCCCGGCGAACCGGCCGGCTTCAGCAGCTTCTTCTGCTCCAGAAGCGCGAGCGTGGGCTGCAGGAAGACCCCGCCGGCCTGCATGTAGATGCCGTTGATGTCGGGGTGCGCGGCCAGCGTCGACTGGAGCTTCGCGGAGGCGACGTCGCCCTTCCAGTCGGTGGCGAGCTCGAACACCTTGATGCCGGGGAAGTCCTTGTCCATGCAGGCCTTGAAAGCCTGGGAGCGGTCGCGGCCGTTGATCGAGGACAGGTCGCCCTGGAACTCGACGACCTTGCCCTTGCCCTTGAGCTGCTCACCGAGGTACTTGCAGGCGTTCGTCCCGTACGCCTTGTTGTCGGCGCGCACCACCATGTAGATGTCGCCCTTGTCGGGGCGGGTGTCGACGCTGATGACCGGGATCTTCTTCTCGTTCAGCGTGTTCAGCGACTCGGCTATCGCACCGGTGTCCTGCGGGGCCATCACCACGGCCTTCGCGCCCTGGTCGGCGAAGGTCTGGACGTTGGCGACCAGCTTGCCGATGTCGTTCTGCGAGTTGGTCAGCGGCAGCGCCTTGACATCGCCGCCCTTGACCCCCTTCTGGATGTAGTTCTGGTAGGAGTTCCAGAAGTCGCTGTCGCTGCGCGGCAGGTCGATGCCGACCTTCCCGCCAGCCGCACCGTCGTCCGATGATTCGCGGTTGCAGCCCGCCAGGGCAGTGACGGCCAGCAGTACGGCGCAGGCTGCCGCACTCGTCGTACGCACTCTCATTGGTGTCCCGTTCCTTTGTGGAGTACCGGCTCGGAGATCTGAAGGTGGTGCGGATGGTAGGAGGAGTGCGGTCCGGGCTGTCCGGGTCCGGACCGCACCCCCGGTCAGCTGTCGGCGGGGCGCAGACGCAGGCCCTGCATGCCGCCGTCGACCGCCAGTGCGGTGCCCGTCACGGAGGCCGCGGCGGGACTGGCGAGGTACACGATGGCGGCGGCCACCTCGTCGGCGGAGACCAGCCGTCCGAGCGGCTGGCGGGCGTTGAGGGCGGCGCGTTCGGCCGCAGGGTCACCGGCCTGGCCCAGGAGCCGGCCGATCCACGGGGTGTCCGCGGTGCCGGGATTCACGCAGTTGACCCGGACGCCCTCGCGCACGTGGTCGGCGGCCATCGCGAGGGTCAGCGAGAGGACGGCGCCCTTGCTCGCGCTGTACAGGGCGCGCTGCGGCAGCCCGGCGGTCGCGGCGATCGAACAGGTCTGGGTGATCGAGACGGCACCGGGCCGCTCGGCGGCGGCGCGCCGCAGGTGCGGCAGGGCGTGCCGGGCGGTGCGGACCATCCCGAGGACGTTGATGTCCAGGACCCGGGTCCACTCGTCGTCGCGGTTGTCCTCGACGGAGCCGATGGACCCGATGCCGGCGTTCGATACGAGGGTGTGCAGGGAGCCCAGTTCGGCCGCCGCGCGGCCGACCGCGTCGCGCACGGCCGCGTCGTCGGTGACGTCCGCCTTGAGCGCGAGGGTGCCCTCGGGGGCGCCCGCGGTCTCCCGGTCCAGGACGGCCACCCTGGCGCCCCGCTCCAGGAGCAGGGTCGCCACGGCGGCCCCGATGCCGGAGGCGCCGCCCGTCACCAGGGCGTTCATCCCCTCGAAGTCGCGTGTGCCGGTCATCGGCCGTCCTCCTCAGTGGTGCGGCGGGCCTGCCATACGGGGCCCTCCGGATAGCGGTGTGCGGCGATCGACTCGGGCAGCATCCGGGCCGAGAAGCCCGGGGAGGCCGGGGCCCGGTAGCGGCCGGATTCGATCACGGTGGGGTCGGCGAAGTGTTCGTGCAGATGGTCGACGTATTCGATCACCCGGTCCTCCCAGGTGCCGGAGACCGCCACGTAGTCGAACATCGAGAGGTGCTGCACCAGCTCGCACAGGCCGACGCCGCCGGCGTGCGGGCAGACCGGCACGCCGTACTTGGCGGCGAGCAGCAGGATCGCCAGGTTCTCGTTGACACCGGCGACGCGTGCGGCGTCGATCTGGACGAAGTCGACCGCGCCGGCCTGGAGCAGCTGCTTGAACACGACCCGGTTGGCGACGTGCTCGCCGGTGGCGACCTTGACCGGCTGGCCGGCGCGCACGGCGGCGTGGCCGAGGATGTCGTCGGGGCTGGTCGGCTCCTCGATCCAGTGCGGGTCGTACGGTGCGAGCGCGGTCATCCACTCCACCGCGTCGGCGACGTCCCAGCGCTGGTTGGCGTCGACCGCGATCCGTACGTCGGGGCCGACGGCCTCACGGGCGAGCCCGAGCCTGCGGACGTCGTCGCCGAGGTCGCCGCCGACCTTCAGCTTGATCTGGGTGAAGCCGTCGGCGACGGCCTGCTTCGCCAGTCCGACCAGTTTGTCGTCGGAGTAACCGAGCCAGCCGGGCGAGGTGGTGTAGGCGGGATATCCCTCGGCGCGCAGCCGCTCGGCCCGCTCGGTCCGGCCCGGTTCGGCGGCGCGCAGGATGGTGAGCGCCTCCTCGGGGGTGAGGGCGTCGCTGAGGTAGCGGAAGTCGACGAGGGATACGAGTTCCTCGGGTGTCATCTCGGCCAGGAACTGCCAGACCGGTCTGCCGGCCCGCTTGGCCGCGAGGTCCCAGGCCGCGTTGACGACCGCGCCGGCCGCCATGTGCATCACGCCCTTCTCGGGCCCCAGCCAGCGCAGTTGGGAATCGTGGGTGAGGTCCCGGTACAGCGCGCCGAGGTCGGCCGCGGTGCGGGGCACGGGACGGCCCACGATGTAGGGCCGCAGCGCCTGGATGGCGGCTGCCATCACCTCGTTGCCGCGCCCGATGGTGAAACAGAAGCCATGTCCCTCGATACCGCCACCGTCGTTGTCCGCGGCGTCGGTACGCAGTACTACATAGGCAGCCGAGTAGTCGGGATCGGGGTTCATGGCGTCCGAGCCGTCCAGTTGTTCCGAGGTCGGAAAACGGATGTCGTGAACCTCGAAGTCCGTGACGGTCTGACTCATGCGCGCCCCCAGGGGAAATAACATCGGACCTCTGCTCTGGTCATCCGATGTATAGCGTCCCGAAGGCCCCAACGTCCAGGGTTGAGCCGAAATTGCCCCTGCACAGCTCGGATGTATGACGGGCCTGATGCCCTGGTTCGGCCGGTGATGCACCTTCGTGGCCCGGGTTCACCCGGCCGTGCGCGGGGGCTGCGGCGGGAGTGGCCGGAAGCCGTAAGGTTGTTCCGTACGCAAGGGAACTTCGGAAGGAGGCCTGGGTGATCGAGCTCGAGGGGGTTCCCGAGCTGATCGACCCGGTCATGGTGGCCGCGTTCGAGGGGTGGAACGACGCAGGTGATGCCGCTTCCACAGCGGTCGCGCACCTGGACCGGGAGTGGAAGGGCGAAGTGTTCGCGGCGCTGGACGCCGAGGACTACTACGACTTCCAGGTCAACCGCCCGACGGTGTTTCTGGACGGCGGGGCGCGCAAGATCACCTGGCCGACGACCCGGCTCTCGGTGGTGCGCATCGGTGGCGACAAGCCACGCGACCTCGTCCTGGTCCGGGGCATCGAGCCGTCGATGCGCTGGCGCTCGTTCTGCAACGAGATCCTGGGCTTCGCCCATGAACTGGGCGTCGAGATGGTGGTGGTGCTCGGTGCGCTGCTCGGCGACACCCCGCACACCCGTCCGGTACCGGTCAGCGGCGTGACGTCCGATCCGGACCTGGCGCGGACCATGGACCTGGAGGAGACCAGGTACGAGGGACCGACCGGCATCGTCGGCATCCTCCAGGAGGCGTGCACCCACGCGGGTGTGCCCGCGGTGAGCCTGTGGGCGGCGGTGCCGCACTACGTGTCGCAGCCGCCCAACCCGAAGGCCACCCTGGCGCTGCTGAACCGCCTGGAGGACCTGATCGGGCTGCGCATCCCGCTGGGCGAACTGGCCGAGGACGCGCGCGCCTGGCAGCTCGGGGTGGACCAACTGGCCGCCGAGGACAGCGAGGTCGCGGAGTACGTGCAGACGCTGGAGGAGGCCCGGGACACCGCGGAGCTTCCCGAGGCGAGCGGGGAGGCCATCGCCCGGGAGTTCGAGCGCTATCTGCGGCGCCGGGACCCGGGTCCGGGTTCCGGGCCGGGCGGGCACGCGACGGAGAGCGGCGACAGCTCGTACCTTCGCGATACGTCGAGCGGCCGGACCAGGCCGCCGAAACCGGCCCGTCCCGACAGCGGTCCGGGTCCGGCGAGCGGGGCCGGCAGCGGTCCCGCACGCGGCACGGGGCCGGGCCCGGCTCCGGACGAGACGCCGAAGGACACCCCGAAGGACGCTCCGGGGGACGACTCGCCGGAGGATTCGTCGGAGGACTGATCCGGACAGCCGGGAGCCGGGCGGGTGGACGACACCCGCCCGGCTCCCCTCTTTCCCCGCGTGCACCGCCGCGGGGCTCAGGCGCAGGTGAAGCGCGCGGCTCCCCAGTCGCCGTGGTCGCCGGTCTTGGACGCGTTGGTGTCCGTGACCTTCAGGCGCACATGGCGCGCCCCGTCCAGGGAGACATCGACCGGCACGGCCGCCGACGCCCCGGTCACCTTCGGCGAGGTCCAGAGCACCTTGCCGTCGGCCTCGACGGAGAACGCCACCTCGCCGTATCCGTCGATCTCGTCGTCGATCCCGGCGTCCGCGGTGAACTTCGAGCACTGTCCGCCGGTGTAGAACTCGATGTCGGAGTCGGCGTGGGTGCCGATCCCCTTCTCGTACGTCTTCCCGGCCAGCGTGAGCGGGCCGCCGTCGGCCGCGCCCGATTCGCCGTTGCTGCGGTCGCGTTCCGCCGGCCCGTAGCCGTTGACCGAGCTCAGCCACTTCAGATCACTTGCCCAGGCCTCACCGGCGGGCGGCGGCGGCATCACCGCGGCGGCGATCCGCTGGACCGCAGTACGGGATTCGCCCGCCGAGCGGTATCGGACATGTGCGGTGAGCCGGGCCTCGCCCAGCGCCGCGTCCTTCGCCGGGGTCACCGACACCTCGACCCGCCGGGTGGTGCCGGCCGGAATCCGGCGCACGGTCCCGGCCGGGACGGCCCGCCAGCCCTCGGGGACGTCCAGGGAGACCGTGGCGTCCGTGACGTCGGCCTTGCCGGCGGTGACGTCGACGGCGACGGTGGCCGGCGCGCCCGCGCCCGCCTCCTGGCCCTGCGGCGCCGAGACGGTGGCCGTGGCGGCCGCGTTCCGTCCGCCGACCGCGCTGGCGTTCTCCAGCCGCACCGAGAACTTCTTGCCCGTGGACAGCGGGGCGGTCTTGATCTTCACCACGCCGCCCCGGTCGTCGCGGTCGTACCACCAGCCCTGCTTCGCCTTCGCGTACGCGGCGGCCGAGCCGAGCCGGGGCAGCTTGCCGGTGAGCTTCACCGCGCTCGGCTCCGAGCCGGTGTGCACACTGAACTCGTACGGGCGGCTGCTCTGCTTCCCGGTGAACCTGCCCTTGCTCTCACCGATGTTCACGGTGATGTCGCCCGAGCCCTTCGCCGGGGCGCGGACCTCGGCGGTCTGCGTCGCGTATGCGCCGTCGCGGTGCTGCCGGGTCACGCCGTCGTCCTCGTACAGGGTGAACGAGGACTTGCCCTGCGGGTAGATGTCCCAGGCGAGCGGGGAGCCCGCGGTGCGGTCCTTGTACGAGCGGATGCCCGGCCACATCGGCACACTGGCGCCGCCCTTGACGAAGAGCGGCAGGGTGTCGAGCGGGGCGCTGTAGTCGTCGAGCGTGACCGGTCCCTGGTAGGTCTGTCCGGACCAGTATTCGGTCCAGGTGCCCTTCGGCAGGTAGATACCGTCCCGCTCGGTGCTGTCCTGGTAGACCGGGGCGACGAGGAAGTCCTCGCCGGACATGAACTCGTACTTCGCCGCGTCCGTCGCGGCCTTCGGGTCGTCCGGGTACTCCAGCACCAGCGGACGCACCATGCCGACGCCGCTCTTCGTCGCCTCGTGCGCGTAGGAGTACTGGTAGGGCAGCAGCGACTCCTTGAGTTTCAGATACTCGCGGTTGATGGAGGTGTACGGCTCGCCGTACCGGTAGGGCTGCTTGTCGCTGGCCGCCCAGCCGTCCATGGTCATCGTGGTGCCCAGGAACATCTTCCACTGGAGGTCACGGGTGTACGTCTTGGCGCTGCCGCCGAAGATGCCGTCGACGTCGCCCGTGGTGTAGGCGAGGCCGGACATCGTGGCGCCCGCGTAGGTCGGGATCTGCCAGCGGATGTAGTCCCAGGTGCCGTACTGGTCACCGGACCACTGGACACCGCAGCGCTGGGCGCCAGACCAGCTCTCCGGGGCGTAGGTGAAGCCCCGGGCGTCGCTGTTGTCCTCGATGCCCTTGTACGCGTCCTTGCAGCCGTCCAGGGCGAACTTGTAGCCGTCCCCGACCCAGGCCACGTCGAGCTTGGCGACGCGCTGGCCGGCCTTGACCTGGTCACCGAGCTTGTCGATGCCGTCCTCGGTCCACAGGCCCATCTCCATGTCCCGGTCCTGGAGGCCCTTGGCGGTCTGTGCGAGGTCCTCGTACCCGCAGCCGTAGCCGTCGTTGACGAGCATCCAGCCGTTGGGCATGTCGTTCTCGACGTAGCCGTCGGCGACCTTCAGCGAGTCCAGGGTGCGGCGCTCGCCCCGGTTGGCGTTGTGCAGGTAGCAGTCGGAGTCGCCGATCTCCATGCCGTACACCGGCGGCAGGAACGGCTTGCCGGTGAGCTTCGTGTACTGGCCTATGACGTCCTTGGGGTCACCCGCGAAGTAGTAGGCGTCGAAGCGCTGTTCCTTCGCGCTGGTGGTCACCGGGTCGGTGAAGGCGTAGGTGTTGGGCGCGAAGGTGTTGCGGAACACGCCGTAGCCGGCCGACGAGAGGTAGAACGGCACCGAGTTGGGGTGGCCGCCGTCGTCCCAGTTGTAGTCGACGCCGACCTCGACCGTCTTGCCCCGGTGCGAGGTGTTGCCCCGGCCGTTCTGCATGCCGGCGCCGTAGAACTGCTCGTCGCCGCCGCGTGCGAGGGTCTGGGTGGTCTTCTCGCCGTCCCAGCTCAGTCCCTTCGCCTCGGACCACACCTGGGTGCCGTCGGCCCGGTACAGGGCGAACCGCAGGGGCGACTTGTAGGCACGCAGCGTGACATCGCCGGTGGACAGGTCGTAGCGGTCGCTCCGCTCCTTCCAGTGGGTGCGCGGCGGTGATCCCTGGGGCAGCACGATGGCGTCGCCGGCCGGGTCGGAGAACGTGCCGTCCGGGGCGAGTTCGATCCGGAAGGTCTCCTCGGAGACGAAGCTGACACGGGCCTCGGCGGTACCCGCGCGCAGGTGGTAGACGGGTCCGTCGGCCGAGAAGCCGGTGAGATCGCCGACCGTCGTCCCGGCCGGGGCGGCCGAATCCGCACGGGCACCACCCGGTCCCGAGACGACGGCGAACAGTCCCAGCAGCGCTGCAACTACTGCCGTTCTGATGCGCGTTGATGATTGCATAGAGCGCTTTTAGCGCAGCACCAAGCATTTGACCATGGACAAAACGGAACCGGCCCCGAACTTCATCAAGAAGTTCGGAGCCGGTGAACGGACGTAATGCGGCGGGTGGTTACAGTGCGACACCGAGCAGCGCGTCGACGGTGCGCGAGACGAGTCCCGGCGCGCCCTCGTCCGGGCCGCCGGCGGCGCTCTGCCGCTCGGCCCAGCGGTCCACGGCGGCCAGGGCCGTCGGGGTGTCCAGATCGTCGGCGAGGGCGCCCCGGACCTCCTCGACCAGGGCGTCGGCGGCGAGGCCGTCGGGCCGCGAGACGGCGGCACGCCAGCGGGCGAGCCGGTCCACCGCGTCGGCGAGCACCTGGTCGGTCCACTCCCAGTCGGAGCGGTAGTGGTGCGAGAGCAGGGCGAGACGGATCGCGGCCGGGTCCACGCCGTCGCGGCGCAGGGCCGAGACGAAGACCAGGTTGCCCTTGGACTTGGACATCTTCTCGCCGTCCAGGCCGACCATGCCGGCGTGCACGTAGGCCTGGGCGAACGGGTGCTCGCCGGTCAGCACCTGGGCGTGCGAGGCGCCCATCTCGTGGTGCGGGAAGGCGAGGTCGGAGCCGCCTCCCTGGACGTCGAAACCCATGCCGAGGTGGTCCAGGGCGATGGCGACGCACTCGATGTGCCAGCCGGGCCGGCCGGCGCCGAGCGAGGCGCCGTCCCAGCTCGGCTCGCCCTCGCGGGCGGCCATCCAGAGCATCGGGTCGAGGGGGTTCTTCTTCCCCGGACGCTCCGGGTCCCCGCCGCGCTCGGCGGAGAGCAGCCGCATCGCCTCGGCGTCCAGGTTGGAGACCTGGCCGAAGTGCGGGTCGGTGTCGACGGAGAAGTACACATCGCCGTCGAGGTCGTAGGCGGCGCCCGCGTCCCGGAGTCGTTCGACGAGCGGCACGATGCCGGGTATCGCCTCGACGGCTCCGATGTAGTGCTGCGGCGGGAGCATGCGCAGGGCAGTCATGTCCTCGCGGAACAGGGCCGTCTCGCTCTCGGCGAGCTCGGTCCAGTCCTTGCCGTCGCGCACGGCCCGCTCCAGCAGCGGATCGTCCACGTCGGTCACGTTCTGGACATAGTGAACCTGCCGCTTGGTGTCGAGCCACACGCGCTGGACGAGGTCGAACGCGTTGTAGGTCGCCGCATGACCCATATGGGTCGCGTCGTACGGCGTGATGCCGCAGACATAGATGCGGGCGACGGGACCGGGGTCAAGGGTGATCCGTCCGCCGGTCGCGGTGTCGTGGATCCGAAGGTCGCGGCCCTTGCCAGGAAGGGCGGGGACCTCAGAAGCGGGCCAGGCATGCATGCGACGAGCGTAACCGGACGCGGCTTCCGGATACGAACCGGAGGGGGGTTCCTGTCCGAAGAGGCACTCTTGCGCCCGGCTCCGAAGAGTGCCTCGATCCCCCGGCCGCCCGCCCCGAACGGGCCCGGGACGGGCCGGTGCCGGGCCCTCGCACCGGGCGCCGCCCGCCGGGCCCCGCCTACACGGGCGGCCACGGAATGGCCGGCCAGCCACCGCTCGGCTCCCGGTGGAGACCGGTGGACCGCAGCCCCGCCACCCGGGCCCGCAGCGCCTCGATCTCGGCCGGGGTGATCAGTTCCCCCAGCCGGGTGACCAGTGCCGCCCCGGGCTCCAGCCCGCCGGCCAGCCGGTCCAGCACCTCCACCGCCTCGGCGGGCAGCGGCTCGCCCGCCCAGCCCCACAGCAGGGTGCGCAGCTTGTCCTCGGCGTTGAAGGTGACGCCGTGGTCGATGCCGTACAGCCGGCCGTCGGGCGCGGGCAGCAGGTGTCCGCCCTTGCGGTCGCCGTTGTTGATCACCGCGTCGAGGACCGCGAGCCGCCGCAGCCGGGGGTCGTCCGCGTGCACCAGCAGGGCGGTCTTCCCCTCCCCCACCTCGGCGAGGGCCACGGCCTTCCAGCCCTCGCCCGGCTCCTCGTCCTCGACGAGCGCGAGCAGCCCCGGATCGTCCTCCTCCTGCGGCGCCGCCTCGATCCACAGCTGGCACATGCCCTGGCCGTACGGACCGTCCCGCAGCACGGTCGGCGGCACCAGGCCCCAGCCGGTGGCCTCGGAGACCTCGTAGGCGGCCACCTCACGCTGGGCGAGGGTGCCGTCGGGGAAGTCCCACAGGGGCTGCTCACCGGCGACGGGCTTGTAGACGCAAGTGGCCTCCTCGCCCTCGTACGCGACCGAGCAGTACAGCACCGCGTTGGAGGCTCCCCCGACCTGTCCGAGGACGGTGAGCTCGCCCTTGCCGAGCAGGGTCAGCCGCCCGGCGTCGGTCAGGCCCCGCGGCGGTATCCGTTCTGGCGCGGGCATACGTGTCCTTCCGGATCGAGCGGGAGGCTGCACAGCGGGCACGGCGGGCGGCCGGCGTTCACGACGTCCAGGGCGCGTTTGGCGAAGGCGCGGGCCTGGGCCCCGCTGAGGCGGACCCGGAGCATCGGCGGGCCGTTCTCCTCGTCCTGGAGCAGCCGCTCCTCGGCCTCGGCGAGATCCTCGACGGATTCCGCGTCCAGCTCGACCAGGGCCTGCGCCTCGACGATCATGCGCTGTTCCTCGCCGTCCCAGGCGAGTGCCATCGTGCCGACCCGGAACTCCTCCTCGACTGGAACGTCGAGCGGGGCGGTGTCGGTGACGTCCATCGGGGCCACCGCGGGTACCGGGGAATTGCCCCCGGTGCGCCGGACCACTTCGTCGAGCAGTTCGTCCACCCGCTCTGCGAGGGCGGCGACTTGGGTCTTCTCCAGGGCCACGCTGGTGACACGTCCGCCTGAGGATGCCTGCAGGAAGAACGTACGACGTCCAGGCAGCCCGACCGTACCGGCCACGAAACGGTCCGGGGGGTCGTAGAGGAACACCTGACGGGACACGTCCTGTCTCCCTTGTGATTTGACGCGGATAGGGGGTCGGCCGGGGCCCGGGAGAGAGTCCTCCCGGAAAGGCGCCTACGGCGCGTCCACCCTACTGCGCGGAGCGATCACGGTGCCCCAGCGCCGCCCCCGACCGCGGCATCGGCCCCGTCGTCGGCAGCCTTCGCCTCGTCGGGGGCGGGTTCGCGCGGTGCCAGGGGGGCGAGGTCGCCGGTGTCGCCCAGCCTCAGCAGGAAGGGCCGCAGCCTGGTGTAACGGATCGCGGTGACCGAGCACGGGTCGGCGTGGACGCGCTGGAAGAGGTCCAGGTGCATGCCGAGCGCGTCGGCCACAAGGGACTTGATGATGTCCCCGTGCGAGCACATCGCGTAGACGGCGTTCTCACCGTGCTCCGCCTCGATCCTCGCGTTCCACTCCCGGACGGCGTCGACGGCGCGTGCCTGCATCGCCCTCATGGACTCGCCGCCGGGGAACGCGGCCGCCGACGGGTGCTGCTGCACGACCGTCATCAGCGGCTCGTCGGAGAGCTCGGCGAGCTTGCGGCCCGCCCAGTCGCCGTAGTCGCACTCGCTGATCCGCTCCTCGGTGTGCAGCGGCAGGTCCGGCCGGGCGTCGAGCAGCGGTTGCAGCGTCTCGCGGCAGCGCTGCAGGGGGCTGCTGACGGCCGCGGCGAGGGGCAGGGCGGCCAGCCGTCCGGGGAGCGCCGCGGCCTGCTCGGCGCCGCGCTCGTCGAGTGCGACGCCGGGGGTCCGGCCCGCGAGCACCCCGGCCGTGTTGGCGGTGGAGCGTCCGTGTCGTACGAGGATCAGGGTGGGCATAGCGGCCAGCGTAGGCCGCCGTCCGGGCAAAGGTGCGCCCGGGACCCGAGCAGGGCAGAATGCGCGCCGTGATTGTGGACTGCGCCATCTACCGGGACGGGCGCCGCACCGACGGCCCCGCCGACTTCTCCGACGCGCTCGACGAGGCGCGGGCCGCCGGCGACGCGTTCTTGTGGATCGGTCTGCACGAGCCGACGGAGAAGGAGTTCGAGCTGGTCAGCAGCGAGTTCGGGCTGCATCCGCTGGCGGTGGAGGACGCGCTGGCCGCGCACCAGCGGCCCAAGCTGGAGGTGTACGACGACTCGCTGTTCGCGGTGATCAAGCCGGTCGTGTACGACCACCAGAGCGACACGGTCAGCGCGGACGAACTGATGGTCTTCATAGGCGACTCGTTCGTCGTGACGGTCCGGCACGGCGAGGGCGCGCCGCTCGCCGCCGTGCGCCGCCGGCTGGAGGCCGAGGCCGATGTGCTCAAGCACGGGCCCACCGCGGTGCTGTACGCGATCAGTGACGCGATCGTGGACCACTACATCGATGTCGCGGGCGAGCTCCAGGTCGACCTGGAGGAGCTGGAGACCGAGGTGTTCGCCCCGGCCGCGACCGGCGACTCCAAGAACACCGCGGCCCGCATCTACACCTTCAAGCGCCAGGTGCTGGAGTTCCGCAGGGCGACCGTGCCGCTGAGCGCCCCGATGGCCCGGCTGGCGAGCGCGGGGGTGCCCTTCGTCCACGAGCAGTCGCAGCCGTTCTTCCGGGACGTCCAGGACCACCTGACGCGCGCCAACGAGCAGGTGGAGGGCCTCGACCGGCTGCTCTCGGACATCCTGTCCGCGCATCTCGCGCAGATGGGCGTGCGGCAGAACGACGACATGCGCAAGATCTCGGCCTGGGCGGCGATGGCGGCGGTCCCGACCATGGTCGCGGGGATCTACGGGATGAACTTCGATCACATGCCGGAGCTGCGCTGGGTCTGGGCCTATCCGGCGGTGATCGTGCTGATGGCGGGCGTGGTCCTCGGCCTGTACCGCCAGTTCAAGCGCCGCGGCTGGCTCTGATCCGGGCCCGCCGGCTCAGCCGTACTCGGGCGCCGGGACGGCCGGGCCGCCCAGCGCGTCGCGCCGCTCGGGCGGCGCGAGGCTGACCATGCGCCGCCAGCCCACCAGGCGCTCGTACGCGTAGACGGCATGGATGCCCGCCGCCAGGGCCGCGGCCTTGGCTCTCGGCCAGCCCAGGATGCGGCCCATGTGGTCCATCACGGCGAGGCTGACGTCGCGGTAGACCCGGATCTCGCCGAGTGCGCACTCGCGCAGGATGCTCTGGATCGTGCGGCCGTGTCCGGACCGGGCGAAGCGCAGCAGCTCCTCGTGGCAGTACGCGAGGTGGTTGTCCTCGTCGTTCGAGATCATCCTGACCGCGCGGCCCAGGTCGGGGTGGTCCGCGAAGTACTTCCGCAGCAGCCGCATCTGCTCGGAGGCGCGCTGTTCGGTCACCCGGCTGTGCGCGAGGTAGGTGATGATGTCGCCCTCGGCGAGCGGTTCCTCACGCCCCAGCTGCTCGTGGGCGAGACCGATGCCGTACTTCTCCAGGAGCATCGTGTAGTCGGTCTCGTGGGGGACCTCGACGGGTGCCAGACCGCGCTTCCTCAGGAGGGCGTCGAAGATCCGGCCGTGCTTGTCCTCGTCGGCGCCGTGCCGGGCGATCTTGGGGGCCAGGGCGCGCTGGCTCGCGGGCACCAGGGCGGCGATGCGGCCGTTCTCCCAGCCGCCCTGGGACTCCCCGCCGGCGGCGATGGAGCAGAACAGCCGGAACGACTCGTCGTCGTCGAGAATCTCCTGGAACAGGTTCTTTGCCGAGAGCATCACTGCCACCTCCGTGCCGGCATCCGCCGAGCGACAGTCAAATGCGCCCGGCCCCGGCGGGCAACAGGAAGGCCACCGCACCAGGGCCTGTCGTCGGACTGCCGTCTGCCGCGCGGCGCCATCCACGCGCTCTCGCCGACCGGCCCCAGACCCCAGTACGGCCAGTACAGGAACCTGAGGCCGGCACGCCGAAAGCACGCACCTGACACCGCGCGGCCGCCCTCCGGGCGACGACGGCAGTCCGACGGCAGGCCATGGGCCGAACGTGGGCCCGGTGGCGGGCCCGTCACCGCTCCGGCGAACCGTTTCCGCACAGGCCCCGTAACCCAACCGTCCCGGCCGCGTTGTTCCGCGTGACGGCCGTGGCGGGGAGCCCCCGAGCCCCCACCACGGCCGTAGTGCCACCCCGGGGCGAGTCCCCGGGGCTAGGCGAGTCCGGAGCGCTCCAGCGCGTCCGTACCGGCGCGCAGGGCGGCGATCCGCTCGTCCAGCGTGAAGCCTGCCGGAGCCAGGGTCAGGGTCGTGACGCCCGCGGCCGCGTAGGCCTGCATCCGGTCGGCGATCCGCTCCACCGGGCCGAGCAGCGTGGTCTGGTCGATCAGCTTGTGGGGTACGGCGGCGGCGGCACCGCTCTTGTCGCCGGACAGGTACTTGTCCTGGATCTCGGCGGCCTCCTTCTCGTATCCCATCCGCTGGGCGAGCTGGTTGTAGAAGTTCTGCTTGGGGCTGCCCATGCCGCCGACGTACAGCGCGGTGTACGGCCGGAACATGTCGGCGAGGCCGTTGACGTCGTCGCCGGTCGCGAGCGGCAGGGTCGGACAGACGTCGAAGCCCTCCATGGTCTTCCCGGCCTTCTCCCGGCCGGCCCGCAGGTGCTTGACCGCGGTGTCCTCCAGGTGGTCCGCGGAGGGGAAGATCAGCAGCGCCCCGTCGGCGATCTCGCCGGTCTGCTCCAGGTTCTTCGGACCGATCGCGGCGATGTACACCGGGATGTGCTCGCGCTCCGGGTGGATGGTCAGCTTGATCGGCTTGCCCGGCCCGTCCGGCAGCGGGAGGGTCCAGTGCTGTCCCTCGTACGACAGCCGCTCGCGGGTCATCGCCTTGCGGACGATCTCGACGTACTCGCGGGTGCGGGCCAGCGGCTTGTCGAACTTGACCCCGTACCAGCCCTCGGAGACCTGCGGCCCCGACACCCCGAGGCCGAGCCGGAACCGGCCGCCGGAGAGCGAGTCGAGGGTGGCGGCCGTCATAGCCGTCATGGCGGGCTGGCGGGCCGGGATCTGCATGATCGCGGAGCCGATGTCGATGGACTCGGTCTGCGCGGCCACCCAGCTCAGCACGGTCGGCGCGTCGGAGCCGTAGGCCTCGGCCGCCCAGCAGACGTCGTAGCCGAGCCGGTCGGCCTCCTGCGCGACGGCGAGGTTGTCCCCGTCCATACCCGCGCCCCAGTAACCGAGATTGATGCCGAGCCGCATAGCCGCTCCCCTTACTGATCAGTAACGTCCCTGTGCTCCGGACTCTAGCGCGCGGGAACACGATCCGGCAGGGGTGACCCGGGGCCCGGTTGTCCACAGCCCTGCGACGAGCGCAGGCCCGGCCAGTAATCTCAGCGCCCATGGAGCAGAGGCATCTGGGCCGCACCGGCCTTCGAGTGTCCCGGATCGGGCTCGGCACCCTCACCTGGGGCCGGGACACCGACGAGCACGACGCTGCCGAGCAGCTGAAGGCCTTCTGGGAGGTGGGCGGCACCCTGGTCGACACGGCGGACGTGTACGGCGGCGGCGAGTCCGAGTACCTGCTGGGGCGCCTCGTCGAGGGACTGGTGCCACGGCGCGACCTGGTCATCGCCACCAAGGCCGGCAGCGTGCCCGATCCGTACCGCAGGTTCGACGGTTCGCGCGGGCATCTGCTGGCCGCCCTCGACGCCTCACTGGCCCGGCTGGGCACGGACTACGTGGACCTGTGGCAGGTGCACGCCTTCGACCCGGTGACCCCGCTGGACGAGACGCTCCAGGCGCTGGACCTGGCGGTGTCCAGCGGGCGCGCCCGCTACGCGGGGGTGTCGAACTTCTGCGGCTGGCAGCTGGCCAAGGCCGCGACCTGGCAGCTGGCCGCACCGGGCGTGCGGACCCGGCTGGCCAGTACGCAGATGGAGTACTCGCTGCTGCAACGCGGCGTGGAGCGCGAGGTGTTGCCGGCGGCGCTCGACCTC
This sequence comes from Streptomyces sp. NPDC048462, assembly GCF_043200175.1. Classification (NCBI taxonomy): domain Bacteria; kingdom Bacillati; phylum Actinomycetota; class Actinomycetes; order Kitasatosporales; family Streptomycetaceae; genus Streptomyces; species Streptomyces sp. NPDC048462. Next base: position 42,425 of record NZ_JBICXG010000020.1, read on the forward strand.
GGGGTGGGGCTGCTGCCGTCCTCGCCGCTGGGCCGGGGCGTGCTGACCGCCAAGTACCGAACCGGCACCCCGGTGGACTCGCGCGGCGCCTCGGAGCTGCTGGCCCCGTTCGTCGAGCCGTATCTCGACGACCCCGCGAGCCGCATCGTGGACGCGGTGGCGACCGCCGCCGACGGGCTGGCCACGACGCCGCTCCAGGTGGCGCTCGCCTGGGTGCGGGACCGGCCGGGCGTGGTGGCCCCGATCGTCGGCGCGCGCAACGCGCACCAGCTCGCGGAGGCTTTGTCAGTGGAGACGCTTAGTCTTCCTGACGAGATCTGCCGCGCGCTCGACGATGTGTCGGCGCCCGTGCACCGCTATCCCGACCAGGACTGGAGCACGCTGTGACTGCGCTTCCCCGGGGGGAATCCCCCGGCCCCCCGGAAACCGACGACGACGGCGTCGTCGCGGACGCCCCCGCGTCCGTCCCGGCCGAGCAAGCCGCCGCAGGGACCGACGAAGCGACCGATGAGGCGACTGACGAGGCCGCTGACGAGTCGGCCGGCGACACGACGGGCGACAGCGGCACCGACGCGGAGTCCGACGGGAGCGCCGACGGTGACACCGCCGCCGCCCCGGCCCTCTCCGAGGCCGAGGCCGAGCTGGCCGCCCAGCGCGAGCTGCTGGAGCGGATCGAGAAGCGCAAGGCCGAGAAGGACGGCCCCATCCCCGCCGGTACGAAGCTGAGCGGGCCGGCCGCCGACCTGCTGGCTGCCGTACGCGCCGTGGAGAGCGGCGAGAAGCCCGGAGCCGCGTTCTTCGACTCCCCCGCGCCTGCCGCCCCCCGCCGGACCGTCCCCGCCCCGGCCCGCGAGCGGGCCCCCGAGCCCGTCAGCGCGCCCCAGGGGGCCGCTCCCGAGGCGATCGCGGCCGTGGCCGCCGTGCTGGCCGCCGGCGGCGCCCCCGGGAGCCTGGCCGCCCCGGCGGCCGGCACACTCGGCGCACACGCGGCCGAAGCCCTGCGCGACGATCCCTGGCAGCTGCTCTCCCTCCCCGGCGTCGGGCCCGAGCAGGCCGACGGCTTCGCACGGGCTCTGCTGGGCGCGGAGTGCGGTCCGGACGACGAGCGGCGCACCGCGGCCCTGATCGGCTGGCTGCTGGAGCGCGCGGCGCTGCAGGGCCACACCGCGCTGGACGCGGCGGAGGTACGGGCCGCGCTCACCGCACGGGCGGTGACCGACCCCGTGGCCGCCGTGCTGCACGCCGTCTCCGAGGGCGTCGCCCTCGTCTTCCAGGACGGCCCGGAGGACGAGGAGCCCGAGGAGGCCGCCGATGCGCCCGCCGAGGACGGGGAAGCGGGCCCGGAGGCCGTCGAGGGCCGGCAGGAGCCGGTGCAGGTGTTCCTCGGCCTCGACCGCTACGCCCTGGCCGAGGAGAGCCTCGCGGACGGGCTGGCCCGGCTGGTGAACGCGGTCGAGAAGGACGCCGACTGGTCGTCGGCCGCCTCATCGGCGCCCTCGCCATCGGCCGCCGAGCTGATCCGCGCCGCCGCGGCCCACGGGCTCGTCGCGCACACCGGCGGCGAGGCGGCCAGGGCCGAGCCCGCCGCGCTGATCGCCGCGGCGGCGGGCCTCGGCCTGCGGGCCCTGGGCGCCACCCACAGCGTGGACGGCGGCCGGCGGCTGGCCGAGGCGGTGGGCGACCCGTCGGCGGCCGTCACGCTGGCCGGGCTGCTCGCCGGCACCGAGGGCCCCGGACGGGACGAGGAGGGGGCGCTCGCCGTCGACCTGCTCGTCGTGCTGGACGCCCCGCAGGTCGACGTCGAGACCGGCGCGATGCTGGTGGAGGCCCTCGCGGACGGGACCCGTCTGGTGCTCAGTGGCGATCCGGGGGTGCTGGGGTCGGCGGGCGCGGGCCGGGTGTTCGCCGATGTGCTGGCCGCCCGCGCGTGCCCGCAGATCGTCTCCCGCACGCCGGATCCCGGTCCGATCGGGGAGCTGGTATCCGGCATCGGCATCGGGGAGCTGAACCAGGTGGCGGCGCCGGGCCGCGAAGTGGTGATCGTGCCCGTGCGTGACGCGGGCGAGGCGGTGCACCGCACGGTGCAGCTGGTGGCCGACTCGGTGCCGCGCGCGATCGGCGTGCCGTCGGCCGACACCCAGGTGATCACCGTGGGCCACGGCGGCTCGGCGGGCACCCGGGCGCTGAACGAGGCGCTCAAGCAGCGGCTCAACCCCGGCCCCGGCCGGTTCGGCGGTTTCGACCCCGGTGACCGGGTCGCCCATGTCCCCGCACCGGGCAGGACGGTGCCCGCAGTGGTCGTCTCGGCCGACGCCGAGGGCCTGCACCTGGACTGTGCGGGGACCCCGGTCGTCGTACCGCAGGAGCGGGTGGAGGCGTCCGTACGCCACGCCTGGGCGCTCAGTGCCCACCAGGCCGCCGGGATGCGGTGGCCCGCGGTGGTCGTCGTACTGCCGGGTGACGCGGCGCAGGGGCTCAGCCGCCCCTGGGTCTACACCGCCTTCAGCAGGGGTGAGCGGCACCTGTCGGTGGTGCACGGGGTGGATCAGGCGCTGCCGCACGCGGTCGCCCAATCCCCCGCGCAGGACCGCACCACCCGGCTGCGCACCCTGCTGGAGGCGTCCGACGGGTGAGAGCCGGTGAGGGACCGGGCGGTCGCGTGACGCGCCCGGCCCGGCCCCTCACCACGGGACGGACCGGTCAGGAGCCTTCCCGCGCCAGCCCGCCGAGTTCCCCGCCCAGCTCGCCGTCCAGCTCGTCCTCGTCGAAGACGGCACTGACGTCGAAGCGGCAGACCACCAGCTGCGGGTCCGCGTCCTCGAAGGGCGCGCCCAGCCATTCCCCCGGTTCCGGCAGCTCGTCCGCCGCCGCGACCCAGAGGGTCGAGTCGCCCTCTTCGAGCCCGAATTCCGTGTGCCGGGACGCGATCTCGTCCGCCTCGTACTCCCCGAAGAGCACCCCGAGCGCCGCATGGACGCTGCTGCCGGCGGCTGCCGCGTCCCCGCTGTCACGGGCGTCCGGGTCCAGGTCGGCGAGGCGCTGCGCCTGGGCGAGCAGCCGCTGGGGCTCCACCACCGCGTAGTCGCGGCGGATCAGCACGCTGAGCGCGTTCGGCTCCTCGGGACCGCTGTAGGGCGGCAGGGAGTCCCCGGCTCCCGGAATCTCGAACGGGGTGACCTCGTCGTGGCGGTCGTAGAGGAGTTCGTCATAGACCTCCGCCGCAGCGGCCAGTGCGTTGAACGCGTCGTAGACAGCGGGGTCGTCGTCCCCGGACCGGCGTTCGACCGCGTCGAGGTGACGGTCGAGCGCGACCTTGACCGCATCGGCGGCGGCGCGTACCTCGGCAGCGGATGGCTGCGCAGCATCAGACATAGAGCAGACGCTATCCGTACCGGGGGTCTGCCCGCACAATAGATGCGATGCCGGAATACGAATTTGTCGACGTGTACGTGCCGCGCGGGGTGTCCCGGAAGGAGACGACCCGCCTGCTGACCGACCATGCCGAGTACGGGCACTGGGAGTTGGACCGACTGACGCTGCGCCTGGACGGCAGCCGCCGGGTGCGGCTGCGGCGACGGATCATCCGCCAGCTGCGGGCCACCTGGTGAAACGGAGCGGGCCCCGCTGCCGCGGGGCCCGCTCCCTTCGCCGTGCCTGCCGTCGCTGCTAGGCGGCGGCCCTGCCGCGGCGGTACAGCACCGTGCCGGCGCCTGCCAGCAGCAGACCCGCACCGGCCGGGATCAGCAGGTCGAGCCCGCCCGATCCGGTGTGTGCGAGCTGCGGGGTGCCCGGGGGCATGCTCTGCGGCTCCGGCGCGTTCGGGACGGTGCGGGGGCCGGGCGTCGGCGGTGTCTCGTGGTGGGTGACCGGAGGAGTCACCGGCGGCGTAACCGGAGGGGTGACCTCCGGCGTGCTCTCGTTCTCGCACGAGTTGCCGAAGGTGGGGTTCAGCAGACCGACGATGTCGATGCTGTTCCCGCACGCGTTCACCGGGATGTCGATGGGGGCCTGGACCTGGTTGCCCGACAGCAGACCGGGTGAGCCCTGCGTGTATCCCTGCGCCGTCGCCCCGCCGCCGTTGCCGGTGGGGACGGCGCGGTGCTTGCCGGTGCCCTCCCGCATCCCACGGCCGCTGTCCTGCGCCGCGTGGCCGCCGCTGGTCCGGCTGCCCGACGCGTGGTTGCCCGACGTACCCGCGGACGATCCGGTCCGGCCTGCGGCCGCACCACCAGAACCGTTTTTGCAGCTGTTCCCGAAGGTCGGGTTGATCAGTCCGACCACGCTCACGGAGTTACCGCAAACGTTCACCGGTACCTCGACCGGAATCTGTACCGAATTCCCTGAAAGCACCCCCGGGGAATTCGATGCGCCGCCGGACGCTCCCGCGTCGGCGTGCGCGTAACCGCCACTGAGCGCGAGCACGCCGCCCGCAGCCGCCATGGTGATCAGGCCTTTACGCGTGACCTGTCGCATAGGTTGTTTCCTGCCTTCTACCTTCCGGAATACCCCCGGACTTGAACGTGCGGGGGCAAAGGACCCGACGGCCCCGGAACGCATGGCGCGCGCTCCGAGGCCGACCGGGCTCAAACCCTTGCGGGTTGACGCACAACGTCAGGCGTTGACGCAGGTGTTGCCGAAGGCGGGGTTCAGCAGCCCGATCACCGAGATCGTGTTGCCGCACACGTTCACGGGGATGTGGACGGGAACCTGGACGACGTTGCCCGAGAGCACGCCGGGGCTGCCGATGGCGGCACCCTGGGCGCCCGAGTCGGCGACGGCCATGCCGGCACCCGCGAGCACCAGACCACCGGTGACAGCCGCAGCGGCGACGATCTTCTTGATCATTATTCCTCCTAGTTGGCAAATGCGGTCCCAGCCGCGGACCGCATCACCTGTAACGAGGAGAAAGCAATCGGGCTACGAGCAGGAAGCCCCTTTCACTCGTTCCGGTCGATACGTACACACTGGCGAATTGCTCGGTACCGAGTCAGCTGTTGTCGATGAAACGGTCGAGAACGCGGACGCCGAACTTCAGGCCCTCGACCGGTACCCGCTCGTCCACGCCGTGGAACATGCCCGCGAAGTCCAGCTCCGGCGGAAGCTTCAGCGGGGCGAACCCGAAGCAGCGGATGCCGAGGTCGTCGAAGGACTTCGCGTCCGTACCGCCCGAGAGCATGTACGGGACGGCGCGGGCGATCGGGTCCTCCGCCTTGAGCGCGATCTGCATGGCGTCCACCAGGGAGCCGTCGAAATCGGTTTCGAGGGCCTTGTCGCCGTGCACGTCCTCCCGCTTGACGCGCGGGCCGAGGATCCGGTCGAGGTCGGCCAGGAACTCCTGCTCGTACCCCGGCAGGAAGCGGCCGTCGACATGGGCGGTGGCCTGCCCCGGGATCACGTTCACCTTGTAGCCGGCGCCCAGCATGGTGGGGGCGGCGGAGTTGCGCAGGGTGGCGCCGACCATCTTGGCGATGCCGCCCAGCTTGGCCAGCGTGGCGTCCATGTCCTCCGGGTCCAGCGGGGTGCCGAGCGCGTCGGACAGCTCGTCCAGGAAGGACCGCACGGTCTTGGTCACCCGCACCGGCCACTTGTGCCGCCCGAGCCGGCCGACCGCCTCGCACAGCTCGGTGATCGCGTTGTCGTCGTTGGTCATCGAACCGTGACCGGCCGTGCCGTCCACGGTCAGCCGCATCCAGTGCATGCCCTTCTGCGCGGTCTCCACGAGGTAGAGCCGCAGGTTCTCGTTGACCGTGAAGGAGAAGCCGCCGACCTCGCCGATCGCCTCGGTGACGCCCTCGAACAGGCCGGGGTGCTTGTCGACGAGGAACCGGGCCCCGTAGGTGCCGCCCGCCTCCTCGTCCGCGAGGAAGGCGAGCACGATGTCGCGCGGGGGCTTGCGGCCGCTGCGCATCCGCTCGCGCACGACCGCGAGGGTCATCGCGTCCATGTCCTTCATGTCGACCGCGCCCCGGCCCCACACGCAGCCGTCCGCGATCTCCCCCGAGAAGGGGTGGTGCGTCCAGTCGTGGGCGTTCGCCGGGACGACGTCGGTGTGGCCGTGGATCAGCAGCGCGGGCTTGGAGGAGTCCTCGCCCTCGATCCGCGCCACCGTGGAGGCACGGCCCTTGTGGGACTCGAAGATCTGCGGCTCCAGCCCGACCTCCGCGAGCTTCTCCGCCACGTACTCGGCGGCCGCCCGTTCACCCGGCCCCGAATGGTCCCCGTAGTTGCTGGTGTCGATCCGGATCAGATCACGACAGAGGTCCACGACCTCGTTCTCGGCGCTCTCGCCCGGGCCGGTGCGGGCCGCTCTGGTCTCGCTCACGCTGGTTCCTTCCACTGTCGCTGTGGTGCTCCCCCTCATCCTCCCGCGCCCGGCCCGCGCACCCAAGGCCCCCCACCCCTCGTCATCCGCCCTTCACACAGACCGGGGCGTGATCGAGCACCTCCCAATGTTTGCTATGGTTTTCCACGTCGGAACGGGCCGGGCCCGCGAGACAGACACCTTGTCCGGGTGGCGGAATGGCAGACGCGCTAGCTTGAGGTGCTAGTGCCCTTTATCGGGCGTGGGGGTTCAAGTCCCCCCTCGGACACCAGCAGAAACCCCACTCAGTGTGGGGTTTTTCTGTTTTACGGGCCGCAGCGCCGCAGGCCCTGTGACGGCGGCGCCTCGGCTCCCCCGAAACCTCAGCCGCCGCCCAGGGGGCCGCTCAGGAGGGGCAGCAGGCGGTCCCAGTGGCGCCGGAGCCCGGAAGCGCTGAACGCGTCGGTGTCGGACATGGTGAAGCCGTGGACGGTGCCGGGGTAGATCTCGGAGGTGTGGCCGACGCCCGCGGCGTCCAGGGACAGGTTCAGCTCGCGCAGGCCGTCGGGCGTGATGTCTCCCTCGGCGTGGCCGAGGTGGACCCGCGCGGTGATCCCGGAGAAGAGTCCGGGCCCGTCGGCGCCCACCGGTGCGTGGAACGCGGCGACGGCGGCCACCCGGTCCGGGCGGGCGGCGGCGGTGCGCATCGCCGTGAGGCCGCCGATGCAGTACCCGGTCACCGCGACCGGGCCGTCGCACACCTCGGGGCGGCCGTCGAGGAACTCCAGCAGGGCGTCGGCGTCGCTCCGGACGCGTTCGGCGGTGTGCGCCTGGATCAGGGGCATCACCTGGGCCATCACCCCGGGCCGGGCCTCTGCCCCGATGTACTCGGGAAGCTCGATCACCGGTGCCGGTCCGTGCCGGTAGAAGACGTTGGGGACGAGTACGCAGTAGCCGTGTCCGGCCAGTTCACTCGCCATCTCCCGCAGCACGGGCCGGATTCCGAAGCCGTCGGGGTACATCAGCACCCCCGGGTGCCGTTCGCCCCCGTCGGGGAAGGCGGCGAACGCGTCGGCCCGGCCGTCCGCGGTGGGGATCAGAAGTGTGGTGGTGGGCATGGGTTCTCCTGTCGTGGTCAACGTGTCGGCTCTGATCGGCACGACAGGAGGCGGGGCCCGCGCGGCAGCGCCGGGTCCCCGGTCGGACGGCGGACCGGCGGCGGCCCGTACGGCGCTCAGCGGAGCGCCGGGTAACCGATCCGTGTGTGGCGCGAGGCCGTCCCGGTAGTCATGGCCGCGCAGCATAGCCCACCGCCCAGGGGCACTTCGGCCCGCAGCCGGAGCGGCCCCGGCCGGCGTCTCACCTGTGGGCACCCCTTGTTGAGCCGGTTCACGCCTCGTTAACGTCCATCGTGAGACGGGCGTTGCCGAACGAGGAGACCCATGAGCCGCACAGCCGCCGACCCGACGTCCTGGTACGAGGACATGAGCCCGGGTTCGGGCGGGCTCGCGCCCCGGTCCTGGTACCCGGCGTCCGACGCCCGGCGGGTGTCCCTGAACGGTGAATGGGCCTTCCGGCTCTCGCCGGAGGCGGACACCGAGGACGAGTCGTTCGCGCAGCCGGGGTTCGACGCCTCGGGGTGGCGAACGGTGCGGGTGCCGGGGCACTGGGTGCTGCAGGGGGCCGGTGGCGCTCCCGCTTACACGAACGTGGTCTATCCCTTCCCCGTCGATCCGCCGCGGGTGCCGTCGGAGAATCCGACCGGCGACCATCTGCGGACGTTCACGCTGCCCGCCGGACTGCCGAAGGACGGTGAGCACGTACTCCGTTTCGACGGGGTGGACTCGTGCGCCCGGGTCTGGCTCAACGGGCAGGAGCTGGGCGATTTCAAGGGGTCCAGGCTGGCGCACGAGTTCGCCGTGGGCGGCCTGCTGCGGGCCGGTGAGAACGTGCTGGCCGTACGGGTGCACGCGTGGTCCTCGGGGAGCTATCTGGAGGACCAGGACCAGTGGTGGCTGCCCGGGATCTTCCGTGACGTGACGCTGCTGCACCGGCCGCAGGACGCGCCCCGGGACTTCTTCGTGCACGCCGGGTACGACCACCGCGACGGCTCCGGGACGCTGCGGGTGGAGTGCGAAGGGGCCGAGGGGCGGGTCCTCGTACCCGAACTGGGCATCGACGCCCCGGCGGGCGAACCGGTGACCCTTCCGGTGGAGCCCTGGACGGCCGAGACACCCAGGCTGTACGACGCGGAGCTGGTGACACCGGGCGAACGCATCCCGCTGCGGATCGGCTTCCGTACGGTCGTCGTCGAGGACGGCGTCATCAAGGTCAACGGCCGGCGGCTGCTCTTCCGAGGGGTCAACCGGCACGAGTTCCATCCGGAGACCGGCCGGACCGTGGACGCCGGGACCATGCGGCAGGACCTGGTGCTGATGAAGCGGCACAACATCAACGCCGTACGGACCAGCCACTACCCGCCGCACCCCGCCTTCCTGGACCTGTGCGACGAACTGGGCCTCTGGGTGATCGACGAATGCGATCTGGAGACACATGGCTTTGTCGACCTGGAGTGGCGCGGCAACCCGGTCGACGACGAGCGGTGGACCCCCGCGCTGGTCGACCGGGCGCGAAGGACGGTCGAGCGCGACAAGAACCACCCTTCGGTGATCATCTGGTCGCTGGGCAACGAGTGCGGCACGGGCCGGGGCCTGAGCGCGATGGCCGGGTGGATCCGGGGGCGGGACCCGGAGCGGCTGCTGCACTACGAGGGCGACCTGTCGTGCGCGGACGTCGATCTGTACTCACGGATGTATCCGACGCACGCCGAGGTCGAACTCATCGGCAGGCGGGCCGAGGAGCCGCTGCCCGACGCCGAACTGGACGCCCGGCGGCGCGCGATGCCGTTCATCATGTGCGAGTACGCCCATGCCATGGGAAACGGTCCGGGCGGACTGAGCGAGTACCAGCGGCTCTTCGAGCGGTACGAACGCTGCCAGGGCGGATTCGTCTGGGAGTGGATCGACCACGGCCTCGCGCACCCGGAGCACGGCTTCGCCTACGGCGGGGACTTCGGCGAGGAGCTGCACGACGGCAACTTCGTCTGCGACGGCCTGCTCTTCCCGGACCGCACGCCCTCCCCCGGGCTCGTCGAGTACAAGAAGGTCGTCGAGCCGGTGCGGATCGGCCCGGGTTCCTCGGCGGGCGCCTTCACGGTGACCAACGGGTACGACTTCACCGGGCTCGGGCACCTGGAGTTCGAGTGGTCGCACGAGGTGGCGGGCGCGCTCGTCGCCTCGGGCACGCTGGCGGTGCCGGAGCTGGCGCCGGGGGCCTCGGCCGAGGTGGCGCCGGACGCGGCGGGCGAGGGGCTGTGGACGCTGCGGGCGGTGCTCGCCGAGGACACCGCGTGGGCCGGGCGCGGGCATGTGGTGGCCTGGGGCCAGGCCACGACGGGCGCGCCGGCCACCCCCGCTCCGGCAGCCGGTGCCCGTCCGGTACGGCGCGAGGGCGTGATCGAGCTCGGGCCGGGCGTCTTCGACGCGGCCACCGGGGCGCCGGTGCGGATCGGGGACGTCGCTGTGGAGGCGCTGCGGCTGGACGTGTGGCGGGCGCCCACCGACAACGACAACGGTGCGGCGTGGCAGCCGGACGAGCGGTACGGGCTGCGGTGGCGGGAGCTGGGGCTGCACCGGATGCGGCACCGCGTCGACGCGGTCGAGACCGCGGAGGACGCCCTGACCGTCCGGACCCGAGTGGCTCCGGCCGGCCGGGACCTGGCCCTGCGGACCACGTACCGGTGGACTGCGGCCGGGGACCGGCTCGGCCTCACGGTGTCCGTGGTGCCGGAGGGCGACTGGCGGCTGCCGCTGCCCCGGCTCGGCATCCGGTTCGGGGTGCCCGCCGCGTTCGGCCGGGCACGCTGGTTCGGCGGCGGTCCGGGTGAGGCGTACCCGGACACCCGGGCCGCCGCGATGCTCGGGCTCTGGGAGCGGGACGTGGACGCGCTGCAGACCCCGTACGTCAGGCCGCAGGAGAACGGGGCGCGAGCGGATGTGCGGTGGGCGGAGCTGACGGACGACGGCGGCGCGGGGCTCCGGGCCGAGGGCGGCAGCCCCTTCTGGTTCACCGCTCGGCGCTGGACGAGCGAGCAGCTGGACGCGGCGGAGCATCTGCCGGATCTGGTGGCCGGGGCGCGCGTCTGGGTCGGCCTGGACCACGCGGTGCAGGGCATCGGCTCGCAGTCGTGCGGACCGGGCGTACTGCCGGAGCACCGGCTCCACGCGGCCCCGGCGGAGTTCTCGTTCGTGTTCTCGCCCCTGGGCTGAACCTGGCGCTCCCCGACCCGCCGCCGGCCCGGGTGTGGGGTGTTCGTCGGTGTGAGTGTGTGCTGATGAGCTGGCGGTTGAGCAGGTTGAGGTGAGCGCAGCTACGTGGGCCCGCCCCGCGATCCGTCCCGAGTGGGCGAACGGATTCGGCCACGGGCCCTGGCCCGCCGCAACGTCAACGATGCACGGACTACCCGGCTTTCCGTTTCGCCCGGTCTTGCCTCAGTAGCCTGGGTGCATTGGGTGCCGGTCAGCCGCTGGCGTGGGCGGTGCTGTCGAGCCAGTGCTGGGCGAGGCCGGTGTCACCGTCGATGCTGATGTGGGTGGCTTCCTGGCTGGTGAGGGGGAGTCGCCGGGTCAGGGCCAGCAAGAGCGACTGCGCCGGGCCGGTCACCGTCACATCGGCCTGCCGAGTCGCGTGGTGCCACGTCGCCCCGTCGGGGCGACGTTCGACGAGCCAGGCGCCCGCCTGGTCCGCGGTGTCCGTGGCCAGCCATTGCAGGGTCTGCCCGGTGCCCCGGATGGCGTGGGCGGATTCGGACCGCTGCATCTCCCAGGTGGGGGAAGTGAGCATCGTGAGGTGGTTGCTGATGAGCGCTGCTGCGATATCGGGGCGGATGTCGACCGGCCGGCCGGCCGCGTTGGCTGCGTCGAAGCCGTGGATGACTGCTTCGTTGAGGGCGCTGGACATCCAAAATCGCGTTCCGGACCGCTTGTCCCCTGCGGCGTTGAACACCGGCGCGTCCAACGCGTCGTCGCCGCACGCACTCGAGATCCGCTGCGCGGACTGCGACAGCCACGCCTGCCACTGGCGGGCGTCGTCGGGAAGCACGGCCATCTCCGTCGGCAGCAGCGCCGGATCGGTGATGCGCCGCTCGATGATCTCCGCGACCCAGTGCTGGGACTGACCCAGGTGCCGGACCAGGTCAGTGATGGTCCACCCCGGGGTCGTCGGCACGGCCGCGTCGGGTCCGGCAGCGGCGGCCGATGCCGCCAGCTGCCGGGTGTGTTCGACGATCGCTTGCCGGACGTGTTCCGCATGCAACTCGGTCATGGGGTTTCCCTCTGTAAAGGTTCGTTGTGCTGTGTATGACTCAGCACGCCGGCCAAACTCATCGGTGGTCTGTGGATCGGATCGGCAGCCGAAGTACTGATCCCCCCGCCCGGGTCGCTCGACGAGCTGCCCCCGCGCGCGGCCGCGGGGCACGGGTGACCGGCTGACCGTACGTTGACGACCCGGTGCGGACAGCCAACTCCCCAGGATTTCGCCGGACTGCCTCTCCCAGAGGTCAGCCCACCGTCAGCTCGTCAACACGCGGTCACACCACCGAACACCCACACCCACACCCACGGACAGATGCGTTTGCAGTACCAACCCCCTTGCCCGTCAGGGCCGGTGACGACGTAGCATCGGCGCCCAGCGGTGATGTCCATGGTTCGCAAGGGGGAATCGTCATGGTCGGCGGGGGCAGACGGCGGGCCGCGGTCCTGGGGGGTGTGGTCGCCGGGGCGGTGCTGGCGTCCGGCATCGGCCTCTGGGCGACGGACAGCCGGCCGTTCCGTGATTCCTACTGCTGGGGCGCGTGGGAGCAGGACAGCGGCGCGTCCTTCCTCGGCGAGGAGGCGCTCGGCAGGTCCGGATCGGAGCGCCGGGCGACGGAGTCCGCGCCGCCCTCGGCCGGCCGGCCGCACGGCACCTGCACGCTGGCGGTGACCTCCGAGGTCGAGGACGACGACTCGGACCAGCCGCTCACCTTCAAGGAGCAGATCACCCTGGAGTACGGGCCGGTGCCCGCCGGTGCGAAGGAGCGCCGGGCCTGGATAGCCCAGTACTTCCACGGTTCGGCCTCGCCGCTCCCGGACGGACTCGACGGGCTGGTCGCCACTGACCGGGCCATGCTGGTGCTGCCTGCGGAGTGCGACACGGACGGACGGCCGTCGGCCGTGACGATCCGGAGCGAGAGCTCGGGCGACGGCCATCTCGGCAAGGTGGCCATGCCGTTCGCGATCGGCAACAGCGCCGAGGTCGGACGGATGCTGCTCGATGCCGCCAACGCCACCATGAAGAAGGCGGGTTGCTCCCCGGGCAAGCCGCTGCGCACGACATCGCCGATGGTGACACTGGCCGAGGACGACGAGCGGGCGGAGAATCCGCTGTGCCGGATACCCGGCATGTCCTTCGACTTCGGCGAGGGCTCGCGCTACCAGCAGCAGGTGGGCGCGGTCACCGACCGGCTCCAGACCTGTTCGGTGGTGTGGCAGACACCACGAGAGCCAGACGAGCCGTCGGCCCAGTATGTGATGGCACGCGGGCCGCGCCTGGTCGCGGTGTTCGACGGCCTCCCGGCCGGCGCGGCCCACGGGCTGCTGCGCACCAAGTGCGGGGGAAGCACCACGGTGTTCTACGGAAACGTCGACACCGGTCTGCAGGGCCGGGGCAGGCCGGACGACCGGCGGGTGTTCGACCGCTTCGCGGAGTCCGTCGGACAGCGCATCGGATGCGGGAACGGTGAGGACGCATGAGCGAGGACAAGCCCGTGCCCGTTGAGAACACCGCGAACACCGGCGACGTCGAGAGCGTCGGGAGCACGGAGAACGCCGCCGGCGTCGGGAGCCCGGACAGCAGCGCTGGGGAGGCGGGTGCCGGAGGCGGGCGCGGGCGTCCGTCCTTCGTGCGCCGCCTGCTCAGGAGCCGCACCGCCCGTGCGGTCACCGCCGCCGGTCTGGCCGGTGCGCTGCTCGGCGCCGGTGCGGTCGCCTGGCGCACCGACTCGCTGCCGCTGCTCGGGCCCGCCCCCTGCTGGGACTCCGTCAAGGACTCCAGCGTGTCGGCGCTCTTCGGCGACCGCAGGATCGAGGTCGACGAACAGCCGCTGCGGAACAGCCGGCAGGGTGACGGGCTGTCGTACGGGCAGTGCCGCATCACCAGCTTCAAGGACGACCGGGCGCTGCGTCAGGTGACGGTCAACGTGCACCAGCTGGACGGGCTGCGCGGGACCGACTCGACGCGGTGGCCCCAGGAGTTCCTCGCGGCCGGCATGGTGTCGCTGGGCGAGGGGCTGCCCGGGATGGTGTCCGGTTCGCGCGGCTGGCTGGCCCTGCCGCAGGGCTGCACGGGGCGCGGCGACTTCACCGGGCCCACCGTGGTGGACATCGGCATGGGCCGGGCGGGTCTCGACATCGGTTCGGACCTCGCGGCCGAGGACCGGGGTGCTCTCACCGATGCCCTGGTGGACGCGGCCAACGGGGCCATCCGGTCCTTCGGCTGCACGGGCAGCTACCGGTCGCCCCGGACGCTGCCGTCCATCGACACCCGGCGGGACACCGATGCGGCCGCGCTCTGCGGCACCAAGGGGTTCGTCCTGCCGAAGGCGTACCGCAAGGAGCTGTCCCGCACCCGGATCGGTGCCGGCGACGACGGGCCCGCCCGGATCTGCGAGGTCGGCGGCGACGACCGGGAGCCGGTGGTGCGGATGACGACGGTGGTGGATCCGGCGCTGGCCGAGATCTTCTCCTGGGACTCGCTGCGGTCCGGCGCCTCGGTGAAGGGCACCACCGGCTACGGGAAGACGACGGGGGGCCGGGCGGTGTACCGGGCGCGCTGCCAGACCGGGTCGGTGGTGTTCCTGGTGGAGCAGCTGCGGCAGACGGACAGGGGCCGCTTCACGCTCACCGGTGAGCTGCTGCCCGGCTACGTCGCGGCGGAGGCCGAGCGCATCGGCTGCGGCCCCCAGAAGCTGACGCTCCCGGCCGCCTGAGGGGTGCGCACCGGACGAGCCCCGCCGACGTGCGGGGCCCGTCCGCTGTGGAAGGATTCTCCGCACCATGAGAACCAGCACCCGGGCACCGGGCGGGCCCCGGTGAGGGGGCGCGCAAAGCCTCCTCCGTCGCCGTTGCCGCAGCGTGACGGGATCGATGCGGTGCGGGTGCGGCTCCCGGAGGACCCCGGCGGGCAGTGGCCCACGGTGCGCGATCATCTGCTGGAGCGGTTCGGCGGCGCGATCGGTGCGGACCGGGTCGACGCCATGCTCGCGGCCGGCCGGTTCGTCTCGGCCCGGGGCCCGGTGGCGGGCCGGGAGCCGTACGAGGCGGGCCGGTACCTCTGGTTCCACCGGGACTTCGCGCCGGAGGAGCAGGTGCCGTTCCCGGTCGGGGTCGTGTACCGGGACGAGCACCTGGTCGTCGCGGACAAGCCGCACTTCCTGGCGACGACGCCGCGCGGCCGGCACATCACGCAGACGGCGGTGGCCCGGCTCCGCCGCGAGCTGGGCCTTCCCCTCCTCCAGCCCGCGCACCGGCTGGACCGGCTGACGGCGGGGCTGGTGCTGTTCGTGGTGCGGCCGCAGGAGCGGGGCGCGTACCAGACGCTGTTCCGGGACCGCCTGGTGCGCAAGGAGTACGAGGCGGTGGCGCCGTACGACGCGCGGCTCGGCTTCCCCCGTACCGTGCGCAGCCTGATCGTGAAGGAGCGCGGGGTGATCGCCGCCCGTGAGGAGCCGGGCGAGCCGAACAGCGAGAGCCGGATCGAGCTGTTGGAGCACCGGGAGGGGCTCGGGCGCTACCGGCTGCTGCCCGCCACCGGGCGGACGCACCAGCTGCGGGTCCATATGAACAGCCTCGGGCTGCCGCTCGTCCATGACCCGGTCTACCCCGTGGTGGAGGCGGAGGGGGCGCCGGACGACTGGTCGCGCCCGCTCCAACTGCTGGCGCGGGTGCTGGAGTTCACCGATCCGGTCACGGGAGAGCCGCGCCGCTTCGAGAGCGGGCTGCGGCTCTCCGCGTGGCCGCAGGGGTGAACCTGGCGGGCTCAGTGGCCGCGGGCGATCCATTCGTCCAGGTGCGGGGCCTCCGCGCCAATGGTGGTGGAGTCGCCGTGCCCGGTGCGGACGGCGGTGTCCGGGTCGAGGGCGAGCAGCCGGTCCCTGATCGAGGCGACGATCGTCGGGAAGTGGGAGAACGACCGGCCGGTGGCGCCGGGCCCGCCCTGGAAGAGCGTGTCACCGGTGAAGACGGTGGACAGCCCGGGGGCGTACAGGCAGACGGCGCCCGGGGCGTGCCCCGGCGTGTGCAGCACCTTGAGGGTGGTACCGGCGACGGTCAGTTCCTGGCCGTCGGCCAGTTCGCCGTCGGGGGCCCGGTCCGGGTGGGTCTGCTTCCACAGCGGCAGGTCGTCGGGGTGCAGCAGGATCGGGGCGCCGGTGGCGTCGGCGAGCGCCGGTGCCGCGTCGATGTGGTCGTTGTGCGCGTGGGTGCAGATGATGGCGCGCAGCGTACGGCCGTTCAGCGCGGTCTCGATGGCGGCGGCGTCGTGGGCGGCGTCGATGACGACGGCCTCGGTGTCGTCACCGATGATCCAGACGTTGTTGTCGACGTCCCATTCGCCGCCGTCGAGGGCGAAGGTGCCGGAGGTGACGAGGTGGTCGATGCGGGCGGTCATCAGAACACCACCACCGAGCGCAGGACGTCGCCGTCGTGCATCCGGGCGAAGGCCTGCTCGATGTCGCCGAGTGCGATGGTCTCGGTGACGAACGCACCGAGGTCGATGCGGCCCTGCTGGTGCAGGTCGATGAGCATCGGGAAGTCGCGCGAGGGCAGGCAGTCGCCGTACCAGGAGGACTTGAGCGAGCCGCCGCGTCCGAAGACGTCCAGGAGCGGGAGTTCGAGCTGCATCTCCGGGGTGGGGACGCCGACCAGGACGACGGTGCCGGCGAGGTCGCGGGCGTAGAACGCCTGCTTGTACGTCTCCGGGCGGCCGACCGCCTCGATGACGACGTCGGCGCCGTTGCCGCCGGTGAGCGCGCGGATGGCCTCGACCGGGTCCTGGGTGCGGGAGTTGACGGAGTGCGTGGCACCCATCTTCTTCGCCGTCTCCAGCTTGCGGTCGTCGATGTCGACGGCGATGATCTTCGCCGCTCCGGCCAGCCGGGCGCCGGCGATCGCCGCGTCGCCGACTCCGCCGCAGCCGATGACGGCGACGGAGTCGCCCCGTCCGACCTGGCCGGTGTTGATGGCGGCGCCGATGCCCGCCATCACGCCGCAGCCGAGGAGTCCGGCGACGGCCGGGGCGACCTCGGGGTCGACCTTGGTGCACTGGCCGGAGGCGACCAGGGTCTTCTCCGCGAAGGCGCCGATGCCGAGTGCGGGTGACAGCTCTGTACTGTCGAGCAGGGTCATCTTCTGCTTGGCGTTGTGGGTGTCGAAGCAGTACCAGGGGCGGCCGCGCAGACAGGCGCGGCACTGTCCGCACACCGCGCGCCAGTTGAGGACGACGAAGTCGCCCGGTTCTACGTCCGTGACGCCCTCGCCGACGGACTCCACGACGCCCGCCGCCTCGTGGCCGAGGAGGAAGGGGAACTCGTCGTTGATGCCGCCCTGCTTGTAGTGCAGATCGGTGTGGCAGACGCCGCATGCCTGGATCTTCACCACGGCCTCACCGGGGCCGGGGTCCGGGATCACGATCGTCTCGACCCGGACCGGCTCGTTCTTTCCCGGTGCGATGACCCCTTGTACGTGCTGCGCCATTCCCGTGGTCTCCCTTTCCCGACTTTCACTGAGATCGATCACCGACAACCGTATCCCTGCGGGGACGCCCCGCGGGGCGTCCGGGTCAGGGCGCGAGTACGTCGAGTTCGTGCAGGGCGCCCACGGCGATCTCCTTCGTGAGCCGTTCCGCCTGCGCCGCGTCTCCCTCGCGGACCGCTTCCGCGAGCCGGACGTGGAGGGTGACGGCCGCCGGGTCGGGGTCCTCGAACATCACCTGGTGGTGGGTGCGCCCCGCCAGGACCTCCGCGACCACGTCCCCGAGGCGCGCGAACATCTCGTTGCCGGAGGCGTTGAGGACGATCCGGTGGAAGGCGATGTCGTGTTCGAGGTAGCCCTCCAGCTGCTGGCCGCGCGAGGTGGCGACCATGCCGAGGGCCCGTTCGGTGAGCTGCGCGCACTGGTCGGGGGTGGCGTGGCGGGCGGCGAGCGAGGCGGCGACGGGCTCGATCGCCGAGCGCAGCACCGTCAGTGAGCGCAGCTGGCGCGGCCGGTCGGCGCCGGCCAGCCGCCACCGGATGACCTGCGGGTCATAGACGTTCCACTCCTCGGTCGGCCGCACGGTCACGCCGACCCGGCGCCGGGACTCGACCAGGTGCATGGACTCCAGGACACGGATCACCTCACGCACGACCGTGCGCGAGACGTCGAAGCGCTGGGCCAGCTCGTCGGTGCGCAGCACCTGACCGGGCAGGTGTTCACCCGCGGCGATCTCCAGACCCAGGGTGTCCAGCACATGTGTATGCAGCCCCTGGCTCTGTGTGGTCATGAGCCAAGGGTACGGGGACCCCTGCGGGAACATTAAGTACGACGTTTATGTCACAGCATCTTGAATAAGTCGTACGTATGAGTTTCAGTAGCGCGACGGACCGATGTCGAGGAAGACATCGAAGAGAACAGCGAGGCAGCGCAATGAGCACCCCCCACGTCGTCGTGGTGATGGGCGTGGCAGGGACCGGCAAGACCACGATCGGTCCCCTGCTCGCCGCCGCACTGGGCGTTCCGTACGCCGAGGGCGACGACTTCCATCCCCCCGCGAACATCGCCAAGATGTCGGCCGGCACCCCGCTGGAGGATGCCGACCGGTGGCCCTGGCTCGACGCGATCGGGCAGTGGGCGCACGGCCGGGCCGGGCTCGGCGGCGTGGTCAGCAGCTCGGCCCTGAAGCGGGTCTACCGCGACCGGCTGCGCGGCGAGGCCCCCGGTGCCGTGTTCCTCCACCTGACCGGGGAGCGGTCCCTGATCGAGGAGCGGATGGCGGACCGCAAGGGCCACTTCATGCCGACCGCACTCCTCGACTCCCAGTTCGCCACCCTCCAGCCCCTGGAGGACGACGAGGCCGGTGTCGCCGTGGATGTGTCCGGCACGCCCGAGGAAATCACCCATCGAGCCGTCGCGGCACTGCGCCGGCTGGACAGCTAAGGATCATCACCGTGACCAGTCTCAGCGTCGAGACGCTGGCAGCGGACGCCGTCGAACCGATCACCTCGGCCGGCAACGCGCAGTTGGGCATCGCCGTCCTGGCGGGCATCGCCGTCATCGTCCTGCTCATCACCAAGTTCAAGATGCACGCGTTCCTCGCGCTGACCATCGGCTCGCTGGCGCTCGGTTCGTTCGCCGGCGCCGCGCCGGCGAAGACGATCGCGAGCTTCACCGCGGGCCTCGGCTCGACCGTCGCGGGCGTCGGCGTCCTCATCGCGCTCGGCGCGATCCTGGGCAAGCTGCTCGCGGACTCCGGCGGCGCGGACCAGATCGTCGACACCATCCTCGCGCGGACCAGCAAGCGGGCCATGCCCTGGGCGATGGTCCTGATCGCCTCGATCATCGGCCTGCCGCTGTTCTTCGAGGTCGGGATCGTGCTGATGATCCCGGTGGTGCTGCTCGTCGCCAAGCGCGGCAACTACTCCCTGATGCGGATCGGCATCCCGGCCCTGGCCGGCCTCTCCGTGATGCACGGGCTGATTCCCCCGCACCCCGGCCCGCTGGTGGCTATCGACGCCCTCGGCGCCAACCTCGGTGTCACGCTGGCCCTCGGTGTGGTGGTCGCGATCCCGACGGTGATCCTCGCCGGTCCGGTCTTCTCGCGCTACGCCGCCCGCTGGGTGGACATCAAGGCGCCGGAGAAGATGATCCCGCAGCGCCCGTCCGAGGACCTGGACCGCCGGCCCAGCTTCGGCGCCACGCTGGCGACGATCCTGCTGCCCGTCGTCCTGATGCTGGTCAAGGCACTCGTCGACATCGTCGTGGACGACCCCGAGCAGGGTGTCCAGCAGGTCACCGACGTGATCGGCTCGCCGCTGATCGCGCTGCTGACGGCCGTCATCGTCGCCATGTTCACCCTCGGCCGGGCGGCCGGGTTCACCAAGGGCCGGCTCTCCTCCACCGTCGAGAAGTCGCTGGCGCCGATCGCCGGTGTGCTGCTGATCGTGGGCGCGGGCGGCGGCTTCAAGCAGACCCTGATCGACGCCGGTGTGGGCCGGATGATCCTGGACTTCTCCGAGAGCTGGTCGATCCCCGCGCTGCTGCTCGGCTGGCTGATCGCCGTGGCGATCCGCCTCGCGACCGGCTCCGCGACCGTCGCCACCATCTCGGCGGCCGGTCTGGTCGCCCCGCTGGCGGACGGCATGTCGACCTCGCACGTCGCCCTGCTGGTGCTGGCCGTCGGCGCGGGCTCGCTCTTCTTCAGCCATGTCAACGACGCCGGGTTCTGGCTGGTGAAGGAGTACTTCGGCATGGACGTCGGCCAGACGGTGAAGACCTGGTCGGTGATGGAGACGATCATCTCCGTCGTCTCTCTGGTCTTCATCCTGCTGCTGTCGCTGATCCTCTAGCCGGGCCCCGCGGCCCGGTCACGGGTCACCGGTCACGGGTCACGGGTCACGGGTCACGGGTCACCGGTCACGGGTCACCGGTCCTCCTCCGGTGGCCCGGCCGGGTCCGCCGGAATCCGCCACAGCGAGTGCTCGCGACGGGCCCACCGCCGCTCGACCGACCCGGTGCGCATGCCGCGGCGTGCCTCCGGGTCGGCGTACGCCATGGCGATGTGGCCGCCCAGCACGATGCCGATCGCCAGGGCCAGCCAGTCGTGGACGAACGTGGCACCGGTCCGCCACATCAGCGGGGCCAGCCCGGTGAACCACATCAGCAGCCCGGTGCCGGTCATCACCAGCACGGCACCCGCGATCCAGGCCGCGTAGAGCTTCTGCCCGGCGTTGAACTTCCCGGCCGGCCGGGAGCCGGGCCGGCGGTCGCGCCGGCGCACGGCCGCCAGCCACGTCCGGTCGTGCGGCCCGAAGCGGTTGAGCCGCGACAGGTCGCCCCGTAGCGCCCGCGAGAGCAGCCCCACGAGCAACGGCAGCGGGATCAGCAGCCCGGACCACTCGTGCACGGTGACCACCAGCAGGCGGCGGCCGACGAGTTCGGCGAGCTGTGGCACGTACAGGCAGGCGGCCGTCGCCACGCAGGTCAGCATCAGCGCCGCCGTGGTGCGGTGCACCCACCGCACCGGACGGCCGAACCGCCGTACCCGGCCGGGCGCCTCAGACCGTGGGGGCGTCGTCACGGCCGTTGGACCGGCCGACCCAGGCGTCGACGTCATAACCGAGCTCCTCCCAGTATCCGGGGCGTACGGAGTCCGTGACGGTGATCCCGGAGAGCCATTTCGCCGACTTGTAGAAGTACATCGGGGCCACGTAGAGCCGGACCGGGCCGCCGTGGGAGTGGGACACCGGCTTGTCCTGCATGCGCAGCGCGACCAGCACGTCCGCGCGGCGGGCCTGGGCGAGGGTGAGGCTCTCGCTGTAGGTGCCGTCGAAGCAGGTGAAGCGGATCGCCCTGGCGCCCGGCCGGACACCCGCCGCGTCCAGCAGCGCCGAGAGCCGTACGCCCTCGAACGGGGTCTCGGGCACCCGCCATCCGGTCACGCACTGCACATCGCGGACCGTCCGGGTCTGCGGCAGCGCCTTCAGGGCGTCCAGGGTGTACGTGGCCGGGTGGTCGACCAGCCCGTCCACGGTCAGCCGGTAGTCGGCCGCGCCCTTCGACGGTACGGAGGAGGCCACCGAGTAGTACCGGAAGCCACCGCCGTTGGGCAGCAGGCCGGTCAGCCCGGTGGGGTCCTTGTCGGCGACCGCGCCGAGGCCGGATTCCAGGGTCCGCTGCAGGACCGGTGCGGCGACGAGACCGGCGGCGCCGAGGCCGAGCATCGTCAGGACCAGGCGGCGGCCGACGGGGGCGCCGACGGCGTCCGGATCGGGTCCGGCGCCGGGAGGGGGACTGTTCACTCCCCGATTCGAGCACTCCGGGCCGCTGGACGCCAGGGGCGGCGGCCCTCTGTCACCGGTCCGTCAGATTCTCCGCCCGGGCCCGGACCGCCGGTGACATGCTTGCGCCATGCCGAACCGTGAAGCACTCAAGCCCTTCCTCCTCGTCTTCCCGGGGCCGCTGCGCGATCAGCTGGTCGCCGCTGTGCTCGACGGACGGAAGGTGTCGACGACCGGACTGCTCGTGGAGTACGAGGTGGAGCGGGAGGAGCCGCCCCCGGTGGGCGAGCGCTCGGCGCTGATCGACTCGGACGGCCGGGAGGTCGCGGTGCTGGAAGTGACGGAGGTCCGGATCCTGCGCCTCGGGGACATCGACCTCCAGCATGTGCTCGACGAGGGCGAGGGCGACACGTCCGTCGCGCGGTGGCGGGCCGGCCACGAGCGGTTCTGGCACAGCGCCGAGATGCGGGAGGGGCTCGACGACCCGGAGTTCACGGTCGACGACGACACACTGGTCGTCGCCGAACGGTTCCGGGTCGTCGAGCGCATCGGCCCCGACGCCCCACAGGGCTGAGCGGGCTCACCGCGCCTCGGCCTCGGCCCCCTTCTCCCGGCCCGCTCCCTTCACGAGGCCCAGCCGGCGCCGGAACGTGAGGAGCCGAGGGTGGCGCTCGTGCAGCTCGGCGGAGCGGCGGTCGAGTTCCTGGCCCAGGCGCTCGGCCCGCTTCTCG
The DNA here is from genome assembly GCF_043200175.1 of Streptomyces sp. NPDC048462. Lineage (NCBI taxonomy): Bacteria > Bacillati > Actinomycetota > Actinomycetes > Kitasatosporales > Streptomycetaceae > Streptomyces > Streptomyces sp. NPDC048462. Next base: position 64,587 of record NZ_JBICXG010000020.1, read on the forward strand.
ATGTCCAGCTCGTCCAGGATGCGGTCCACCTCGGCGAGCAGGGCCCCGTGCAGCTGCCACTTCCTGGGGTGTTCCTGGACGGCGGCCAGCAGCATGTCCGCCACCAGGTCGCGGGTCATCCGGCTGGCGGTGAGCGCGTCGGCGAGCCGTTCCTCGGCTTCCTCCCCGCTGGCGGCCATCGGGGTGGTGATGAGCACCGAGAAGCTTTCGATGGCCCCCGCCATCTGTTCGAACAGTTCCGTGATGTGGACGGCTGCCTCGGCGGGGAACAGCGGTTCGTCGCCCCGGTCCTTGGCGAGGTCGGTCAGCGTCCTGGACAGCACCCGCACGACGACCGCGCAGATCTCCAGCGTGTCCAGACCGGTGCGCAGCACCACGCGGTGAAGCAGCCCCTGCCGCACCCTCGGGTTGTACATGAGGCTTTCCTCGGCCTGCCGGAGAGAGGCGTCCACCTCGACGATGTCGTGGTCGAGACGGCGGGCCCGGTGCAGCCGGTCGGCCGCCTCCGGGACGGTGACCGGACGGGCGAGGTCGCTGCCCAGGTCGCGGAACATCTGCCCCATCTCGCGGGCCAGTCCGTCGATGGACGTGCCCGCGGTCTGCACCCAGACGGGCGGCGCGAACAGCAGGTTGAACAGCAGGCCCACACCGGCGCCGATCAGTGTCTCGTACACGCGCTCCCACGCCATGCTGGACCGCGCGGTTTGCGAGGTGACACCGAGCACGAGCATGGCGCTGATCGCCACCTCGGGGACGAACTCGTCCACGCGGACCAGTCTGCCGATGATCAGCGCCGTGAAGATGGTCAGCCCCAGGCTCCACCAGGAAATGCCGACCAGGGCGCTGAAGCCGCTCGCGATGAGCACGCCGACGATGACGGCCACCACACGCTTGACCGACATGTTGACGGTGGCGTAGAGGGTGACCTGGACGACGAGCAGCGCGGTCAGCGGTGCGGTCAGCGGTGCGGGTTCGGTCAGCGTCGCGGTCGCCACGGCATAGGCGATCACCGCCGCGCCCGTGGAGCGCAGGGTCTGCGCGGCCACGGGTTCGGTGGTGCGCCGGACGAGGTCGATGACGGGTTCGGCTACTCCTGGCATCTTCTTCCCATGCCCGGATCCGGCGCCTCGGCACGGTTCCGGGCCTGGAACCCCACCGGACGGACGTGCACACCGCAGCGCACGGAGCCCGGTGGGACAGCCGTCAGCCGACCGCCTCCGCGGCTGCCCGGCCCGCCGCCCGGCCGGAGAAGATGCAGCCGCCGAGGAAGGTGCCCTCCAGCGAGCGGTAGCCGTGCACCCCGCCGCCGCCGAAGCCGGCCGCCTCCCCGGCCGCGTAGACCCCGGACAGCGGGGAGCCGTCGGCGGTGAGGACCCGGGAGGACAGGTCCGTCTCCAGGCCGCCGAGCGACTTGCGGGTCAGGATGTTCAGCCGTACGGCGATCAGCGGCCCGGCCTTGGGGTCGAGGATGCGGTGCGGCGCGGCCGTCCGGATCAGCTTGTCGCCCAGGTAGGTGCGGGCGCCCCGGATCGCGGTGATCTGGAGGTCCTTGGTGAAGGGGTTGGCGATCTCGCGGTCGCGGGCGGTGATCTCGCGCCGCAGGTCCTCCTCGTCGATGAGCCCTTCGCCGGTGAGGGCGTTCATGCCTCGGACCAGGGCGCCGAGGTCCTTCTCGACGACGAAGTCCGCCCCGTTGTCCATGAACGCCTTCACCGGGCCGGGCACGTCCGCGCGCGCCCGGCCGATCACGCCTCGGACGGACTTGCCGGTCAGGTCGGGGTTCTGCTCGGAGCCGGAGAGCGCGAACTCCTTGCCGATGATCTTCTGGTCCAGCACGAACCAGGTGTAGTCGTGGCCGGTGCGCATGATGTGTTCGAGGGTGCCGAGCGTGTCGAAGCCGGGGAAGAGCGGGACGGGCAGCCGCTTGCCCCGGGCGTCCAGCCAGAGCGAGGACGGGCCGGGCAGGATGCGGATACCGTGCCTGGCCCAGATCGGGTTCCAGTTCTCGATGCCCTCGGTGTAGTGCCACATCCGGTCGCGGTTGATGTGGTGGGCGCCCGCGTCCTCGGTGATGCCGACCATCAGGCCGTCCACATGGGCGGGCACGCCGGACAGCATCCTGGCGGGCGGGGTGCCGAGCCGCTCGGGCCACTGCTTGCGCACCAGGTCGTGGTTGCCGCCGATGCCGCCGGAGGTGACGATCACCGCCTGGGCCCGCAGTTCGAAGGTGCCCGCCGTCTCCCGGCTGCTCGCGGTGCCCCGGGCCGCGCCGCTCGGCTCCAGGATCTCGCCGCTGACGGTGTCGAGGGCGCCCCCGGTGCGGCCCAGACCGGTGACCCGGTGGCGGAAGCGGAAGGTGACGAGGCCCTTGGCGACGCCCTCGCGGACCCGGCGTTCGAACGGGGCGACGACGCCGGGGCCGGTGCCCCAGGTGATGTGGAAGCGGGGGACGGAGTTGCCGTGGCCGTTCGCGTCGTACCCGCCGCGCTCGGCCCAGCCGACGACGGGGAAGAACCGCATGCCCTGCGCGTGCAGCCAGGAGCGCTTCTCACCGGCGGCGAAGTCGACGTACGCGTCGGCCCACTTGCGCGGCCAGTGGTCCTCCTCGCGGTCGAAGCCCGCCGTGCCGAGCCAGTCCTGGAGGGCCAGCTCGTGGCTGTCCTTGATCCGCATCCGGCGCTGTTCGGGTGAGCCGACCAGGAAGAGACCGCCGAAGGACCAGTGCGCCTGCCCGCCGAGCGACTGCTCGGGCTCCTGGTCGAGCAGGATCACCGAGCGGCCCGCGTCGACCAGCTCGGCGGTGGCGACAAGACCGGCGAGTCCCGCCCCGATCACGATCACATCAGCGTCGTACGCCATGGGTTCCATCCTTGTCGGGGCGATCCGGACACGGTCCGGCGGAAGGACCGCACATTCCCGTGAGGTTCCTCGCGAAGTTACTGGTGCGTCAGATCTTCGGTACCGGCCGCCCCGGCGTCAACCGCCCGGTCGGCGGCGCTGCGGGCGCACCCGAGGCATCCAGGCGCTATCGTCGAAACAATTCACTCTCTTCCGGCCTGACTTGGGGTAGAGAAGCGTGTCGGTGCTGGTTCTCGTACTCGCCGTGAGCGCGGCCTGCTGTCTGGGCTTCGGCTTCGTGCTGCAGCAGGCCGCCGCCAGCCACGCCCCCAGGAGCGACTACCTGTCGCCCCGGCTGCTGCTGGACCTGATGCGGGTCCGGAGCTGGCTGGCCGGTATCGGTCTGATGGTCTGCGGGATGGTGCTGGGCGCACTGGCCCTGGGCAAGGGCGAGGTCTCCGTCGTCGAGCCGCTGCTGGCCACCAATCTGCTCTTCGCGATGACCCTGTCGCGCCACCGCACCGGCCAGCGCCTCGGCCGGCAGGGCTGGGCCGGGCTCTGGCTGCTGGCCTGCGGGGTCGCGGCGTTCCTGCTGGCCGGCGAACCGAAGGGCGGCACGGCGGTGTCGAGCCCGCTGCGGCACTGGCTGGTCATCGGCGTGGTGGCGGGCATCGCCCTGGCGCTCACCATGTACGCCGCGCGCTCCCGGTCGGTGGCGGCCCCGGCGCTCCTCGCGGTGGCGGCCGGACTGCTCTACGGACTGCAGGACGCGCTGACCCGGGTCAGCGGCCAGCTCATCGGGGACGACGGCTGGGCGGCCCTGGTGATGAGCTGGCAGCCGTACGCGGTGCTGGTGCTGGGCGTGACCGGGCTGCTCCTGGTGCAGAGCGCGTTCGAGACCGGTCCGCTGCGGATGTCGCTGCCCGCGCTGACCGCGGCCCAGCCGCTGGCCGGGATCGCCTGCGGGATCGGGTTCCTCGGCGACCAGGTGCGCACCGACACCGGCGCGCTGGCCTGGCAGGCGGCCGGGCTCGCGGCGATCGTGGTCGGGATCGTGCTGCTGGGGCTGCATCCGGCGATGCCGGAGGGGCCGGTGGGCGGGCGGCGGGCCAAGACCCTCGAACCGCACTGAGCCCGGTCGGTCCGTACCCCGCCCGCAGCGGGTGTCTCCGGTCCGTACGCACCCCGTCCGCAGCGGGTGTCCCCTTCCTCACAGCCGTGCGGCCGCTCCGTCCTGGCAATTAATAATGGCCAGCATTACAGTTGCGGCATGGCGAGAACGTCAGGACAGTCAGGACAAGAGACCAGGGACAAGCTGATCCGCGCGGCCGAGGAGGTCTTCGCCGCGCAGGGCACGGACGGCGCCCAGCTGCGGGACATCGTCCGGCTGGCGGGCCAGAGCAACCCGTCGGCGGTCCAGTACCACTTCGGTTCCCGCGCGGGACTGCTCGACGCCGTGATGGCGGGCCGCCAGGCCCGTACCGAACAGGTGGTGGCGCCGCTGCTCGACGGGCTCGCCGAGGACTGCGGCGTACGGGAGCTGCTCAACGCGCTGGTGACGGCCGAGGCGAGCCTGCTCACCGACGACCGGGGCCGGCGCTGTCTGCGGGTCTCGGCCCAGCTGAGCCACGAGACCGGCCTGCGGACCGGCCGCCCGCACCCCGCCCTGGACGGCACGGCCTACGGCCGGCTGATCGGCCGGATCGGGGACCGTCTGGACGCGCTGGCGGAGCCGGTCCGCCTGGAGCGGCTCGATCTGGCGCTCACCCTGATCGGCGCGGCGCTGGCCGACCGCGCCCGCCAGGGACTCGACGGCACCGAGCCGCTGACCGGCCAGGAGCTCTTCCTCGCCGATCTCGTCGGGACCACCACCGCGTTCCTGCACGCCCCCGCGCCGCACGGCGCGTGAACCACCCGCACCACACGAACCACCCGCACCACATGAAGGACATGTCATGACCGAGAAGAACAACCTCAGTGACCGGACCGTCGTCATCACCGGCGCCGCCCGCGGCCTCGGCGCCGAGGCCGCGCGCCTCGCCGTGGCCGGCGGCGCGAACGTGGTGATCACCGACGTGCTGGACGAGGAGGGCGCGGCCACCGCGGCCGGGCTGGGCCCGAAGGCCCGCTTCGTGCACCACGACGTGACCTCCGAGGAGGACTGGCAGCGCGTCGCCGCCTTCACCCTCGCCGAGTTCGGCCGGATCGACGGCCTGGTCAACAACGCCGGGGTCTCCACCGGGCAGCCGCTGGAGAGCGAGACGGTCGAGCACTTCCGCAAGGTCATCGACATCAACCTGACGGCCGTCTTCATCGGCATGAAGACGGTGATCCCGCTGATGAAGGAGAACGGCGGCGGCTCGATCGTCAACATCTCCTCGGCCGCCGGGCTGATGGGCCTGGCCCTGACCTCCAGCTACGGCGCGTCCAAATGGGGCGTGCGCGGGCTGACCAAGGTCGGCGCGGTGGAGCTCGGCACGGCGAAGGTACGGGTGAACTCGGTGCACCCCGGCATGGTCTACACGCCGATGACCGCCTCCGTCGGCATCCAGCAGGGCGACGGCAACTACCCCAACACCCCGATGGGCCGGGTCGGCGAGGCCGGCGAGATAGCCGAGGCCGTCGTCTTCCTGCTCTCGGACGCCGCCTCCTACATCACCGGCGCCGAACTCGCCGTGGACGGCGGCTGGACCACGGGCCCGACCGTCAAGTACGTCATGGGGCAGTGATCCCCGCCGGGCGCTCTGCTGTTGGATGAGGTGCATGACACCTTCTGACGAGCTCCTGGACATCGTCGACGAGAACGACGAGGTCGTCGGGCAGGCCACGCGCGGCGAGGCGACCGCGCGCGGCCTGCGCCACCGCTGCGCGTTCATCGAGGCCCGGAACGCCGACGGCCGGATCTTCGTGCACCGCAGGACCGCCACGAAGCTGGTCTTCCCGTCCCACTACGACATGTTCGTCGGCGGGGTGGTCGGTGCGGGCGAGAGCTACGACGAGGCGGCTCTGCGGGAGGCCGAGGAGGAGCTGGGCGTCACCGGGCTCCCCCGCCCCGAGCCGCTCTTCAAGTTCCTCTACGAGGGAGGCGGGCACACCTGGTGGTCGTACGTGTACCGGGTCCGGTGCGAGCTGCCGGTGAAGCCGCAGGTGGAAGAGGTCGCCTGGCACACCTTCCTCACCGACGACGAGCTGGCCGGGCGGCTCGGCGACTGGCCGTGGGTGCCGGACGGCATCGAGGCGTACCGGCGGCTGCGGGCGTTCCGCGAAGCATCCTGAACCGCCCCGCACCAGGTACCGAAGTGGCAGATAAGGTCCGGACGTGAACGAATTCGTACAGAGTCTGCGGCTGTGGTTCGCGCCGCGGCGGATCCGCGAAGAGGGCGACACCCCCGACTACCGCTTCTCCCTCGCCAATGAGCGGACCTTCCTCGCCTGGATCCGGACGGCGCTGGCGCTGATCGGCGGCGGCTTCGCGGTCGACCAGTTCCTGCCCGAGCTGTCCTGGGGCGTGCGCGCCGGTCTGGCGCTGGCGCTGCTCGCGGCCGGGGTGCTGTGCGCGCTGCGGGCCGTCAACCACTGGGTGCGGTGCGAGCGGGCGATGCGGCGCGGCGAGGACCTGCCGGTGTCCCGGTTCCCGACGATGCTGAGTCTCGCGGTCGCGGTGGTGGCCGTGGCGATGGTGGTGGTGGTCCTGTTCGGCTGGGAGGGGCGGTGACTTCGACGGGACGCGATCCCGGGCTCCAGCCGGAGCGGACCAGGCTGGCCTGGCGGCGCACCACGCTGTCCTGCACGGTGGTGGCACTGCTGGCGGGCAAGCAGGCGCTGCACGGCGGGGCGAGCCCGGCGGGGGTCGTCGCGCTGTCCCTGAGCGTGCTCGCCTGGCTGGGGTTCCTGCGGGTGGCGAACCGCCGGGTGCAGGGCATGGGCACCGCGCGCCCGCACCCACTCGGTGCGCGCGCGGCGCTGACGGCGGCTGGGTGCACGGTCGCCCTGGCCGTGTTCGCGGCGGCCATGCTGTTCTGACCGCCCGGACCGGGGACCGGGCGCGCGGCGGTCAGCTCTCCCAGTCCACCGTGACGACGATCTTCCCCCGGGTGCGCCCCTGGGCGTTGAGCCGGTGCGCCTCGGCCGTCTGCTCCAGCGGGAAGACCCGGTCGACGTGGACCGTGACGATGCCCCGCTCGGCCAGTTCGGCCAGATGGGCGAGGTCCTTCGCGTCGGGCCGCACGAAGGCGTACTTGCCGCCGTACGAGAACACCTCGCTGTCCACGATGGAGGCCAGCCGCCCTTCCGGCGCGAGCGTCTCGGCGGAGGCCCGCAGTGCCTCGCCGCCCACCGTGTCGAAGGCGGCGTCGATCCCGTCCGGGGCCAGCGCCCGCAGCCGGTCGACCAGCCCGTCCCCGTACTCCACGGGTTCCGCGCCGAGCTGCCGGAGGTGGTCGTGGTTGTGGGCGCTCGCGGTGCCGATGACCCGGCAGCCCGCGTGGCGGGCGAGCTGGACGGCCAGCGAGCCGACACCGCCCGCCGCCGCGTGCACCAGGACGGTGTCCCCGTTGCGGATCCGCAGCGAGCGGTGGAGCACCTGGTAGGCGGTGAGGCCGGCCAGCGGCAGACCGGCGGCCTCCTCGAAGCTCAGGCTCAGCGGTTTGCGGGCGAGGGTGCGCACGGGCGCGGCGACGTACTCCGCGAAGGTGCCCCGGCCGAGGAAGTCCTCCCGCACGTACCCGATGACCTCGTCGCCGACGGCGAACTCGTCCACGGCGACGCCTGGCTGCACGACGACCCCGGAGACGTCCCAGCCGGGGATCACCGGGAAGACCGCGTCGAGCGCGGCGTCAAGGTTCCCCTGCCGCGCCTGCCGGTCCACCGGGTTGACCGCGGCGGCCCGCACCTTCACCAGGACGGTGTCGGGGCCGACCTTGGGGTCGGGCCGCTCGCCGTACTCCAGGACGTCGGCATCGCCGTATCCGCTGTAGCTGATCGCCTTCATCCTCCGACCATCGGCGCGGCCCGGGGACGGCGCAAGTCATGCCGTGGCGGCGGCGAAGGGCGGCAGCAGGCGGCGCGGGTCGAAGCCGGAGTGCCAGAGCCCGACGAGGAAGGCCGTCGTCGCCTCCAGGTACGCGGCCCGGTCGAGCCCGCCCACTGTCAGCGGCTCGCATCCGAGGTCCGTACCAGCGCCGCCGCGGGTCGAGTACGCGCTGACGGGGCTCGGCCGGAGCCTGCTGGAGCCGATCGGGGCCCTGGGCCACTGGTCGGCGCAGTACGGCGACGCCTTCGTGGCCGCGCAGGGCCGGCACGACTGAGCGGACTCCGGGCCGGGCGCACGGGGCCGGGGAGCCCGGCCGCCCGGCGCGGGGCCCTCACCAGCGCGGGATCGACGGCGTCCGCCACCCGGGCTCGGCCTTGCGCATCGCGGCGGCGTCGTCGCGCTCGCGCATCGTGCCGTCGTCGTCGAGCCAGCGGCGGTGCAGTTCCGCCAGGCGTTCCCGGTCCAGTTCCACCCCGAGGCCCGGGGCGTCGGAGACGGTGAGCCGGCCGTCCTCGAAGACGTGGCGGGCGGTGATGACGTCCTCGGTCTGCCAGGGGTAGTGGCTGTCGCAGGCGTAGTCGAGGTTGGGGACGGTGGCCGCGACGTGCGTCATGGCGGCGAGGCTGATCCCGAGGTGGGTGTTGGAGTGCATGGAGAGCCCGACGCCGAAGGTGCGGCAGATCCCGGCGAGTTCACGGGTGCGGTGCAGGCCGCCCCAGTAGTGGTGGTCGGAGAGGATGACCTGGACGGCGTCCTTCGCGAAGGCCTCGGGGACCTCCGCGAGGGTGGTGACGCACATGTTGGTGGCCAGCGGTACGTCGGTGCCGGCCGCGACCTCGGCCATCAGCGCGGTGCCGGCCGCCGGGTCCTCCAGGTATTCGAGTACGCCCTTGAGCTGCTCGGCGACGTACAGCGAGGTCTCGACGGACCAGGCGCCGTTGGGGTCCAGCCGCAGTGGCCGACCGGGGAACGCCTCGGCCAGTGCGCGGACCGCGGCGATCTCCTGGTCGGGCGGGAAGACCCCGCCCTTCAGCTTGAAGGAGGAGAAGCCGTAGTCACGGGCGAACCGCCGCGCCTGGGCGACGACTCCGGCCGGGTCGACGGCCGCTCCCCAGTCGTCGCGCTCGCCGCCCGCCGGGTGCTCGGCCCAGCGGTAGAAGAGGTATGCGCTGTACTCGACGGTGTCGCGCACCTTGCCGCCGAGCAGCGCGTGCACCGGCAGGCCGAGCGACTTGCCCAGCGCGTCCAGGCAGGCCACCTCGAAGCCGGACACCACCGAGAGCCGCAGCTTGTCCGCGGTCTGGACGCCGCGCAGCCCGCCCGCGTCGACCCGCTCGTCGGCGGCGCGTGAATCCGCGCACACCTCGTCGGCGAGGGCGAAGAGGCCGTTCAGATCGCTGACCGGGCGGCCGACCAGGGCGGCGGCGAGCGGCTCGGCCAGTTCGAGGTACTTGCCGTCGCCGTACGTCTCCCCGATGCCGGTCACTCCGCCGCGGGTGACGACCTCCACGACAAGGCGCGGGGTGTAGGGCTGGTGGACGCCCTGGGTGTTGAGGAGCGGCGGGTCGGCAATGAGGATCGGGGTGAGCCGGACTTCTTCGATCAACAATGCTGTATCCATACGTGAACTCTATTCAGAGATACGACTGAACACCAGAGGCTGGACAGTCGATCGCGCCGGACCCGCCACATCCGGTTCCGGGAGTTCACTGGACGACATACCGACTGGTCGGCATCATGAACACCGACCGTTCATTCATCCCGGAGGTGCGCACGATGAGCCCAGTCCACCCGCCAGGCCTCGACCTCGACCGGTTGCGCGGACATCTCGACCGCGAACGGCCTGGCCTGGTGAACGGACCGCTCGACGCCCGGCTGATCGAGGGCGGGCGTTCGAACCTGACGTACATCGTCACGGACGGCACCGGCCACTGGGTCGTCCGGCGGCCGCCGCTGGGTCATGTGCTGGCCACCGCGCACGACATGAAGCGCGAGCACCGGGTGATCAGCGCACTGCACCCGACGGCCGTCCCGGTCCCCGAGACGCTGCTGCTCTGCGAGGACGACTCCGTCATCGGCTCGCCGTTCTACGTCATGGAGTACGTCGAGGGCACCCCGTACCGCACCGCGGAACAGCTCGCCCCGCTCGGCGCCGAACGCACCCGCGCGGCCGTGCTCGGCCTGGTGGACACCCTGGTGGAACTGCACGCCGTGGACCCGCAGGCCGTCGGGCTCGGCGACTTCGGGCGCCCCGAGGGCTTCCTGGACCGGCAGCTGCGCCGCTGGGGCAAGCAGCTGGACGCCTCCCGCAACCGTGACCTGGCGGGCATCGACGAGCTGCACGCGGCGCTCGGCCGCGAACTCCCCGTCTCCCCCGCACCGACGGTGGTGCACGGCGACTACCGCCTGGACAACGTCCTGATCGGCCCCGACGACCGGATCAGGGCCGTACTCGACTGGGAGATGTCCACGCTCGGTGACCCGCTCACCGACCTCGGCCTGCTGGTGATGTACAGCTCCGACCTCGGCCTGCCCGAGTCACCGGTCTCCACCACCAGCGGCGCGGCCGGCCACCCCTCCCCCGCCGAACTGATCGAGCGCTACGCCGCCCGCTCCGGCCGGGACACCTCCGCCATCTCCTGGTACACGGCCTTCGCCTGGTTCAAGCTCGCCGTGATCCTGGAGGGCATCCACTACCGCTACACGCTGGGCCAGACCGTCGGCGGCGGCTTCGACCGCATCGGCGACCTCGTCCCCGTCTTCATCGCGCACGGCCTCACCACCCTCCAGGAAGGCTGATCAACCCCATGGACTTCGCATTCGACGCCCGTACCGAGGAGCTGCGCGGCAAGCTGCTCACCTTCATGGACGAGCACGTCCACCCCGCCGAGCGGATCGCGGAGGAGCAGCGCGAGCAGCTCGCGTCGCCGTGGGACACCCCGCAGGTCGTCGAGGACCTCAAGGCGGAGGCCCGCCGGCAGGGGCTGTGGAACCTCTTCCTGCCGGACGCCGAGTACGGCGCGGGGCTGACCAATCTCCAGTACGCCCCGCTGGCCGAGATCCTGGGCCGCTCACCGCAGCTGGCGCCGACCGCGCTGAACTGCGCGGCGCCGGACACCGGGAACATGGAGGTACTCGCCCAGTTCGGCACCGACGCGCAGAAGAAGCAGTGGCTGGAGCCGCTGCTGGCCGGTGAGATCCGGTCCGCGTTCGCGATGACCGAGCCGGAGGTGGCCTCGTCGGACGCGACCAACATCGAGACCCGGATCACCCGTGACGGCGAGGACTACGTCGTCAACGGGCGCAAGTGGTACATCTCCGGGGCGATGAACCCGCACTGCGCGATCTTCATCGTGATGGGCAAGACCGACCCGGACGGCGACGACATCCGCCGCCAGCAGTCGCAGATCCTCGTCCCGCGCGACACCCCGGGGCTGACGGTGAAGCGCGCCATGAAGGTGTACGGCTACGAGGACCATTACCACGGCGGCCACGCCGAGGTGGTCTTCGACAACGTGCGGGTGCCGGCGGCGAACCTGGTGGGCGAGGAGGGCGGCGGTTTCGCCATCGCCCAGGCGCGGCTGGGGCCGGGCCGCATCCACCACTGCATGCGGCTGATCGGCATGGCCGAGCGCGCCATCGAGCTGATGTGCCGGCGCGCGGTGTCCCGCAACGCCTTCGGCAAGCCGCTCGCCCAGCAGGGTGTGGTGCAGAACTGGATCGCGGACGCCAGGGTCACGGTGGAGCAGCTGCGGCTGCTCGTGCTGAAGACGGCCTGGCTGATGGACACGGTGGGCAACCGGGGCGCGCACACCGAGATCCAGTCCATCAAGATCGCCACCCCGCGTGCGGTGGTCTCCATCCTCGACCAGGCGGTCCAGCTGTACGGTGCGGGCGGCGTCAGCCAGGACTTCCCGCTGGCCGAACTGTGGGCGGCGGCGCGGACGCTGCGGCTGGCGGACGGCCCGGACGAGGTGCACCAGCGGTCGCTGGCCCGCCGGGAGATCAAGAAGTACCTGTAGCCGGTGGCCCGGAGACGGCCGGGGCGGCGGACCGCGTCAGTGTCCGTCGGCCTCGATCCGGGCCAGGATGTCCGTGTACAGGGAGCGCCGGTCGGGCCGGGCGCGGGCGGCGGCGTGACGCAGTACCGGGACCGCCGTACCGCCCAGCTCGGCCAGCGCCTCGGCCGCCGCGACGCGCACGGTCGCGTGCGGGTGCCCGAGCAGCCCGGTGACGGCCGGGACCGCCGGCTCCCAGTCCGCCCGGCAGAGCGTCCGGAGCGCCATGCGCACGACGTCCGGCCGGGAGTCGTCCAGCAGCAGTTCGGTGTGGCGCAGGTACGCAGCCCGGTCGAGCATCGCGCGCGCGGTGCGGTGGGCCCGTAGCCGGACCCTGGGCCGGGGGTGCGTCAGAAGCTCACCGAGCAGGTTCCGCAGCCGCGGGTCCCGGTCCGGTCCGGGGCCGGTGTGCGTCTCGGCCAGCCCGGTGAGCGCGCGGCAGATCTGCTCGGGGGCGCCGGTCGCGGCCAGGTCCATCAGTTCCCGCCGGGTCGGGCGGTGCCCGGTCGCGGCGGGACGGGCCGCGTCGCGGTCGCGGAGTGCGGCCAGTGCCGCCGCGTCCCGCCGACCGGCGTCCGGGCCCCGCAACGGCCCTTCCACGAGGAGCAGCCGGTCGGCGAGCTCGTCGCGTCCTTCGGCCCGCAGGCGGCGGCAGGTCCGCGTCAGTGCCGGGGTACGCAGGAGCGGGCGGCCGACGAGCAGGTCCAGGAAGCCCCAGGCCGCGGCGTCGAGGCGGTCGCCCAGTGCCACGGCCAGCGCGTCGGCGGGGTGGGCGCGCAACGCGGTCCCGAGGGCCGCGGCCTCGGCGGGCGGTGCGTGCTCCCACCACTCAAGGAGCAGCGGCAGGAGCCGTTCCCGCTGCTGCGGATCGAGCCCGGTGGCCACGGCTGCCACCCTGTCGCGCAGGATTCCGTCGCCCCGGAGCTCGCTCTCGCCGATGCCGGCCAGCGCGCTGCCGAGTCCGGTCACGGCTACGGCGGGCAGGGAGACCCGGCCGTTCAGGTACGCGCGCAGCACGGCCGGGCGGGCCTCCGGCTCGGGCCACCCCGCCAGCGCCTCGGCGGCGGTCTGCCGGCGCCCCGCCTCCGCCGAGCCGAGCATGGCGAGCAGCCGCTCCCGCAGGGCCGCCGAACGCGGCTGGTCCAGGTCGTCGGCACGGACCCGGCGCGGCGGCGGTTGCGGGGCGCGGGCGCTCTCCGCGAGGGTCCAGGGCGGCGCGTCCAGGGGCTGGAGCCGTGTCATCCAGTCGATGAGCGCGTCCCGGGCCCCGGCGTCAGCCCCGTTGTGGGCCTCGATCAGGGCGGCCAGCCGGTCCCGGGAGGAGACGGTGCCCTCGTCCGTGCGGCGGAACTCCGCCAGTGTGCCCGGCTGCCCGACCGCCTCGGCCAGCGCGGACCGCCAGGCCAGGGCCGCTTCGGACCAGGGTGCGGCGTCCCGCCGGGGCTTAGGTACGGCGAAGGCCTCGCGGAGCACGGCGGTCGCGGCCCGCCCGGGGTCGGCGCCGAGCCGGGCCTCCGCGAGGGCCCGGTCGAGATCGGCGCGGACCGGTATCGCACCGAGGCGGCGCAGCAGCGTCAGGGTGGACCGGTCGGGCGTCGCCGGTGCGGGGGCCAGGACGCGTACCGCGGTGACGGCGGCCGGTTTCGCGGTGGCCGTCAGCAGCGGCGCCACCTCTTCGAGTACGGCGATCAGTGTGTTCCGGTGGGCGTCGTGGGCGTCGGCCAGCGCGTCCAGCAGGAGCGGGGCGGACCGGGCGAGCGCCGTGAGGTCCGGGCCGCTCCGGGGCCTGGAACAGAGCGTCAGCGCGAACCGCAGCACTTCGGCGCCCCGCGCCCTGCCCTGGGCCGCCGTGTCCTGGGCCGCCGTGTTCCGGGCCGCCGCGTACTGGGAGCCCGCCAGCGCGAGCCAGTCGGCCAGCAGCGGGCCCAGCCGGTCCGCCTGGGCGAAGCCGAGCCGCTCGCCCCGCGCCACGAGGCGCAGTGCCGTCCGGGGGTCCCAGCCCCCGGTCGCCAGGGCCTCGACGTCGCGCTCCGCCTCGCCGGAAACCTCCCAGGGGGCGGCGGGCCGCAGGGTGATCCCGTGCGCGGCCATGGCCGGCGCCAGGTCCGTCACGACGCCGGCAGCCAGGGCGATGTGGCGGGACCCGACCAGGGTGAGCAGCGGGATCGCCACCGGTGACTCCTGCTCGTCCAGTGCCCGCACCGAGCGTGCGGTGAGGACGCCGTGCAGGCCCAGCAGCAGCCGGCCGGTGGCCTCCTCCCGGCTGTGTTCGGCGGCGGCGACGAGGGTGGCCGCGTAGGCGTCCCCGAGGACGGCGCGCAGGGCGGCGACGAGGGAGGCACGCAGGGCGAGGTTGCTCTCCTGCCCGAGCCGGGACAGGAGCTCGGGGAGCGCCGCCGGTGCGCCTGCCCGCACCAGCGCCTCGGCCGCCGTCTTCCTGATGTTCATGTTCGGGTGGCCGAGGCAGGCGGCGACCGCGGCGCTCGCCCAGTGGGCACGGGCGTGGCCCAGGGCGAGCAGGGCCTGCCGGACGGTCTGGATGTCCTTCGCCCTCGTCAGTGCGATGAGCGAAGCCGACAGCGCCTGGGCGTCCTCGCCCGTGGCGTCGTGTGCAAGCAGGGCGATGACGCGCCCCCGCACGTGCCGGTCGCGGTGGCGCAGCAGTCGGTGCACCCGTGCGCGGGTGCCGGTCCAGGGGGCCCTGAGCAGCAGTTCGAGCAGGACCACGTGCTCGTCGTCGGAGAGTCCCGGGCGGTCGACGAGGTCCAGCGCCGTGCTCGCGACGAGCGCGTGCCCGGCGTTCTCCGCCTCCACGCCGAGCAGGCAGACGGGCCGGATCGCGCCCCGCTCGTGGAGCCGGCGGCCGAGGGCGCTCAGGGCGTCCAGGACCTCCTGCGGCACGGCGGGCTCACCGGCCGGCTGCCCGTGTTCCCCGGTCCGGGGCGCCGCGTCCGGCCTCCTCGAAGCGGCCAGGCCGGCCACGACGCGCGACAGCAGGTCGGTGATGGCCGGGAGGGTCGCGGCATCGCCGTGGGCAGCGAGCCGGCACAGCGCCTCCACCGGTGCGTCCGGGTCCAGGTGGGAGGTCAGCAGGGCCAGTTCGGCCGCGTCGGGTCCGCCGAGGCCGGCCGCGACGCGCGGCGGCAGGTCGACGGGGTCGAGCCGGTCGAGCAGGGCGCGGCGCCGGTCCGGGTCCCGGTTCAGCTGCCAGAGCAGTTCGAGGGCGCGGCCTCGTGCGGGGCGCAGGTGGGGCGCCGTCACTCCGGTGGCGAGGCCCAGCCCTTCGGCCAGGGCCCGTACCGTCCGGTCCCCGCCGATCGCCTCCAGCGTGTCCAGGGCGGCGTCCGGCGCGGCGGGCAGCAGGGCGAGCACGGCCTCCTCGGCATCGGTGTGACGCAGTGCGCGGATCGCGCCGAGGAAGGGCACGGGCTCGGGGGCCGAGGGCAGCAGGCGGGTGATGACGTCACCGACCGGGAGGTCGCCCGTGCCCTGTCCGGCCAGGGCGACGAGCAGTTCGAGCCGCCGCGGCCAGCCCGGATCGGCGGCCGGCGCGTCCGTCAGTACCCGAAGCGCTTCGTGGCGGGAGGTGAAGAGGATCGTCGCCACGTCGCGGGCCGGGATCGAGTGATCGGACAGGGCCAGGCCGACGAGTGTGTGGACCTGGGGGTCGTGGGGGAAGTGCCCGCGGCGGTGGAGCCCGCGCAGGCAGACCACCGCCGGGCCGCCGAGCAGCAGGGGATCGCCGGCCGCGACGGCGATCAGGTCGCCGATGTCGTCGCGGTCCGCCAGTTCGCCGAGCAGTTCCATCCCGCGCCGGCGCAGGCCGGGCGCCTGCCGGGGGTCCTCGACGACCCCGCGCAGCAGCTCGCGGTGGCCGTGGCGGGCGGCGGCCGTCAGGGCTGCTCCGGCAACGGCGGGCCGTTCCCGCACGGCGTCCTCGGCCGGTACCCCGGCCTGCTGCGGCACCGAGCCCTCCGGCACCTCCCCGGTCCGTTCCCGTACCGGGCGGGGGAAGAAGAACGGAGCGAGAAGGGCGGGCGGCAGCGGGGCCGTCGCGGCCCACGGTTCGGCCAGTTCGCCCAGCGCGCCCGCGACGACCGGGACGCTGTCCGCCGCCAGCAGGGCGATCAGCTTCTCGCGGACCGCCGCCGGGGCGAGCAGTCCGGCGTGCAGTCCCTCACGGGCCAGCCGCAGCGCCTCGGCCCGCAGCACCGGATCACCGGTGTCCGCCAGCTCGTCCACCAGCCGGTCCGGCCGGAGCGCGGCGGTGATGCTCATCCCGCGCACGGCCTGGTGGAGGATCTCGTTTGGGGCCTCCTCGCGGAGGATCCCGGGATCGTGGAAGACGTCGGCGCGCAGCCAGGCGATCCGCACCGTTGCCGGCAGGTGCCCGGCCGTACGCCACTGGGGCCGGGGGCGGCCCGTCAGCCGGTCGCCGAGTCGCTCGTAGAGGCCGGCCAGGAGGAGATCGGCCTCCGGCGGTCCGGTGAGGGCGGTGGGCAGCAGTCCGGCGAGTACGTCCCTCTCCACGTCGTCGGACGGGGGGCACGCGGTGACGAGCTCGGTCAGCCGGACGAGTGCCGCGTGACGCCGCACGGGGTCCTCGTGGCCGGTCTGCCGGCCCAGGGCGTGGATCTCTTCGTCGACCGGCGTCCGCATCGTCGGATGCTAACCGGGTGCGTCGCGGCCGCACCAACCCGTTTCGGGCCCGTGCCCGCCGGCTCAGTAGCCGCCGTACGGTACGTGGTCGGCCAGCGCCAGGTCCCGGGCGAAGGCCCGCACCCGCAGCAGGCACCGTGCGAGGATCCGGACGGTCAACGGGCGGTGCGGCCCGTAGGCCACGGTCCACAGGGCAGGAACACGCGTCGATGTCTGAATGTGCGCCATGTATCCAGCGTGGCCCCGCCGGCCGGTTCGGTCCAACAGATGGTTTCGCTGGCTGCCATCACTATTGTAGATGGATGGAGATTCGCCAGCTCCGCCACTTCATGGCGGTGATCACGCACGGCAGCTTCACCGCCGCCGCACGCGCCGAACTGATCGTGCAGTCCGCGCTGAGCACGTCCGTGCGCAACCTCGAACGGGAGCTGGGAGCCGAACTGTTCGACCGCACCGGCCGCCGGGTGGTGCTGACGGAGGCGGGGCGGGCCCTGCTTCCCTCGGCCCGGACGGTGCTCGCGGGGACGGACGACGCCCGCGACGCGGTGGCCGCCGTGTCGGGTCTGGCAACCGGGCGGGTGCGGATCGGCACGATCCAGACGCTGACCTGTGTGGATCTCGCCGCCGAACTGGCCGCTTTCCACCGGCTGCGGCCCGGGGTGCAGATCTCCTTGCGGGAGGCGACGACCCCGGAGCTGGTGGCGGGGGTGCTCGCGGGTGAGCTGGACCTCGCCTATCTGGCCCCGGATGCCGCCGAACTCCCGGACGGCATCGCGGCGTTCGCCTCCTGGCAGGAGGACCTGGTCCTGATCACCGCCCCGGGCCACCGGCTGGCGACGGCCGGGCGCACCCTGATCAGGGACCTCGCCGACGAGCCGTTCGTGGACTTCCGGGCCGGTACGGGTCTGGAGACGGCGGTGCGGCGGCTGGCGGCGCACTGCGGTCTGGAGCGCCGGATCACCTGCGATGTCACCCAGATCCGGCTGCTCGTGGATCTCGTACGGGCGGGCATCGGCGTGGCGATCGTGCCGCGCCGGATCGGTGAGGACGCCGGGCTGCCGTGTGTGTCCATCCGGCAGCCGGAGCCGGGCCGGACGGTGCTGCTGGTGGGCCGGGCTCCCCGGCCGCGCAATCCGGCGGCGGAGGCGCTGCTGGGGCGGCTGGCCGACGAGGGACCCTGAACCGCCGAGCGCGGCGCCTCCGCTCCCGGTCGCCTGTGCAGGCCCTAAGGGCGCAGCGCGCGCAGCAGCAGGTCGGCCAGATGGTCGGCGACCTCCTGCTGGCTGAGCGGGCCGTCCGGCCGGTACCAGGTGGAAAGGTGGTGGACCGAGCCGAAGTGGTAGTCGACGATCAGGTCCGCCGGCGTGGCGGTGGAGAACACCCCGCTGCGCTGCCCCTCCTCCACCAGGGCGCGGAAGCGCTCGTGGTAGCGGCGCCGCTCCAGCCGTACCTGCTTGTTCTTCTCGGGGCTCAGGTGGTGCATCGAGCGGAAGAAGATCGAGGCGTCGTCGAGGTTCTCGATGGTGGTGACGACCACGTCGGCCGCCGCGTCGCGCAGTCGCCGCTCCACGGGCGCGTCGGCGTCCGCGAAGGCGTCGAGGCGCTCCTGCTGGAGCCGCAGCACCCGGGCGTAGACCTCCTGGAGGAGGTCCTCCTTGGAGCCGAAGTAGTGGTACAGCGCGCCCTTGGTGACGCCGGCCGCCTCCACGATCTCCTGGACCGAGGTGCGGTCGTACCCCTGCTCGGCGAAGAGCCGGGTGGCGGCGGCGAGCAGCCGCTGGGGAACGGGGGTGCCGCTCCCGTCCGTCGCCTTGGCCATGGCCGCCGCCTTCCATCCGTGCAGTGCGTGAACCGGTCCTAGCGGGGTGAACGCAGTTCCCGCCTGAGGATCTTCCCACTTGCCGTCTTGGGAAGTTCGGTCAGGACCTCGACTTCGCGCGGGTACTTGTACGCGGCGAGCCGTTCCTTGCAGTACGCGCCCAGTTCGCCCGGTTCCACCGAGGTGCCCGGGCGCAGGCTGACGTAGGCGCGGACCGTCTCGCCCCGGTAGGCGTCGGGGACGCCCACGACGGCCGCCTCGCGGACCGCCGGATGGGTGTAGAGGACGTCCTCCACCTCGCGCGGCCAGACCTTGAAGCCGGAGGCGTTGATCATGTCCTTCTTGCGGTCGACGACGTAGAGCCAGCCCTCGCGGTCCATGAAGCCGATGTCGCCGGTGCGCAGTTCGCCGTCCGGGAAGGCTGCGGCGGTGGCCTCGGGCAGTCGCCAGTAGCCGGAGACGACCTGCGGTCCGCGCACCGCGATCTCGCCCTGCTCGCCGAAGGGCACGTCCGCGCCGTTCTCGTCGATGATCCGCACCACCGTGTCCGGGCCCGGCACGCCGACCGAGAGGGTCCCGGACACCGGGTCCACCGGGGCCTCGCGCTCCGGCGGCACGGAGGCGCAGGGCGCGGTGCACTCGGTGAGGCCGTAGCCGTTGCGGATGTACGGGCCGAAGTCCGCCCGGAACTTCTCGACGAGTGCGGGCGGCAGGGGCGCGCCGCCGGAGGAGATCACCCGGAAGGAGCCGAAGTGCGCCGGGGTGACGCCGGGGGTCGCGGCGAGCGCCATGAAGGCGGTCGAGGGGCCGACGGTGTAGGCGGGGCGGTGCTCGGTGAAGGCGTCCAGGACCACGCCGGGGTGGAAGCGGTACGCCAGGACCAGGGTGCCGGCGTTGGCGAGGCAGGCGGCCAGCTGGCAGACCATGCCGGTGATGTGGAAGAGCGGGGCGAGGGCGAAGTAGGCGGAGCCCTCGGGGACGGGGTGGCCGGTGCGCTGGCGCTCGGCGTTGACCATGATGTTGCCGTGCGCGTTCATGGCGCCCTTGGGGGTGCCGCTGGTGCCGGAGGTGTAGCTGATCAGCGCCACGTCGGCGGCGGTGAGCTCCCGGCCGGCCGGAGCGGCGAGGCCGTGGCGTGCGACGGCCACCAGATCGTCGGCGTCGTCGGCGGGCAGCCGGTCGAATTCGAGCACCCGCTCGTCGTTCGTGGTCTGGAAGTCCAGTTCGCAGGCGGTGACGGCGATCCGGACGGCCGGGGCGGCCGCCGCGGTGTCCCGCAGATAGGCGTCCCAGGCCCGGTCCGAGCAGATCAGCGCGGAGACCTCGGCGTCCTTCAGGACGTGGCCGACCTCGCCGGACTTGTACATCGGGTTGAGCGGGACGACCGTCGCCCCGGCCTTCCAGGCGCCGAGCAGCGCGATGACGAAGTGCGGCGAGTTCTGCAGCATGATCGCGACCCGGTCGCCGCGCTCCAGCCCCCGCGCGGCCAGGTGACCGGCCACGGAGTCGGAGAGCGCGTCGGTCTCTCGGTAGCTGAGGCGCCCGTCGAAGTAGGCCAGTGCCGGGTGGTCCGGGGTGCGGGCCACCGAGGCGCGGAAGGCGTGCACCAGGGTGGCGGCGGGGTGGACCGGGGCCCGCTGGGCCTCGCTGAGCAGCGGGAGCCAGGGCTTCGCCGCGTAGATCGACTCGGTCATGCGCCGGTCGCCTCCCACTTCTGCTGGAGATGGTTCATGCTGCCGAGCCAGTGGTCGGTGTCCTTGGCCCGGGACCGGTAGTACGTGGCGACCTCCGGGTGCGGCAGGACGAGGAAACGGTCCTCGGCCATGGCCGCGAAGAGCGCGTCGGCGACGGCCTCGGGCTCGATGGCGCCGGGGGCGAGCACGAGTTCCCCGGCCGATCCGGCGGCGGTCAGCATGTCGGTGCGCACGCCCTGCGGGCAGATCGCGTGGACCTTGACGCCGCGGTGGCCGTAGGTGAGGGCGAGCCACTCCGCGAAGGCGACCACCCCGTGCTTGGTGACGCTGTAGGGCGCCGCGCCGATCATCGTGAGCAGCCCGGCGGCCGACGCGGTGGAGACGAACCTGCCGCTGCCGCGCTCCAGCCAGTCCGGGAGCAGCGCCCTTGCCGCGCGGACGTGGGCCATCACGTTGACGTCCCAGGCGGCGGCCCAGACCTCCTCGTCCGCGAAGACGTCACCGGGCGAGGCGAGCCCCGCGTTGGCGCAGTAGATGTCCACCGTGCCGTCCAGGGCGTCCCGGGCGGCGTCGAGGATCCCGGAGGCGTCACCGGCGACGGCGACGCCGCCGATCTCCCGGGCCAGCGCCCCGATCCGGCCCTCGTCGAGGTCGTTGACCACGACCCGTGCGCCCTCGGCGGCGAATCTGCGGGCCAGCGCGGCTCCGATGCCGCCTCCGGCCCCCGTGACCACTACGCCCGCGCCCTGCACCGTACTCATCGGTCCCGCCTCTCTCTGCCGGCTGCACCAGCAGACTAACCAGTCGGTATGTCGTCGGGGAAGAGGCGGGCGCCCCTCATACGTCACTCCTGCCGCATCGGGGGCGTCCGGCTCGTTCCCTGCGGACCCGGTGCGCGCTAGCGTGCGTGACCATGACAGACGTCGCGATCATGGAGGTAGCCGAATGAGCCTGACCAGACGCGGTTTGCTGGCCGCCGGCGGTGCCGTCGGAGCTCTCGCGGCGACCGCCGCACCCGCCGCCGCCGGCACGTCGCACGGCAAGGGACACGGGCACGGGGGCGGCGGACACGGCGGCCTCCGCACCGGCTTCGACCGGCTGGCTGCGGACGGCTACGCGCTCCTGAAGGGGCAGCGGGTCGGGATCGTCACCAACCCGACGGGGGTCACCTCCGAACTCCGGCACATCGTCGATGTGATGCACGGGGACGGGCGGGTGAACCTGACGGCCGTCTTCGGCCCCGAGCACGGCTTCCGCGGCACCGCGCAGGCGGGCGGCTCGGAGGGCCGGTACGACGACCCCGCGACCGGGCTGCCGGTATACGACACGTACCTCAAGAGCGGGCAGCCACTGGCCGACGTGTTCACGCAGTCCGGCGTCGACACGATCGTCTTCGACATCCAGGACGCGGGCGCGCGCTTCTACACCTACATCTGGACGCTGTACGACTGCATGGAGGCGGCGGCCCTCGCGGGCAAGAGGTTCGTCGTCCTGGACCGGCCGAACCCGGTGTCCGGGCGGGCGGCCCTGGGGCCGGTCCTCGATCCGGCCTTCGGCACCTTCGTGGGGCGCCGGGAGATCTCCCAGGCGCACGGGATGACGGTCACCGAGCTCGCCCTGCTGTTCAACGGGGAGTTCCTCGCGGACCGTCCGGCCGAGCTGGAGATTGTGAAGATGTCGGGGTGGTCGCGCTCGGACTTCTTCGACGCGAGCGGTCTGCCGTGGGTGCCGCCGAGCCCGAACATGCCGACGCCCGACACGGCGCTCGTCTACTCGGGCACCTGCCTCTTCGAGGGCACGAACCTCTCCGAGGGGCGCGGCACGACGCGCCCGTTCGAGCTGCTGGGCGCGGAGGGCATCGACCACACGTGGGCGGCCGCCGCGAACGCGCTCGCCCTGCCCGGAGTGGCCTTCCGCGAGGCGTACTTCGCGCCGACGTTCTCCAAGTTCGAGGGGAAGACGGTGGGCGGGGTCCAACTGCACGTCCAGGACCGCGAGGTCTTCGATCCGGTGCGCACCGGGATCGCGCTGCTGGTGACGGCGAAGCAGACCTGGAGCGGGTTCGCCTGGCGGTCGGACAACTGGATCGACAAGCTCACCGGCAACACCCGGGTCCGCACGATGATCGACGCGGGCGCGGACACGGACGAGGTGGTGGGGGCGTGGGCGAAGGACCTCGCCGCGTTCCGGGCCGTGCGCAAGCGGTACCTGCAGTACCGCTGATGGTGTGCCGGGCGGGCCCCCGCGAGGGACCCGCCCGGCCGGCCGGCGTCAGCGGTGCGCCGGGAACTCCACCACCTGCTGGTACGTCGGGCGGTTCTGCCAGTGGATCGCCTTCTGCGCGATCCCGCCCAGTGCCCGGTGGATGATCGAGTCGGTGCACCACTGCTCACCGGCCTTGCAGGTGGCGTCGGCCGGATAGACCTCGGCCGACGGTACCGCCGCCGCCTGCTTCAGCGAGGACAGCAGCGCCGCGCGGCAGCTGCTCAGATCGCCGTTGCCGCAGTAGGTCCTGGCCAGCGGCCCCTTGACCGGCTGTCCGAGCACCTGGCGCAGGTCCTTGTCCGCGAACCCCCACCAGCCGTACTGGAACGCCGAACCGCTGTGCGCGCCGCTCGGCCCGTGGCTGGCCGCCGGGGACTCGTCGGTGGCGAGGTTGGCGGTCAGCGCCCCGTACAGGTCGTCACCGAGGCCGGGCCTGAACTCCGCGTCGATCAGCTTCGGCCACCACGCGTCCATGATCCGTACCGCGTCGGCGTAGGTGTACGCGTGCGAACCGGGGCTGCTCTCCTTGCGCTGGGCGCCCGCCGCCCGCCAGGAGTCCAGCTGCTGGACCACCGCGTTCAGCTCCGGGTCGGTGACCGGCTGGGAGCGGATCACCTTCAGCAGTTCGGGCAGCAGCTGCTCCCCGCGCAGGTCGGTGAGTGCCGCGTCCGCCATGGCGCGGGTGAGCGAGGCGCGGGTCACGCCGCCCTCCTGGACCAGCTTGGACACCCGCTCGTCGAGCAGGTCGGCCCGGTGCACCGCGCTGAGCCCGAAGCCGGCGGAGGCGTATCCCTCGGCCTGCTTGTTGTTCCAGGACACGTAGTAGTCCTGGCCGCTGGAGTGCGGGTGCTCGGCGAACGGGGTGTAGTCGGCGGTGTTGGCCGCCCGGTCGTAGCCCTGCCACTCGTACGCCTTCTCGGCCTTGATCGGCAGCGCCGGGTCGACGCCGGGGGCGCGCACCGGGTTCATGCCGCTGTTGTAGAAGGCGGCGGTGCGCGAGTCGGCGTAGAACCAGTTGAAGGCGTAGTCGATGTTGCTCGCCGCCCGCTGGAAGGAGGCGGCGTCGCTCACGTAGGAGGGATCGTTGAGCATCTGGAAGCCGACGATCGAGTCGGCCTCGTGCCGGTAGGTGGTGCGCAGCGAGGTGTACGCGACCGGCTTGCCGTCCACCGTGGCGCGGTGGGTGACCACTCCGTAGCCGGTGCGCCACACCTGCATCCGGTAGGAGCCCTTGGCCGTGGAGTCGGCGACGGTGGGGCTCCAGGAGTTGGTGCGCTCCAGCTTCTCCATGGCGGTGCAGTCGCCCCGGTCGAGGTAGTGCGTGGAGTTCTTGGTGGGCGCCGAGCCGTCGGGCTCGCACAGTTCGACGGTGTAGGTGTCGGTGATGTCCTGGCCCGCGGAGGTGGCGCTCCAGGCGTAGTCCTGGCCCCGGCCCATCTGGATGTACATGCCGACACCGGCGAAGGAGACACCCCGGGCGCTGATGCCGGGACCCTGGATCTCCTGGAGCATCATCAGCTGCGGGGCGAAGTAGCCGGTCTGCGGGCCGAACACGGCGATCGGGTTCCCGCTCGCGGTGCTCTTGCCGGAGACCAGCAGGGCGTTGGACATCCCGCGCTTCTGGGCGCCGGTGCCGGAGCCGGGGAGCGAGCCCTCGGGGATGACCCCGTCGTCGTAGATGCCCTGGGCCTTCTTGAGCTCGGCGGGTGCCTTGACCGGGGCCTTGGCGTCGGTGCCCGCCGAGCCGGTGCGGTCGTGGATCAGGGGTTCGGCGGTGACCGAGCCGGGGTCCGGGAGCGCTGTGCCGACGGCGTTGTCGGGCTTGTTCGCGTACGGGAACGAGGTGCCGTCGTGGACGGTGAGCACGGCCTCGGGGTCGTTGCGCTGCCGGAACGACTCCCAGACCTTGGTGCCTTCGGCCACTCCGTACTTCTGCTGGGCGGAGAGCAGCGAGAGCGCGGCCTGGACCTCGCCGCCACCGCCGCCGCCGAACTGGCCGCCGACCACGGAGGCGATCGAGATCAGGTCGGTCAGCTCGAACGGCTGGATCTCACCGACGTTGGTGATGGCGTCGATCTTGCCGGTGAGGACGTACTCGCCGGGGAAGTAGCGGCCCTTCTTCGACTTCTCGCGGTAGGAGTTGATGCCGTCCACATAGGCCTGGGCATCGGCCATGGCCTGCTCGCCGCGGGCACCCTCGTGGGTCCTTATGTACTCGACCTGGGCCTTGAGATCGTCCTCGGTGTACGGGGCCTGCGGCCAGAACTGCTGTTCCAGGCCCTGGTTGGCCAGCGCGCCGCCGGCGAACGAGGTGAGCTGCCCGCGCCCGATGTGGCGGAAGAGGTCCATGAGCCAGAGCCGGTCCTGCCCGGCCGCGAACCCGGCGCCGAACTCGGTGCCGTAGCGGGTGGTGCCCTTGATGTGCGGGACGCCGGACACCTTGTCGCGGGTGATGGTGACGTCGCTCCGGGGCGCGGTGACGGACTCGACCTGGTCCTTGGGGACGCCGAAGGAGGCGTCGTTGAAGAAGTCGGTGAGCTTCTGGTCGGTGAGGCCGGTGTGCCCGGCCACCAGCCCGTCGTAGCGGTTGAGCTGGTCGTCGCTGTGCGCGGGGTGGGTGCCGAACGCCTTGTTGCCCAGAATCTCGACGAGGGTGGCATTGCCGTTCTCGCCGGGGGGCAGGATGTCGTCGCACTGTCCCTGGCAGTAGTCGGGTACGGGATCCGGCTCGGCGGCGCCCGCGTGGGGCGCGGTGGCCAGCAGTGAGGCGCCGAGTGCGAGAACGGCCGCGATCGTGGCGGCCCGGAACTTGCCGGTGCGGGCGGTGGTGCCGGTGCGTGGGGGCATGCGTGCTCCTCGGAAAGGCCGATGCGCCGGACGTTACCGGCGGTATGACCCGTCGGTAAGGTGAACATCAGTCACCTTTTCCGAATCGCCACATGCGGCCACATGACGACCGGTCATCTCATTGGCTGGACCGCCGCACTCATGGATGGAGCCGATCCGGGCAGTCGTACGTCCATTGGTTGACGCCCGGTTTTCGGGGCGACGGAGTACGAGCGACGGAGGTGGCAGCGCAATGGCCGGTTTCCGGAGTCTTGCGAGACAGGTCCGCGATCCGCGGAGCGATCTGGCACTGCGGCGGTACTCGCTGCGCAAGTGCCTGGAACGCTTCGCCCCTTACGGGCACCGGGCGACCTGGGACCACCTGTGTGCCAGGCACGGAATAGGGCACGAGGACCGGGCCCCCGATCCGGTGCGGCTGATGCGCGCGCTGGAGGAGCTGGAGACCGCCCGCGCGGTCTGGCTCGGCTACGAGGCGGGGTTCGCCGAGCGCCGCCGGCGGGAGAAGCACGACGGACTGCGCCGGCCCGGCGCGTTCGACGACTGGCACCGGCGCACCTGGGGCGGGAACGGGGTCGCCCGGTGCGACGACCCGGCCGTCCATCCGGCCGCGCCCCTCGCGGAGGTGCTGGCGCGGCTGATCTCCGCCCTGGAGTCGGAGCCGGGCGAGGCCTGCCCGGTCTGCGCACAGGGCCGGATCGCCTGGCGGCAGGACCTGGACAGCGAGCCGTGGTCCGGCCCGGTCTGCACCGGGTGCGGAATCGTGGTGCCGCAGCCCGTGCTCACCCGGGCGGCACTGGCGAAGGCCCGGCGGACCCGGCTGTGCGGCCTGGCATCGGTGGCCTGAGGAACGGAGCGGCCCGCCCGGCGTCCGACGACGCACGGCTGCCGGACGGGCAACACATACGTACGGGCCCGCCTCAGCACCCTCCCCCGGCGCCCTTCGCGACCTTGCCCGGCATCAGCCGCGAGCCGCTCATCCGCTCACCGGAGATGTCGTCCGGGTTGGAGAGCACACAGTTCTCCAGCGACAGGCACCCGCAGCCGATGCAGTCGGTGAGGTGGTCGCGCAGGCGCGCCAGCTGCACGATCCGCTCGTCCAGCTCGGAGCGCCACGCCTCGGAGAGCCGTGCCCAGTCGTCGCGGTTGGGGGTGCGCTCCTCCGGGAGCTCGGCCAGCGCGTCGCGGATGGTGGCGAGCGGGATGCCGACCCGCTGGGCGGCGCGGACGAAGGCGACCCGGCGCAGCGCGTCCCTGTCGTAGCGCCGCTGGTTCCCGCTGGTGCGGCGGCTGCTGATCAGGCCCTTGGCCTCGTAGAAGTGCAGGGCCGAAACGGCGGCGCCGCTGCGCGCGGAGAGCTGGCCGACCGTGAGTTCATGGAGTGTCTGTGGGATCTGGGGCACCCCTCGAACCCTACGTGTCCCGGTACCGGCCGGTCCGTCGTTGACAGGAAGGCACCCGCGAACCATGCTGAGCAAGCGCTTAGACAGCGCGATGACGGATGGCCGAGAGCGGGAAGGCAGGGCCGGGAACATGGCAGAGCCGAGGATCTTCACGTCCGCGCAGGAGCTGCGCGACGGGGTGGGCGAGCAGCTGGGGTACAGCGACTGGCTGGAGGTCGAGCAGAAGAGGATCGATCTCTTCGCGGACGCCACCGGCGACCACCAGTGGATCCATGTGGACCCGGAGCGGGCCGCGGCCGGGCCGTTCGGTACGACGATCGCGCACGGCTACCTCACGCTCTCACTGCTGCCGGCGCTCGTGCCCCAGGTCATGCGGGTCGAGGGCATGAAGATGGGCATCAACTACGGGACCAACAAGGTCCGTTTCCCCTCCACGGTGCCCGTGGGCTCGCGGCTGCGGGCGACGGCGGTCCTCAGGAGCGTGGAGGAGGCGGGCGGCGGCGTACAGGTCACCGCGGTCGTCACGGTGGAGCGCGAGGGCGGCGACAAGCCGGCCTGCGTGGCCGAGTCGGTGTCGCGGTACTACTTCTGAGCCGGGGCCGGGGGCGGCCGGGTCACCGTCCGGCCGCGACCATGCGCAGCACGAGGCCCGCGTACAGGTCGCCGACCTCGTCCGGTGTCCGGCTGCCCTGGGCGTTGAACCACCGCGCCACGTCGATGCAGAGCGACAGCACGGCGAGCGCGGTGCCCGGCACATCGGGGACGTCGAACTCGCCCGCCGCCACGCCCTCCCCGATGATCCGGCGCACCACCGCGTCGCTCCGGCGGCGCAGTTCGATGATCTCGGCCCGGTGTTCCGGGCCGAGGGCGTCGAGTTCGTACTGCACGACGCGGGCGGTGGCGTGCCGCTCGGCGTGCCACTGGACGAAGGACCGGACCGCGGCGTCCAGCCGTTCGGCGGCGGTGCCCTCGCTGTCGGCGGCCGCTTCCAGGACGGCCAGGGCGCGGTCGTGACCGATCCTGCTGATCCGGTGGAGCAGCTCTTCCTTCGTCTTGTAGTGGATGTAGAGCGCGGCGGGGCTCATTCCGGCGCGGCCCGCGATGTCCCGGGTGGTGGTCGCGTGGTACCCGCGCTCGGCGAAGGCGTCGACGGCGGCGACGAGAAGCCGCCTGGCAGCCTCGGGCGTCACTTCGACCCACGGCGTGTTCTCGCCGTCGGTCTCCTGCGCCGTGCTCATCGTCAGTGGCCCCTCTCAGTCAGCAGGACGAACACCATACCCCGATCCTGAGCAAGCGCTTAGGGGTCCGGGGCGTGAGATCGTCAGAGCTTCTGGAAGGGGTCGTGCTCGGCGAGGATCTTCTCCAGCCGGGCCTGGTCGACCCGGCTGACCAGCTGGCCCGCCTCCTGCCGGTCCCTGATGACCTTGGCCAGGGTGAAGGAGGACGTGACGAGGTACAGGACGCCGATGGCGAGGAACCCGCGCACCCAGGCATCCGCGTCGAGGAAGTAGATACCGAGGGCCACCGCGCCCATCGCCACCCCGAAGGATGCGACGGCCTGACCGTAGAAGGCGGCGGTGCTCTGCTGCTTGACCGATGTCGTCTCACTCATGCCGCCCAGCATCCGGCGGTATGACGCACACCACATCCGTCCGGGTACTCAGTCAGGTACTCAGACGCCCGTTCGGGTGCGGGCCACGGCCTCAGAAGGCGGAGACCCCGGTCAGCGCCCGGCCGATGATCAGCTTCTGGATCTGACTGGTTCCCTCGTAGAGCGTCATCACGCGGGCGTCGCGCAACAGCTTGCCGACCGGGTACTCGTCGATGTAGCCGTAGCCGCCGAACACCTGGAGGGCGTTGTTGGCGGCGCGCACGGCGGCCTCGGAGGCGAAGAGCTTGGCCTTGGACGCGGCGGTGGCGAACTCCTCGCCCCGGTCGATCAGGTCGGCCACCCGCCAGGTGAGCAGCCGGGCGGCGTCGACGTCCACGGCGATGTCGCTGATGAGCTCCTGGACGAGCTGGTAGCCCGCGATGGGCCTGCCGAACTGCTCGCGTTCACCGGCGTATCCGACGGCGGCGTCCAGCGCGGCCTGGGCGATGCCGACACAGCCGGCCGCCACCGACATCCGCCCCTTGGCCAGGGCGGACATGGCGATCGAGAAGCCCTTGCCCTCGGGGCCGATCAGCGTGGTGGCGGGGACCCTGACGTCTTCGAGTACCACCTCGGCGGTCGCCTGGCCGCGCAGGCCGAGCTTGCCGTGGATGGTGCGCCGGCTGAGGCCGGGGGTGTCGGCGGGGACCAGGAAGGCGGATATGCCCTTGTGGCCGGGGGTGTCGTTGGTGCGGGCGAAGAGCAGCACCACATCGGCCCAGGTGCCGTTGGTGATGAACATCTTGGAGCCGTTGATGACGTAGCCCCCGCCGTCCCGCACGGCCCTGGTGGTCAGGTTCCCGGCGTCCGAGCCGGTGCCCGGTTCGGTGAGTCCGAAGCAGCCCACCGCGTCGCCCGAGGTCAGCCTCGGCAGCCACTGCCGCTTCTGCTCCTCGTCGCCCCAGGCGGCGATGGTCTTGGCGACCAGCCCCAGGGAGACGGAGACGATGCCGCGGACCGAGGAGTCGCCACGGCCGAGCTCCTCGGTCACCAGGCAGTACGCGAGGTGGTCGCCGCCCGAGCCGCCGTACTCCTCGGGGACGGTCAGCCCGAGGAAGCCGAGGGAGCCCAGCTTCTTCACGATCGACTTGTCGACGTTCTCGGCCCGGTCCCACTCGACGACGTGCGGCGCGATGTCGCGGGCGACGAAGTCCTTGGCGAGCTGCCTGACGGCTTCCTGCTCCTCGCTGAGCTCCAGGTTCATCGCTCGGCCCTCCAGTTTTAATTAGCACTGCTAGTTTAATGTCTTGGCCCTACTATGTGCCGCATGGCCCGCCCGCGCAAGCCCCTCCTCAGCAGAGACCGCATCGTCGCCACGGCGGGTGCCCTCGTGGACGCCGAGGGGCTCGACGCCGTGTCGACGCGGCGGCTGGCGGCCGAGCTCGGGGTCAGCGGACCGTCGCTGTACAACCACTTCCGCAACAAGGACGAGATCCTGGACGCGGTCGCCGACGCCGTCTCCGCACAGGTCGATCTGTCGATGTTCGACGAGTCCGACAGCCGTGACTGGCGGGCCGCCCTGCACGACTGGGCGGTCTCCTATCGTGCGGCGCTCACCGAGCACCCGCACATCGTCCCGGTGCTCGCCCAGGGCCCCGGCCGCCGCCCGGCCGGTCTGCGGGTCGCGGACGCGGTGTTCGGGGCCATGGTCCGCGCGGGCTGGCCGCCCGCCCAGGCCACGTACATCGGCGCACTGATGCGCTACTTCATCACCGGCTCGGCGCTCGGCTCCTTCGCCCGGGGTTTCGTGGACGACGAGACCGCGTACGACCCCGCCGACTACCCGCACCTCGGCCAGGCCCATCTGCTGGCCGAACGCCGCCAGCAGGTCGACGAGGGGGCCTTCGAGACGGGGCTGCGCGCGCTGATCGACGGCCTCGGCCTGCAGTACGCGCCGCCCACGGCCGCCGGGACCGTTCGGCCGGCGCCGAAGCGTTCCTGACGCATCCTGGAACACATGGCATACCCCGACCCCGCCGCGCCCCGCCTCGCCGCCCTGGCCGCCCTCCTCGCGGACGAGACCCGCGCCGTCTTCTGCCTGGCCCTGCTCGACGGCCGGGCCTGGACCGCGGGCGAACTGGCCCGGCACGCGTCAGTGGCCCCGTCGACCGCCAGCGAGCACCTGGGCAAGCTCGTCGCGGGCGGGCTGCTGGCCGAGGAGCGGCAGGGCCGGCACCGCTATGTACGGCTCGCCGGCGAGCAGGCCGCCCACCTCGTCGAGGATCTGGCGGGCCGGGAGGCCCCCGGCGCCCCCGCCGCACCCCGCACCCTGGGCGCCTCGGGCGCCGACAGCGCACTGGCCCGCGGCCGCACCTGCTACGACCATCTCGCGGGCCGCATCGGACTCGCGATCACCGACGCCATGACCGGACGGGGGCTGCTGCGGCAGGACACCGGCTTCGCGCTCACCGACGCCGGACTCGACTGGTTCGGCGCACTGGGGACCGCCCTGGAGACCGGGTCGCGGCGCCCCCTCGTACGCGGGTGCCTGGACTGGACCGAGCGCAGGCCGCATCTGGCGGGCGCCGCGGGCGCCGCTCTGTGCCGCCACGTGCTGGAGTCCGGCTGGTGCGTACGGATCGGGTCCGGGCGGGCGGTGCGGGCCACCCCGGAGGGGGAACGGGCCCTGGCCGCGCGGCTGGGCATCGAGCCGGCCACAATTCGGTAGGCGCCGAACGATCGTGGCCTTACGGTCAGGGCCATGACGACTATCCCCGCGCCACGCTCCGACTGGCGGGCCCCCGCCGCCGCCTGCACCACCGTGGTGCTGTGGGCCTCCGCCTTCGTCTCCATCCGCAGCGCGGGCGAGGCCTACTCCCCCGGCGCACTGGCCCTCGGGCGGCTGCTGACCGGCTCACTGGCGCTGGGCGCGCTCCTGCTCGTAAGACGCGAGGGCCTTCCCCCGCGGGCGGCCTGGCCGGGGATCATCGCCTCCGGACTGCTGTGGTTCGGCCTGTACATGGTGGTGCTCAACTGGGGTGAGCAGCAGGTCGACGCGGGAACGGCCGCCATGGTCGTGAACATCGGGCCGCTGCTGATCGCGCTGCTCGGCTCCCGGCTGCTCGGCGAGGGCCTGCCGCGCCGGCTGGCGATGGGCATGGGCGTGTCCTTCGCGGGCGCCGTGGTCGTGGGGCTCTCCATGTCGGGCAAGGGGAGCTCCTCCGTCCTGGGCGTGCTGCTCTGCCTGCTGGCCGCGGTGACGTACGCGGCCGGGGTGGTCGCCCAGAAGCCGGCGCTCGGGCACGGATCGGCGCTCCAGATCACCACGTTCGGCTGCCTGGTCGGCACGGTGGCGTGCCTGCCGTTCTCCGGCGCGCTGGTCTCGGACGCCGCCGACGCGCCGCTGTCCGCGACGCTGAACATGGTCTACCTCGGCCTCTTCCCGACCGCCCTGGCCTTCACCACCTGGGCCTACGCGCTGGCCCGCACCACCGCCGGGCGGATGGGCGCCACCACCTACGCGGTGCCCGCGCTCGTCGTGCTGATGGCCTGGTTGCTGCTGGACGAGGTCCCCGCCCTGCTCACCATAGGCGGCGGGCTGCTCTGCCTCGCCGGGGTGGCGGTGTCCCGGACGCGTACGCAGACTGGTGCGACGCGGAGGAATCCGGCCCGGCCGATGGAGGGACCCCGTCATGACGCGGAGCGCCGAGCGGCGGAGCGGCCCTAG
Organism: Streptomyces sp. NPDC048462; assembly: GCF_043200175.1. NCBI lineage: Bacteria > Bacillati > Actinomycetota > Actinomycetes > Kitasatosporales > Streptomycetaceae > Streptomyces > Streptomyces sp. NPDC048462. The sequence continues at coordinate 96,517 of NZ_JBICXG010000020.1, forward strand.
CGGGAGGACGAAGGCGAAGAAGACGGCACCCACGCCGTCCCTGGTAAAGCCCGAGGGCCACCCCCGTGACGCCTGGCGGGAGGACTATCCGTACACCGAGAAGCTCCGCCGCAAGGCGTACGACAAGTCCAAGCGGGCCCTCCAGATCGAACTGCTCAAGCTCCAGCACTGGGTCAAGGAGCACGACGAGCGCCTCGTCGTGCTCTTCGAGGGCCGCGACGCCGCGGGCAAGGGCGGCACGATCAAACGGTTCACCGAGAACCTCAATCCGCGTGGCGCGCGGGTGGTGGCGCTGGAGAAGCCCACCGAGCGCGAACGCACCCAGTGGTACTTCCAGCGGTACGTGGCGCACCTGCCGGCCGCCGGGGAGATCGTGCTGTTCGACCGGTCCTGGTACAACCGGGCCGGGGTGGAGCGGGTGATGGGGTACTGCTCGACCCGCGAGTACCTCGAATTCATGCACCAGGCACCGGGGTTCGAGCGGATGCTCGCGCGGGACGGCATCCACCTGGTGAAGTTCTGGTTCTCCGTCTCGCGCGACGAGCAGCGCAACCGGTTCATGAACCGGCAGACCGATCCGGTGCGGCAGTGGAAGCTGAGCCCGGTCGACCTCGCCTCGCTCGACAAGTGGGACGCGTACACCGAGGCGAAGGAGCTGATGCTCTTCCACACGGACACGGCGGACGCGCCCTGGACCGTGGTCAAGAGCAACGACAAGAAGCGGGCCCGGCTGGAGGCGATCCGGCACGTGCTGCACCGCTTCGACTACCCGGGCAAGGACGCGTCGGTGGCCGGGGAGCCGGACCCGCTGATCGTGGGCCCGGCCGCCCAGCTGTTCGAGCAGGGGGAGATGGCGTCCCGGCTGCTGACGGGACGCTCGCGGGATTAGAAGACCACCAGGGCCCGGCCGCCCTTGCCGGCGATCATGTTGTCGAAGGCGGCCGGGATGCCGTCGAGCCCGATCCGTTCGGTGACCATCATGGAGAGGTCGAAGCGGCCCGCCGCGATGTGCGCGGCCAGCACCGGCAGATCGCGGGCCGGGTCGCTGTTCCCGTACACGCAGCCCGTCAGGGAGCGGCCCCAGTGGAAGATCTCCAGGGCGTTGAAGGTCACCTCCTGGTCCTTGCCACCGATGCCGACGACCGTGGTGCGGCCGCCCCTGCGGGTGGACTCCCAGGCGGTACGGATGGTGGCGGCCCGGCCGACGCACTCGATCGCGACGTCCGCGCCCTGGCCGCCGGTGAGGCCGCGGATCTCGCGGGGCGTGGTGGCCGAGGCGATGACGTAGTCGGTGGCGCCCGCCCGCCGGGCCAACTCCTCCTTGTCCGGGGAGACGTCCACCGCGATGATCCGCGCGGCACCCGCGATCCGGGCGGACTGGAGCACCGCGAGGCCCACGCCGCCGATGCCGAACACCACGACGGACTCGCCGGAGCGGACCCGGGCGCTGTGGTGGACCGCGCCGTACCCGGTCAGCACCGCGCAGCCGAGCAGCGCGGCGTCGGTGAGCGGGACGCCGTCCGGTGCGGGCAGCACGCAGTTCGCGGCGACCACGGTCTCCTGCGCGAAGGCGGCGACGTTCAGCCCGGGGTGGAGCTCGGTGCCGTCCGCGGTGCGGGCGTGGATGTTGGCCGCCCCGGCCAGGGCGTTGGCACAGAGCCAGACCTCGCCGATCCCGCAGTGGTGGCAATTGCCGCAGGAAGGAGCCCAGTTGAGCACCACGGCGTCACCGGGTGCGACATGGCCGACGCCCTCGCCCACGGAGAGCACGGTGCCGGCTCCCTCGTGGCCGAGGACGGCGGGCACCGGTACCCGCATCGTGCCGTTGGACAGCGAGAGGTCGGAATGGCAGACCCCGGCCGCGGCGAGCCGGACGCGCACCTGGCCGGGGCCGGGCTCGGGAAGTTCGATGCCGGTGATCTCCAGCGGGGCTCCGACGGCGGGCAGTACGGCGGCGCGGACCACGAGATGGCTCCTTGCTGATCGGGGGTGCGGGCTCGGGAACGTACTCAGGACTGTCAGAACTGGAGGGACTTGGTCTGCAGGTACTCCGCGAGGCCGTGGGCACCCAGTTCGCGGCCGACGCCGGACTGCTTGTAGCCGCCGAAGGGTGCGAGCGGGTTGAACCGGCCGCCGTTGATGTCGACCTGGCCGGTGTCCATCCGCCGGGCGAAGGCGACGGCCCGTTCGTCGTCGGCGGCCCAGACCGCGCCGGCGAGCCCGTACACCGTGCCGTTGGCGATCCGCAGGGCGTCGTCCTCGTCCTCATACTTCAGGATCGCGATGACCGGGCCGAAGATCTCCTCCTGGGCGATGGTCATCTGCGGGGTGACGTCCGCGAAGACGGTGGGGCTGACGTAGTAGCCCGTGGCGAGCGGCGCCTCGGGGCCGCCGGCGACGACGCGGGCGCCCTCCTCGATGCCCTTCTCGATGTAACCGCGCACCCGGGCCCGCTGCTTGGCGTTGACGAGTGGGCCGACCCGCTCGCCGGGCACGTACTTGGCGACGGCCGCTGCGGCCAGAGCCACGGCCTCCTCGTACCGGTCGGCGTCCACCAGCATCCGGGTCCAGGCGCTGCACGTCTGGCCGGAGTTGGACATCACGTTGGCGACGCCGACGTTGACGGCCTTGGCGAGATCGGCGCCGGGCAGGATGACGTTGGCGGACTTCCCGCCAAGCTCCAGGGCCACGCGCTTGACCGCGCCGCCGGCGGTCGCGCCGATCTGCTTCCCGACGGCGGTGGAGCCGGTGAAGGAGACCAGGTCGACGTCCTCGTGCGCGGCGAGGGCCTGTCCGGCGACCGGGCCCGTGCCGGTGACGAGGTTGAAGACCCCGGCGGGCAGGCCCGCCTCGGCGGTGGCCTCGGCGAAGAGCTGGGCGGTGAGCGGGGTGTCCTCGGCGGGCTTGAGGACGACGGTGCAGCCCGCGGCGAGCGCGGGAGCGACCTTGGCGACGATCTGGTGCAGCGGGTAGTTCCACGGGGTGATCGCGCCGACCACGCCGACCGGCTCCAGCAGGACGGTGGAGTTGCCGTGCCGCTCCTCGAAGGCGTACGTCGCGGCCAGTTCGGCGTACGAGCCGGCGACGAGCACCGGCACCCCGGCGTGCACCATCTGCGACATGGGCAGCGGGGAGCCCAGTTCGGCGGTGACCGTCTCGGCGATCTCGTCCTTGCGGGCGGCCAGCACGTCGCGCAGCGCGCCGATCCGGGCGGCGCGCTCGGCCGGCGGGGTCGCGGCCCAGCCGGGGAACGCGGCGCGCGCCGCCCGTACCGCGTCGTCGACATCGGCCGCCGTCCCGGCCGGAACGTGGGCGATGACCTGCTCGTCCGCCGGATTCACGACCGCGATCGTGTCCGTTGCCGCGGCTTGCCGCCATTCGCCGCCGATGTACATACCGTTGTGGGCCTTCATGGCTGTTCCTCCCGGGCACGGTGACGGACACGGTCGTCCTCGCCCCAAACTAGCGCCGTTAGTTTTCAGGCGCCAGAGACACAGGTCACGCCATGCCCGCCCGAACGGCCGCCCGGCTACATGTCCAGCCCGGGAACATCCCTGGGCAACGGACAGATCCGGCGCCCGTGGTGGTCGAAGACGTACAGGTGTGCCAGGTCCACCAGGAGCGGGACCTGGCCGCCGTTGCGCAGCCGCATGTCCGGACCGGTGCGCACCACGAGGTCGCTGGCGGTGACCGCGGGACGGTCGGGGCTGCGCACGGCGGGCGCCTGCGCGTCGGCGTCCGGTGCGTCCAGGACGGCGACGGTGCCGCCGAGGTGCCCGGCGGCACGTTCCCTGAGCCGCCCCAGCACTCCTGCCCCGCCTTCGGCGGCGCGGCGCCTTCGCTGGGTGCCGTGGTCCTGGCGGGCCGATTCCAGGTCCGGCACCACGGCGGGCCGCGATCCGGTGTTGAGGTGGACCAGCGCCTCGTGCCCCTGGTACTCGACGTGTTCGACGATGCCGCTGAGCGCGACCTCCCCGGGGCGGGCCTGGCTCGGCGGGGCGATCCGGACCGCTTCGGAGCGCAGCCCGACGATGATCCGGCGGCCCTGCTGGATGCGGAGCAGCTGGTGGTCCGGGCTGAGCGGTTCGGTCAGCGGGAGGCGCTGGCGGCCGAGGTCGATCGACATCCGCCCCTCCAGGGGTGCGTGCACGACGGCCTGGAGCAGGTTGATGCGCGGGGTGCCGATGAACGCGGCGACGAACACGTTCTCCGGCAGCGCGTACACCTCGCGCGGCGGGCTGACCTGCTGGAGCACTCCCCCGCGCATCACGGCGACCCGGTGGCCCAGTGACATCGCTTCCGCCTGGTCGTGGGTCACGTAGACGGTGGTGACGCCGAGTTCCCTGGTGAGCTGGGATATCTCGGCACGCAGGTGGTTGCGGAGCTTCGCGTCGAGGTTGGAGAGCGGCTCGTCCATCAGGAAGGCGGAGGGCTGGCGCGAAATGGCCCGTCCCATCGCGACGCGCTGGCGCTCTCCGCCGGAGAGCTGGCCGGGGAGCCGGTCCAGGACGCTCTCGATCCCGAGCATCCTGGCCGTGCTCTCGATGCGGTCGTTGTGGTCCTGGCGCGGGTTCTCCAGCTTCAGCGGGAAGCCGATGTTGGCCCGGTTGGTCATGGTCGGGTACAGCGCGAAGTTCTGGAAGACCATGGCCATTCCGCGTTCGCGGGGACTGAGGTGGTTCGCCGGTTCACCGTCGAGGAGCACCTCGCCCTCGGAGACGCCCTCGAGGCCGGCGATCATGCGGAGCACCGTCGATTTGCCGCAGCCCGAGGGGCCCAGCAGGACGACGAACTCGCCCGGGTCGATGGAGAGTGAGAGACGGTCGACGGCACGCGAGGACCGTCCGTACGCCTTGCTGACATTGTTCAGGGTGATGGCGCGAGTCATGTGGTTCCGCCCGGAAGGATGGTGGTGGAGCGGTGGGGAGCGGCAGCAGTGGCCTGAAATTAACCCACCGGGCGGGGTGTGGGAATGACTCGCGCACATGTTGCCGGGTACTGGGGCTGCCGGGTCGGAAGTGCCAGGTGGGATTCCGGTTCGCCTGGTCAACGGCCCCCGCTCAGCGCGCCGGTACCACCGTGACGGGGATGCCGTTGAGTACGGCGGTGCCGGAGAGCGGGTCGAGCCGGCTGCCGTCGAGCAGCTGGTTGACGTTGACGCCGGGCCGCGCGGCGGCGACCGACATCCGGGTACCGGGGCGGCTGTGCCCCCAGCCGTGCGGGAGGCTCACCACGCCCGTCCGCACGCTGTCGGTGATCTCGACCGGGGCGGTCAGCTCACCGCCGTCCGCGGTGACGGTGGCGGCAGCGCCGTCCGCCAGTCCGAGCCGGGCCGCGTCCTCGGGGTGCACCTGGAGGGTGCAGACGTTGGAACCGCCGCCGAGCGCCGCGACGTTGTGCATCCAGCTGTTGTTGGACCGCAGATGGCGGCGGCCGATGAGGACGAGAGCACCGGGCTCGGCGCCTTTAGCGAGGGCCTCGCGCAGCCTGGGCAGGTCCGCGGCGATGGGTGCGGGGAGCAGGTCGACGCGTCCGCCGGGGGTGGTGAGGACCTGCGGGATGCGGGAGGCGAGGGGGCCGAGGTCGATGCCGTGCGGGTGGGCGAGCAGCCGTTCCAGGGTGAGGCCCTCGGGGTCGGCGCCGAAGCCGTCGCCGTACGGGCCCAGGCGCAGCATCAGGTCGAGGCGGCGCTCCGGTCCGGTGCGGCCGGTGAGCGCGGCGGCGAGTGCGGCGGGCGCCCGGCCGTGCACCGCCGAGTGGGGGTCGGCCACGGCTTTGGCGAGGGTCCGGTCGATGGCCGTGGCGTCCACGGCGTCCGGCTCCGCGCCGTGCATCCCGGAGACGGCGAGGACGAGCCGGGCGAGGATCTCGCTCTCGTCCATCCGGTCCGGGTCCAGGGGGACGGCGGGCCGGGTGTAGCGGACCTGGTTGCGCACGGCGAGGGCGTTGAACGCGAAGTCGAAGTGGGCGCTCTGCGAGGGCGGCGGTGGCGGAAGCACCACATCGGCGTGGCGGGAGGTCTCGTTGAGGTACGGGTCGACGCTCACCATGAAGTCGAGCCCGTCGGCCAGCGCCCGGTCGAGCCGGTCACCGTCGGGCGCCGAGAGCACCGGGTTGGCGGCCAGCACGATCAGTGCGCGGATGCGCCCGTCGCCGGGTGTCTCGATCTCCTCGGCCAGGGCGGAGATGGGCAGTTCGCCCTTGACCTCGGGGTGTCCGGAGACCCGGCTGGCCCAGCGCCCGAGGGCGAAGCCCTTGCCGGGGGCGGCGGGCCGTGGGGCGCGCGCGGTGGCGGAGAGCGGGAAGAGCGCGCCGCCGGGGCGGTCGAGGTTGCCGGTGAGGATGTTGAGGACGTCGACGAGCCAGCTCGCCAGGGTGCCGTGTTCGACGGTGCAGCTGCCGATGCGGCCGTAGACGGCGGCGGCGGGGGCGGCCGCGAGTTCCCTGGCGATCGCGCGGATGGTGCCGGCGTCCACGTCACAGGCCCCGGCGACCGCCTCCGGCGAGAAGTCCCGCAGCTCCTGGGCGACTTCCTCGATGCCCTGGACGTGATCGGCGAGCGGTCCCGGGTCGGTCAGCTTCTCCTCGAACAGTACGTGGGCGACGGCGGCGAGCAGCAGGGCGTCGGTTCCGGGGCGGATCGCGACGTGCCGGTCGGCGAGGCGCGCGGTACGGGTGCGACGCGGGTCGACGACGGTGAGGCTGCCGCCCCGGCGGCGCAGCGCCTTGAGTTTTCCGGGGAAGTCGGGGGCGGTGCAGAGGCTGCCGTTGGATTCGAGCGGGTTGGCGCCGAGCAGCAGCAGATGGCCGGTGCGGTCGAGGTCGGGCACCGCGATGGTGTTCGGATCACCGAAGAGCAGCCCGCTGGATACGTGTTTGGGCATCTGGTCCAGGGTGCTGGCGGTGAACAGGGCCCTGGTCCGCAGGGCTCCGAGCAGGGCGGACGGGTAGAGGGCGCCGGCCATGGTGTGCACGTTGGGGTTGCCGAGGACGACCCCGGCGGCCTGCGGGCCGTGCTCCGCGGTGATGGCCGCCACGGCGCGGGCGATCGCGTCGAACGCCTCGCTCCAGCTCGCCTCCGTGAGGACACCGTCCCTGCGGACGAGCGGGGTGCGCAGCCGGTCGGGGTCCTCGTCGAGTCCGCCGATGGAGGCGCCCTTGGGGCAGACGAAGCCCTGGCTGAACACGTCGTCGCGGTCGCCCCGGGCGCCGGTGACCCTGGTCCCCTCGATGGTGAGGACGAGTCCGCAGGTGGCCTCGCAGAGGGGACAGACACGCAGGGCGGTGCGGGGGCTGCTGGGGTCGTGCGACATGGGCCCTCCCCGGGGCGACGGCAGCGTTGAGTCGCGTACACGGTCAAGCGACACCGAGCATACCGACCGGTACGCATGTCGGGGAGGTGTTTCGGCAGCCGGATGTCCCGTCGGCCGGGCCCGGTCCGGCACGCGTGCCGGCTGGGCCTTGCTCAGTCCAGCACGCGCGCCAGATAGGCCTGGATCAGCACCCGGGTCTCGGTGACGATCGCCCGGTCGCCGGAGGCGTCGATGCGGAAGGCGAGTTTGAGCAGGGCGTCGGTGGCCTCCACGCAGACCAGGACGGTGCGCAGCAGATCCTCGTCGGAGGTGCGGCCCAGATGCCCGCAGAGGAGGTCGGCCAGCCGGCTCGCGACCCGGTGGTTGGCGTCGTCGGCCGGGTCCTCGTCGGGCGCCGGTGCGCCGAAGTCGACGAGCGCGAAGCCGGATACGGAACGCTTCATCGCCAGGTACTCGTCGAGCACGGCGTCGATGGCGCGGCGCCAGTCGTCGGCCGGGATGACGGCCAGCCTGGCGGTGATGCGCTCGGCGTAGCTGTCCAGATTCCGCAGGGCGAGGGCGTCGGCGAGGGCGCGCTTGTTGGAGAAGAACCGGTAGACGGAACCGATGGGGACCTCGGCCCGTACCGCCACGGCCCGGGTCGAGAGCTGCTCGTAGCCGGTCTCGTCGAGGAGTTCGGCGCAGGCGTCGAGTATCCGGGCGAGGCGCTCGGCGCTGCGCTGCTGCACGGGGGCGCGGCGGAGGTTCGTGTTCACATGGGGCACGGACTCCATGATGCCGTGGGCCTCCTTCGCCGGGCGTAAGGACTCGGTCCGCGTGAGGCCGGGGAGCGCGGGCCCGACGGGACGGCCGGCGAGGACCGGGCCGTACTTCGGCCAGGCCCCCGCCGCCCACCACGGCGCCGCTCGTCAAGCGCGGAAAGGATCATGGATCTCGCGGTAGACCTCGCCGCCTACCAGGGCAGCGGGCCCTCCGCGTCGAAGTAGCCGCCGGTCGGGCCGTCCGGACCCGGTTGAGCCATCCGGACAATGATCTCGGCGCCCTGCTCGACGGTCTGCGTGCCCTCGTGCCGGTTCAGGTCGGTCGAGGTGTAGCCAGGCTCCACAGCGTTGATCCTCATCTGCGGGAACGCCATGGCGAACTGCACGGTAAGCATGTTGACCGCGGTCTTGGAGGCCGGGTAGGCGGCCCCCGGGTATCCCTTGCCGGCCTGGGCCAGCGAGGCCAGTCTGCTGCTGACATTGACCACGACCGGGGCGGCGGAGCGCTCCAGCAGTGGCAGGAAGGCGTGAGTGACCCGGACCAGGCCGAAGACGTTGGTCTCGAACACCTCACGCATCACGTCGGCGGTCAGCTCGGCGGCGCCGATGATGCCGCCTCCTGCTGACCGCACCTCGATTCCGGCGTTGTTGACCAGGACGTCCAGGCCGCCGCCGGCCTCGATGGTGGCCACCGCGGCGGCGACCGACGCGTCGTCGGTGACGTCGAGTTGCACGAACCGGGCGCCCAGCTCGCTCGCGGCCGCCGTGCCCCGCTCAATGTCGCGCGCCCCGACGTAGACGGTGTGCCCCGCGCCGATGAGGCGGCGGGCGGTCTCGTGGCCGAGGCCCTTGTTGGCCCCGGTGATCAAGGTTGTCGTCATGGGGTACAGCTTCCCTCTGGATGATGCGGCCGCCCAGTGGTTTACGACCGGGGGGCCGCGGCCCGTCGTGTGATCGCGTCGCCAGGGTGCGCACCGGTCTCAGGCGATGAGCAGGCTCAGCCCGCCGATGGTGTACGCGATCATCAGTACCAGCAACGGGAGTTGGCCGACCGTCGCGCGTCCCGGCGGGAAGAGGCGTACGGAGCGGTCGTGGGCCGCGACGACACCCAGGACGTGGCCGAGGACGATCGCGAGGACCTGGAGTGCGGCGACACCGCCGGGCCCCAGGGGCGGCTCGGGCGGGGCCGGGTTGTCAGTGCCGAGTGCCACCATGACCATACGCGGTCCTTCGGTGACGAAGAGTGTGAAGTAGTGGGCGACGAGATAGCCGAGGGCGATCGGGACGAGCGAGTGCGCGAAGGCGGTGAGGGGGTGCGGCAGGCGGCCGGAGAGCAGCTGGGTGGCTCCGGCGCAGAGCGCGTAGAGGGAGGCCACGAGGGCGACGGCGCCCAGGAGTCCGAGGGTGGCCGCGGTGGTGCGGCCCAGCGGGGAGGTCTGGACGGCTGTGATCCAGGAGGGTGAGTCGGAGAAGCCGTCGTAGGCGGTGGAGCCGAGCATGACGCAGACGGTGGCGACGAGTCCGGGGAGCTGTGGCGTGGCGTCGAGTCCGTTGAACGGGGAGCGCAGGACGAGGCGGTGGTCGGCGGGGCGGCGGCCGAGCGGGGAGAGCCTGGCGAGCAGTCCCGAGTAGGCCTCGAAGGCGTCGGCGTGGTCGAACCAGTGGGCCCCGTGGCGGGCGGCGCCCGCGAGGTGGACGGCGCTGTACAGGCCGAGGAAGAGCAGCAGCGCACGGGGTGACGCGGGGTCGGGGGCGACGAGTTCGAGCCAGGTGAAGGCGAGCAGCCCGGCCGCCGCCGGCCACATCCCGAGGCGTACGGGGACGGGCCGGCCTGCGCCTGGCGCGCGCCCCAGTGCGCGGCAGGCCGCGAGGTGCAGGGTGCGCAGGGGGTTGAGCAGCCGCCAGACGGGACCGAACAGCAGGGAGGCCGGGACGAGCCCGGCCCACAGGAGTACGTAGACGGCGCCGGGAGCCGGATTGCGGCCCGGGTCGGCCGGACCGAACAGTAGGTGCAGCACGACCAGGAGCGCGGCGGCCAGGCCGAGCGCGCGGGCCGCGACGCGGGTGGCGCGGGCGTCGGCCACGCACTGGACGGCGGCCGGCAGCGGGCGGCCCGCCAGTCCGCCGCGGAACCGGGAGGCGGACCAGAGCAGGCCGAGCGCGAGGAAGGAGACGAACAGTGCGGCGAAGGCGCCCGCGAACGCGTAGAAGGGCGAGAGCGGCAGGTCGTGCTGGGCGCCGATGCCATGGGCGAGGACGCTCGCCCCACCGCCCCCCGCACCGGAACCGCCGGCCGGACCGGGGGTCACCGTACGACGAGTTGGGTCAGGAGCAGATCTGACTCGTGTGTCTCGACCTCGAAGAGCCCGGTGCGGTCGGCGGTGAACGTGAGCGTGACGGTTCTGCCGGCGGGCAGCCGTGCCTCCTTGTCGTAGCCGTGCACATGAAGGGTGTCGTCGTGGTCGCTGCGGACCTTCAGCCGCACGGTCCGGCCCTTCTTGATCTCGGCGCGGCCCGGCGCCGGGCTGACCTTGCCGTCGCGGACGGAGATCTCCAGCGTGGTGCCGGGGGCGGGTGCGGCGGGCGTGGTGGCGGGTGCGGTCGTCGGAGTGGCGGTGAGGGCGGCGGTGGCCTGGACCGGGGTGGAGCCGACGGCCCAGGCGGTGTGGTCGTCGGCGTAGAGGCGGGCGGTGAGTCCGGTGCCGCCGCCGGCGCTCCGGATCAGCGATTCGGGCAGGTGGAACCAGGTTCCGTAGAGCCGGGCGAGCGGATGGCCGTCGAGGAAGAGGCGGGCGTGGCCCCGGCCGAGGAGGGCGCCGCCGCCCACGCTGTCCGGGGTGAACCGGAAGTTCCGCACCGAGAGGTGGACGTTCCAGCCGTCCTCCGAGTCCGGCCGCACGGCGACGGCCACCTCCGGCGCGCCCTCGGCGTCGACCTGGCGCAGCCGGTGACCGCCGCCGTCGTCCGAGGACAGCAGCCGGCCGGCGTCGCCGGTGGCCTGCTCGTGGCTGGTGCCCGGCTTGTGATGGGTGGTGGCCCGCCCACCGCAGCCGCCCGCGCCGAGCACGAGGGCGGCAGCGGCGAGCAGGGCGAGGACGGCCCTGCGGCCGGTCCGGGGCCGCGGGGCAACCGGTGCCTGGCCCTGAAGGCGTGTCACGGGGCGTCTCCGTCCGGGGCGGGGTCGGTGGAGGTCTGCGGCGGCGAGGCGCCGTCCGGCACGGAAGCCGAGGCAGAGCCGGGAGCCGAGGCAGAGACCGAGGCTGAGGCAGACGGGGTACCGGCAGCCGGAGCCCGCTCCGGGCCCGCCTCCTGGCCCCGTTCGCCGTGCCGGGCGGCGGCCACCACGGCCCACACCACCCAGACCACGCCGAGCAGCCCGCGCACCCAGGCGGGGCTCAGCGCAATCCACGGGATCATGAACACGCCCTTGTCGAGCGCGTCGAGCAGCGTGAGCGCGCCCAGCACCACCGTCGTCCAGCCGAGGCCCGGCCGCTCGCGCCGCAGCACCAGCCCGATGCCCGTCCACCAGAGCCCCGTCAGCAGCAGCGCGACTGCGGGCAGGTAGGAGGAGGCGAGCCCCATGGTCGACCCGGCCACGTCGAGACCGAGGCCGATGAGCCCGAGGGCCGAGGCCGCCGTGGCGAGCCGGCTGGAGCGGAGCCTGCGCCACCACAGCACGCCGCCGACCAGCACGAGCACCACCGCTATGCCCAGGGCCGCCTGGAACTCCACGCGTTCGATCCCGCGTGCGCCGTACCAGTCGCAGCCGGCCGGCAGCCGGCGGGCCTGCACGTTGTAGTCGGCGCAGACCAGCAGCTGGGCGAGCTTGACGGGTTCGCCCACCAGCCGGTCGGTGCGGCCGGTGACCGCGCCGCGTTCGTCACCGCAGGCGGGCAGCGAGCGGGGCGTCGAGGGCCCCGCGTCCGACTGCCAGCAGTTGCCGTCGCCCTGGCCGTCCCACCAGACGTCGGTGCGGTTGGGCCGCGCGTTGCCGGCCTTGTCGGTGCCGAGGTGGTTGTTGGCGTACCGGTTGTGGTGCGAGGTGTCGGTCTGCTTGCCCAGCGCGCCCTCGCCCCGGATGAACGCGGGTACGGCGCTCAGGAAGAAGGCGGCGCGCTGCTGCCCGTAGACCCAGTTGTTCTCGTAGATGTTCCAGTTGCCGCCTGCGGTGATGATGCCGGAGCCCGGCGGCATGGAGATCTGCGGGCAGACCACCCCGTTCTCGTAGCCGCGCTCGACCGGCGGCTTGGCACAGGTGCCGTCGGCGACGTACGGGTAGTAGTCGGCGTTGTTGTCGTGGATCAGGTTGCGCTCGAAGCGGGCGTGGTTCTGCGGCAGCCCGGGGTGGCCGGGGAAGGCGCTGTCCATCGAGGCGCCGCCCATGTTGTGGTCGAACTCGTTGTCGTGGACGTACACGGAGTCCCCGGCGGTGCCGGAATACCCGACCATGTTGTGGTGGCTGCGGCAGCCGGTGATCTCGATCGAGTAGCGCGGGACCCGGTAGCCGTAGCCCTCGTTGATGTCGGAGGCGCTGCCCGGGTAGATGCCGGAGTCGCCGTTGCCGTACGACTCGCAGTTCTTGTAGAGGCCGTGGTCGCTGGCGAAGGTCAGGAAGCCGTACTCGTCGTTCCAGCGGGTCAGCACGTCGTCGATGACGAAGCCGTCCTGGGCCAGGATGTACAGCGAGTTGAACGTGGTGCGCTGGGCGGTGAAGTTCCTGAAGTAGACGCCGTCGGAGCCGTCCGCCCGGACCGCGTTGAGCTTGCGGTACTTGGCGTCGATGACGACGTCCGTGCGCTCGGCGCCGGTGCCCTCGATCTGGAGGTCCTTCTTGCCGAGGATCGCCACCAGGTTCTGGTTGTGCGGGCACTTCGCCTGCTGGGCGTAGCTCAGGATCTGATAGCCGAGCTGGGAGTCGGGGGCCTTCAGCCGGGAGCACTCCCCGGTGGGCGCCGGCAGTGAGGGTTCCTCCTCGTAGAGCCCCGGCAGGACCGCGATGTTCTTCCCGGGGCCGGTGACCGCGTCGACGGCCTGCTGCAGATGGCGGTAGCCGGACTTCTGGCACCGGTCGAAGAGCTTCAGGTTCCTGGTCCGCAGGGCGTCGGGGAAGCCCGATATCCGGTGCTCGAAGTCGGCGCGGTCGCTCTTGCAGACCAGGAGGTCCGGCTCGCCCGCGCGGTACACCGGGACGCTGCCGGTTCCGTCGGGAAGGGTGACCGGACGTTCCTCGTGCGCCTGGGCGGCCGGAGCCGCGAGGAGGGCGGCCGCGAGCGCCGCCAGGATCACCAAAAGTCTACGTGTCCACGACATGTGCCGGAGAGTAGAGCATTGTTCAACTTTTGGAACCCCCCTGCGCACGGCGAATGCCGTTGACTCGCCTCCTTTTGATTCCTACGGTTACCCATAGGATTCCTTCGGCACCGGGAGCGCACATGAGCGGCATCGAGCAGGCGAGGAAGACGGCGGAAGGGCTGGAGCACTCCGCCGGTTTCGGAAATCAACACAGCTCGGAGGCGGTGCCGGGGGCACTGCCGCACGGCCGCAACTCGCCGCAGCGCGCACCCCTGGGGCTCTACGCGGAGCAGCTGAGCGGCTCGGCGTTCACCGAGCCCCGGGCCCACAACCGCCGCTCGTGGCTGTACCGGATCCGCCCCTCCGCAGCCCATCCCCCGTTCCGCCGGACCGACAACGGGACCGTGCGCACCGCCCCGTTCACCGAGTCCGTCCCCGATCCCAACCGGCTGCGCTGGGACCCGCTCCCGGAGCCCGCACCCGGAACCGACTTCCTGTCCGGCCTGTGGACGCTGGGGGGCAACGGCGACGCGGCGCAGCGCAGCGGCATGGCCGTGCACCTCTACCACGCCAACACCGCGATGACGGACCGGGTGTTCAGCGACAGCGACGGCGAGCTGCTGATCGTCCCCGAGCACGGCGGCCTCCTGCTCCGCACCGAACTGGGCCTGCTGCGAGCCGAACCGGGCCACGTGGCGCTGATCCCGCGCGGCGTCCGCTTCCGGGTAGAACTGCTCGACGCCACCGCGCGGGGCTACGTCTGCGAGAACTACGGGCAGCCCTTCACCCTCCCCGATCTGGGCCCGATCGGCGCCAACGGCCTCGCCAACGCACGGGACTTCCTCGCCCCGGCCGCCGCGTACGAGGATGTGCGGCGCCCGGTCGAGGTGGTCAACAAGTTCTGCGGCAACCTCTGGTCCGCGACATACGACCACTCGCCGCTCGACGTGGTCGCCTGGCACGGCAACCACACCCCGTACGTCTACGACCTGCACCGGTTCAATGTCATCGGCTCGGTCAGCTACGACCACCCGGACCCGTCGATCTTCACGGTGCTGACCTCGCCGTCGGACACCCCCGGGCTGGCCGGGGTCGACTTCGTGGTGTTCGCCCCGCGCTGGCTGGTCGGCGAGGACACCTTCCGGCCGCCGTACTTCCACCGCAACGTGATGAGCGAGTACATGGGCCTGATCGAGGGCGCCTACGACGCGAAGACGGCCGGCAAGGGGGGTTTCGTGCCCGGCGGCGGCTCGCTGCACAACATGATGTCGGCGCACGGCCCGGACCGGGAGACGTTCGACCGGGCGAGCGCCGCGGAGCTGAAGCCGCAGAAGATCGACGACGGTCTGGCGTTCATGTTCGAGACCCGCTGGCCCGTCACGGCGACCGGCCAGGCCGCGACCGCCGGCCATCTCCAGCACGGCTACGACGACGTGTGGCAGGGTCTGAGCAGCAACTTCAGGCCGTAGGCCGTGTCCGCGAAGTCCCGCCCGGTCCGCGACGCCTGGCACGCACACTCGCCGCGAACCAAGCCCTCCGGGCCCACGACGGGACTTCGCGGACACGACCTGTCGCATACCCAGCGCCAGTGACGACGAATGCAGGTGACCAGGTGTCGCAGACCCCTCTGAAGCCCCCCGCGCCACAGGGCGCCGCCTTCGCACCCGACTCACTGGTCCTGAACCGCAAACTGCCGCTGTGGTACCAGGTCTCACAGTCCTTGCGGGCCTCGATACTGGGCCGTACCCCGGACGCCACACTGCGGCTGCCGACCGAGGAACAGCTCGCCGCGCACTACGGCGTCAGCGTCCTCACCATGCGGCAGGCGCTCAAGGAGCTGGAGACGGAGGGGCTGATCAGCCGGCACCGGCGGCGCGGCACGTTCATCGAGCCGCGCGCCCGCCGGGTGTCGCCGGTCCGGCTGCTCGGCTCGATCGACGCGATCGTCGCCCAGCAGTCGGGAGAGCTGACCACGCTGCTCGACCACGGCCCGCTGGCCGTACCGGGCGATGTCGCGGAGCACTTCCCCGGCTGCCCGGAGGTCGTCGGCTACCGGCGGCTGCGGTGCGAGGAGGACTCCGGCGAGCCGACGAACTGGGCGCAGAACTGGCTCCATCCACAGGTCGCGGCCGGGCTCGACCCGGCGGACCTGGAACGCTGGCCGATGACCAAGGTACTGCGCGACCGGATCGGGGTCCGGATCGCGCGGATCACCGACACGGTCGAGGCCCGGCTCGCCGACCCGGTCACCGCCGAGCTGCTCCGGGTCCCGCTGCTCAGCCCGATCCTGTACTACACGGGCGTGACGTACGACGAGAGCGGCCGGGTGGTCGATGTGGCGCAGATCCGTTACCGCGGCGACCGGTTCTCGTTCTCGGTCACGGTGGAAGCGCACTGACACCCGGCCCGGTACCCGCACAAAGGCGCCCTGACGCGGGGTCCGGCAGCGCCGTTACGATGCCGGGGAAGGCGGGCGGACGTGGCGACGGGGAGGACGACACGGTGGCAGCTCCGGCAGCGGCGGGCTCCGGCGAGGGCCCGTACGGCCCGCTCCTCGACGACCTCATGCCGTGGTCCGTGCGGCCGCTCAGGACCGGGCGTCCCTGGGTGACGGCCCCGGACGCGGCCTCGCTCAGGGCCCGCTGGGAGCGCCTCGCACGGGCCGATGACACCGAGCGCGAGCGGCTGTTCGCCCCCACCCGGTCCCGTACCCCGCACACGACGGTGGCCGCGCTGCCCGGACAGGCCACCGCGACCGGCCGGTTCGCCCGCGAGCCGGGCCCGTGCCCGGAGCCGGTCCGGATCCTGCACGGCCCGTTCGACGAGCAGTGGCTGCTCCCCGACCACCGGCTGATAGACACCGCCAGGCCCGAACTGTGGCGGGTAGCCGATGGGCACCAGCTGTTCGTCGTCGAGCACGGCCGGATCCCCCAGGACACCGGCCCCGCGCTGTCCGTGACGGCGCTGCTCCCCGACGGGCACTCCCCCGCGGGCCGCCCCGGCCGCATCCGGCCGCTCTACCGGCGTCCCGGCGGCCTCGAACCCAATCTGGCGCCCGGCCTGATCGCGCTGCTGCGCGCCCGGCACGGGGACGCGGTCTCCTGCGAGTCCGTACTGGCGTGGATCCTCGCGGCGGCCCGGCACTCCCCGGCCGGCTGCGTGGTGCCGCTGCCCTCGGACACCGCGCGCTGGACGACGGGGGTGGAGCTGGGGCGGGAGCTGCTGAGGCTCCAGCTGCGCGGGGCCCGCGGCGGGGAGCGGCCGAGGCTGCCGGGCGGACGCCGCCCGTACGTGCGGGCCACCGTGCCGCCCGCCCCGTCGGAGCTGGCCTACGACGCCGAGGAGCAGGTGCTGCGGATCGGTACGGGGCGCGTCTCGCCGGTGCCCGCGGGGGCGTGGGAGTTCCGGGTGGGCGGCGTACGGATGCTGGAGCTGTGGTTCGGCCGGCGTACGGCGGCGGCCGGGGCTGACGGGCTGGAGTCCGTACGGCCGCGCGCCTGGCCGCAGGAGTGGACGTCCGAGCTGCTGGAACTGATCACGCTGCTCGCCCTGCTGGCCGAACTGCGGCCCCGGCAGGACGCTCTGGCACCCGGCCCGCTGATCGGCGCGGCGGAGCTGCGGGCGGCGGGCGTGCTGCCGGTGACGCCCTCGGCCCGGCGGCCCGCGTCCGTGCTCGACCACCAGGAGGAGGGCCCGGACGGGCAGTTCGCGCTGCTGTGACCGGGCCCGCCCTGATCCGAACTAGGGGCGGTCGAACCCGTCCAGCACCCGGGCGAGCGCCCGCTCGAAGACGGCCTCCAGGTCGATCGGCCCCGGGTCCTCGGCGAATCCGGCCGCCATCCGCGGGTACTTGCCGGTCATGATCTGACTGATCAGATACTCGGTGCGGGCCGCCTGCTCCTGCTCCTCGGACCAGGGCAGCGACCGGCTGCGCTCCGCCGTGGCGATCTCGTTGGCGGTGTAGGTGGTGACCACGCCGTTGATCATGGCGATGAGTTCCATCTTCTCGCCGAACCGCACGTCGAGCCCGTCCAGACAGCTCAGCGCGTACTCCAGGTAGCGCAGGACGTTCGGGCTGAAGCCGTACACCGGTGACATCAGCCGGGGCATCCAGGTGTGGCGGTGCATCATCGCCCGGGCCTGGTGGGCGACGGCGAGGAGATCGGCGCGCCAGTCACCGGACGGGTCCGGGTAGTCGTAGTCGGCGCTGACCGTGTCAAGCATCAGCTCGTACAGATCCTCCTTGCGGGGCACGTAGTTGTAGAGCGACATGGTGCCGCAGCCGAGCTCGGCCGCCACCTTGCGCATCGACACCGCGTCGAGCCCGTCCGCGTCCGCGATGCGCACGGCGGCCGCCGCGATGTCCGCACGGCTGAACGCGGGTTTGGGCCCCCGGCCCGCCCGCTCGGGACGCGCCCAGATCACTTCCGGTACAGCGGGTCGCCCCACCATTGATCATCACCTCGACCACCATGGTAGTTACGTACACCGTACGTAGTGCGCTATCGTTGCGACATGACAACTACGTACGCCGTACTTAGTGAAGGTCTGGAGAAGCGCTACGGCTCCGTCCACGCGCTGCGCGGCCTCGATCTGGCCGTCGCCGAAGGCACCGTCTGCGGAGTGCTGGGGCCCAACGGCGCAGGCAAGACCACCGCCGTCCGCGTCCTCACCACGTTGACCGCGCCCGACAGCGGGAGCGCGCGGGTCGCCGGTCACGACGTGGTGCGCGAGGCCGGCGCGGTACGGGCGGCGATCGGCGTCACGGGGCAGAGCGCCTCGGTCGACGGCGAGCTGTCCGGCCGGCAGAACCTGCGGCTCTTCGCCCGGCTGCTCAAGTTCCGCGGCGAGGCCGCGCGCGGCCGGGCCGACGAGCTCCTCGAACGCTTCGAGCTGACCGACGCGGCCGACCGCCCGGCCCGCACCTACTCCGGCGGGATGCGGCGCAGACTGGACCTCGCCGCCAGCCTGCTGACCCGCCCGCACGTGCTGTTCCTGGACGAACCGACCACCGGTCTCGACCCGCACAGCCGCAACCAGATCTGGACCGCGGTGCGCGAGCTGACGGGCGCCGGCACCACGGTGCTGCTCACCACGCAGTACCTGGAGGAGGCCGATCAGCTGGCCGACGACATCGTCCTCATCGACAGCGGCCGGGCGGCCCACCGGGGCACCCCCGCCGAACTGAAGGCGCAGATCGGCAGCTACGCCGAGGTGGTCGTCGGCCATGCGTCGGCGCTCCTCCCGGCCGCCGCCGTACTGGACCGGCTGACGGGCTCCGAACCGCTCCTGGACCACGAGCGCCGCACGGTGGGCGTCGTCGCCACCGACCCCACGCTCACGCTCCCCCGGATCGTGCGCGAGCTGGACGCGGCGGGCGCCGCGGTGATCGACGCGAGCCTGCGCCCGCCCACCCTCGACGAGGTCTTCCTCCGGCTGACCGGCCGCGACAGCGGCCGGGCGGCCCCAGCGACGAAGGAGATGGCGGCATGAGCGGAAACGCACTCGTGGCGGAGCGGCCCACCACAGGCGCCGGGAGCGGCGCGAGCACACCGGTCACGGACGGACTGGCCGTCCTGGGCCGCCACCTGCAGCGGATCAAGGCGGCCCCGGGCGTACTGATCCTGACCCAGACCATGCCGATCACGATGCTGCTGTTCTTCGGGTACGTCTTCGGCAGCGCCCTGGCCGTGCCGGGCCAGGAGTACCGCTCCTTCCTGGTGCCGGGGCTGCTGGCGGCGACCGCCGCGAACGGCATCATGACCGGGATGTTCCAGTCCGCCCAGGACTGCCACCGGGGCGTGATGGACCGCTTCCGGACGCTGCCGATGAGCCGTTCCGCCGTGCCGTTCGGGCAGACCTCGGCCGATCTGCTGACCACGGCCGTCGGCATGATCCCGCTGGTTCTGGTCGGGCTCGCGGTGGGCTGGCGGATCGAGGGCGGCCCGGCTGCGGCGGTGGGGGCGTTCGGCCTGCTGATGCTGTTCCGGTTCGCCACCTCGTGGGTGGGCTGCTGGCTCGGACTGCTGATCCGGAACGAGGAGGCGGCCGGCCAGATCGGCTCCGCCACGTTCATCCTGCCGCTGCTCTCCAGCGCGTACATCCCGACCGGCAACCTGCCCGGCTGGCTGCGGGTCCTCGCGGAGTGGAACCCGATCAGCGCCGCCGCCTCGGCCGTCCGCGACCTCGCCGGGAACACCGCACCGGCCGCGGACTCCGCCTGGCCGGTCGCGCACCCGGTGGCCGGGACGCTCCTGTGGTCGGCGGTACTGCTGGCGGTCGCCGTACCGCTGTCCGTACGCCGGTACGCGCGCGGCGGCGAGTGACGGGCGCGGGGAGCCTCAGGGGCCGTCGGGCAGTGCGGCCGGGCGGTCCAGCGCGCCCAGCAGTGAGATGAAGCTCGACTCCAGAAAGGCGCCGAGCTCCACCAGCGCGTCCGGCTCGTCGAGCGGCCAGCTGGTGACCGCCTCCTCGGCGAAGGCCATCCAGGCCCGTGCGGCGACGAGCAGCCGCGGCGAATCCGGCATCCCGAGCCGCCGCTGCCCCTCCTCCACCCGCCGGGCCAGGGTGGCGCGGGTGGACTCGACGATGTCCTCCACCGCCGGATGGCTGCCGGCGGCGCCGCGCACCAGGGCGAGGTAGACCTTGCGGTGCTCGGTGACGTAGGCCGCGAATCCGGCGATGAACGACCGCAGCCAGGGGACGGGCTCCAGTGAGGGGTCCGGCTCCGTGGCCGCGGCGAAGTCGTCGCACTCCCGCCGCACCACACTGCGGTAGAAGTCGCGCTTGGAGTCGAAGTAGTGGAAGAGCAGCCCCCGGGAGATACCGGCGCGGCGCGCCACGTCGTCGGTGGAGAGCTCGTCCAGCGAGCAATCGGCGAGCATGTCCACGCCAATCGATACCAGCTGCGCCCTTCGCTCGTCGGGACTCAGACGCGCGGCTCGCTTCTCGGGCATGCCGTCAGTCTAGAAGTATTTCGGCGCCGAATTACCTGGACACCCGCTCGACCCCCGTCCGACATGCACCCCCGGCGACACCGAAGCCCCCACGCGGACATGGCGACGCGCCACTGCCGACTCCGGGGATGACGGAAGAGTGGGCAGCAGCGCGATACCTGGACCGGGGCCGTCGAATCAGCGGCGGCTGCCGAAGAGCGAGCGTCGCAGTCGTCGCAGAGGCGCGAAGAGCGAGACCCGCGCGCTCTTGCTCCGGCGTGTGTGCGCGGCGTCGCGCGAGGTCAGCTCGCGCATCAGCAACGTCGCCTCCGCGGAATCGCGCTGCGGGACGACAGGGCCGCCCAGCACCGCGAGATGGCGGTCGAGGCGCGAACTCGTCGCACCGCTTCCGCAGGTAATAGCAGGCACTCGCGGCCTGCTGCGCACCGTTATCTGTTCCATGTCACTCCCCACCCGTACGAGGGCACCCGACCCGGGCAGGTTAACCCTATCCCCCCGCGGCGACACTCGTGTATCCCGGGCACAGGATTGAGCACACACATACGGAGGTTGACGACGGTACTCCGGATTTGCCCGATTCCAGGGCGAGTTGGACAGAACGTCGAGGACCGGACACCGCCGGCCCGGTCTGCGGAAGGCACCCGGAAGAGGGCCCCGGCCTGCGGGACCCCCTCCCTGCGGAAGGGTTCTGGCGCCGGCTCAGGCCACCGAGTCCAGGACCGGAAGATAGCCACCGGACTGCCCGGCGGCGAAGGGGTGGTAGGACTCGCCGATGTCGAGCCAGTTGAGACTGTGCAGCCAGGCGCTCCCCGAGCAGATCTCGTGCCCGGTGAACTTCCCCGCGACATCACCGAAGGTGAAG
The DNA here is from genome assembly GCF_043200175.1 of Streptomyces sp. NPDC048462. NCBI lineage: Bacteria > Bacillati > Actinomycetota > Actinomycetes > Kitasatosporales > Streptomycetaceae > Streptomyces > Streptomyces sp. NPDC048462. The sequence goes on from NZ_JBICXG010000020.1 coordinate 117,701, forward strand.
CCGTGGTCGGCCGCACGCTTGGCGGTGGCCGCGTTCAGGTAGTCGGACGCGCCGTTGATGGCGGCGCGCACCTTGTCGCTGAGCCCGACGACACAGCTGCCGCCGATCTTGTAGAAGCGCGGGTAGCCGAGGACGACGACATGGGCGGACGGGGCCTTGGCACTGATGGCGTCGTACACCGTATTGAGCTTGCCGGGCAGCGTGGAGTCCACGTAACTGCGAGCGGTGGCGATCCGGTTGAGGCAGGTGGCCTCCGACTGGAGGACGCAGGTAGTCATGACGTCGGAGAACCCGGCGTCGTTGCCGCCGATGGAGATGGAGACGAGGTCGGTCGAGGCGTTGAGCGGGCCCAGCTGGCCGGCCGTCACATCGCCGGTGCGCGCCCCCGAACAGGCGGTGAAGGCGAACGAGGCGGGCGAGTTGGCGGCCGCCCAGAGCGAGGGGTACGCGAGGGTGCTGCGCTTGCAGTCACCGCTGGAGCCGATGTAGCTGCCGGAGCCGACACCCGAGGAGTACGAGTCGCCGAGGGCGACATAGTCGACGGCCTGGACGGACGGAGCGGCGTTCGCGGTGGCCACCCCGGTCAGGGCGATGACGGCACCGAGCAGGAGCGAGGACGAGAACGCCACGAGTCTGGACATTTTCATGGAACCTCCCTTGGACCGACCAGCAGGATCTCTGCCACATACGTGGTAGCAGCAGGGACAGCCATTCCGGAAGTGTGCATGCCAAGTCCATCGGATGAGCTTTTGGCGCCGGTCCCCTGAGGGCGCGTCACTCCGGCGCTCCGGGGGAGCGCGCGCAACGGCGGGCACCGCGGTCCGAGCCGCGCAAGGAGCGAAACCTGGGTGCGCCCGGTGCCCCGGTGCCGGATCATGGGCGCCATGTCTGCCACCCCCGAGTCAGCTCTGCCGATCCGGCTCACCATCGACGACAGCGACTCCCCGTCCGACGTCGTCGACGCCCTGTTCCTCGGCCGGTTCGCGACGGGCGAGCAGTCGTACGCGCACGCCACCTCGCTCGACCGGGTCCGGAGCGGGGCGACGCTGCTGCCCGCCTCCGCCACGGTGCTGCGCGCCGCCCGGGACGACTCCCGCAGCGCCATGCTCGCGGAGGGCGAGGGCTGGACGCTGCTCGTCTCGCGGTGGAACCGGGGCGCCGACGTCACCGTCACCGCGACCAGCCCCGAACTGGCCCGGAAGGTGCTCGACGAGGCCACCGACGGCGCCCAGGACGAACCCGAGCCGCAGCCCGACAGCGTGACGATGGGCTTCTGGCACATGTCGCCGCGCCGCGGCCCGAGCCGCACCACCCGGCAGATCACGGCCGGCGCCTGGGACGAGGTCCGCGCCAACTACACCGCACCGGTGGCCGATGCCATGGACGGGCTGATGAAGCTCACCCCGCAGGACATCGCGGGCCGGCTGCTCCTGCTGCACGGTCCGCCCGGCACCGGCAAGACCTCCGCGCTGCGCACCCTTGCACGGTCCTGGCGGGACTGGTGCCAGGTCGACTGCGTCCTCGATCCCGAGCACCTCTTCAACGACGTCGGCTATCTGATGGACATCGCGATCGGCGAGGACGACGGCACGGCGGAGGGCCGTTGGCGGCTGCTGCTCCTGGAGGACTGCGACGAACTGATCCGCGGCGAGGCCAAGCACACGGCCGGCCAGGCGCTCTCCCGGCTGCTGAACCTCACGGACGGGCTGCTGGGCCAGGGCCGCAACGTCCTTGTCGGGATCACCACCAACGAGGACCTGGAACGCCTGCACCCGGCGGTCGTCCGGCCGGGCCGCTGCCTGGCCCGGATCGAGGTGGGCCCGCTGACCCGCAAGGAGTCGGTCGCGTGGCTGGGCAACGACGAGGGCCTGGCCCGCGACGGGTCCCCCGGCGGCGTGACCCTGGCGGAGCTGTACGCGCTGCGCCGCGGCAAGGGTCCCGCCTCGGTCCCGAAGCAGGACTCGGGCGCGGACGCGGGTCTGTACCTCTGAGCACCGGGCCGGACCCGCGCGGGCCCGGCCGCGACAGCCCGCACGTCCCGAACCGGCCCGTACGGCCCGATCCGCCCGGCCCGAACCAGCCCCCCGGCGCGCACCGCCCTCACCTCACCCCGCGTACACCGCCCGCACCGCGTCCTGGGCGAGCGCGAGCGCCCGTGCGCGGGACAGCCCGAGCCGCCGGGCCTGTTCCGCGTACTCCCGCGCGGCCGAGGCGGCGTTGCGCTCGGCCGCGTCCCCCGCGGCGGCGATGAGCGTCCCGTTGCGCCCACGGGTCTCGATCACCCCGTCCGCCTCCAGGGCCCGGTACGCCTTGGCGACCGTGTTGGCGGCGAGGCCCAGCTCCTCGGCCAAGCCGCGTACGGTCGGAAGTCTGTAGCCCACCGGCAGGGCGCCGGAGCGCGCCAGTTCGGAGATCTGGGTGCGCAGCTGCTCGTACGGGGCGGCGCCGGAATCCGGGTCAACGGAGATCTTCAGAGTCACGGCCCGATTCTCCCCCCACCCCCCGGGGCCACCCGCGCCCGCCCCGCCGACGCCTCCCGGGGCGGCCCCCACCGCGGCAGGGGCCGGCGCCGGGAAAATCACGGGCGGACCGGCGGTGCCTCCGGGTACGGTCCGGCGCATGACTGTCATCGTTCGCGAGTTCCGCACCTCCGACGCCGAGGACTGGGTACGGGTGCGACGCGCGGCGCTCCCGTTCATGGTGACCACTCCGGAAGCGGTCGTCTCCGGCCTGGCGAACGCCCATCCCGACAAGCGGTCCCGCCTGCTGGTCGCGGAGGAGGACGGTGAGATCATCGGAACCGCCGAGGCCGGTCTCGCTCATGAGAGCCCCACACCCGGTCAGGCGTCCTGCAATCCGCACGTCCATCCGGAGCGGACCGGCCGGGGTGCGGGTTCGCTGCTGCTGCGCACGGCCGAGGAGTATCTGGCTCTGGCCGGTGCGAGCGAGGTCTACGCCTGGGTGCTGGACACCCCGCGCGACCGGGCCTTCGCGGAGCGGCACGGCTACGCGCCCAGCCGGCCGGCGCACTTCATGCACCTGGATCTGGCCGGCGGCACGCTGCCGCCCCGTCAGGAGCTCCCGCCCGGTGTCGAGCTGCGGACCGCCGCCGATTTCGATCACGATCCGCGACCGCTCTTCGAGGCGGACGCCGAGACGACGGCGGACGAGCCGAGCGACACTCCGGCCCAGCTGTCGGGCTACGAGGAGTGGCTCACCGAGATCTGGGGCAATCCCGCGTTCGACCACCGCCTCACCTCGGTCGCGATGGTCGACGGCGAGGTCGCCGCGTTCAGCGTGGCGGAGTGCGACGGCTCGGGCCGTTACTGGTCGGGGATGACGGGCACCCGGCGGGCGTACCGCGGCCGCGGTCTCGCGAAGCTCGCCAAGAACGACTCGCTGCACCGGGCGCGCGCCGCCGGGTACACCGACGCGTTCACCGGCAACGACGCCGACAACGGTCCGATGCTGGCGATCAACCGCTGGTTCGGCTACGAGATCTGCGCCTCGGAGGTACGCCATGTCCGCAAGCTCGGCTGACACCGGACGGAACGCCGGACCGGACTCCGCGACCGGCACCGGGCTGACCGTCGTCCTGGTCAAGGCCGGGAAGACCAAGATCCGGTACCCCGCCGCCCTGGTCGCCGACGACGGCACCCGGGTGACGGTGCGGGCGCCCTGGGCCGCCCCCGGGGTCCGCGACTTCGGCTTCGTACGCTTCGAACCGGGTGACGTCTTCACCGAGCACTACTGGCGCGACGCCTGGTTCGCGGTGAAGGAGGTCCGCAGCGGCGCGGGTGAACTCAAGGGCTGGTACTGCGATGTGACCCGCCCGGCCGTGCTGCGGGGCGGTGAGCTGCTCGTCGAGGACCTGGACCTCGACCTGTGGGTGTCGGCGGACCGCTCCGGCGTACTGCGGCTGGACGAGGACGAGTTCGAGGAGAGCGGGCTGGCCGGACGCGATCCCAAGGCGGCGCGGGCCGCCCTCGCGGCGCTGGACGAGCTGGAACGCCTCGCCCGCACACCGGAGGGTCTCGCCGCTCTGCTGGGCTGAGACCCCGCACCGCCCGGCCCGCCCGCGCGCGGGGCCCCTCAGCCAGCCACCAGCTCGACCTCGTACCCCGCCGCGTCCTCCAGATACGCGGCCACGTGCCCGTCGCCGCCCGCATGCGGATGGCGGTCCGGGAAGAGCAGCCGCCAGCCGTGCTCGGGGGCTCGGGCCACCAGCGCGTCGAGGGCCTCCCGGTCCGCCACGTGGAACGCCAGGTGGTTGAGGCCCGGACGGCGCCGCTCGTGGGCCCCGGGGACCAGGTCGGGCGACTGCTCGACGACCACGTAGCCGTCGCCCCGGCGCCAGCTGCGCCCGTGCGCCCACCGCTGGTACGGGACATGGCCCAGCTCACCGAGGAGCCAGCCCCACCCCGCCTCGGCCGCCGCCAGATCGGGCACCCACAGCTCGATGTGGTGGACCCGGCCGGTGCGGTCCCCGCCGGCCGGCAGCGGGACCGCGCGACGGGGGCCGCGCGGTTCGTAAGCGACGGTGTCGCCGTCCTCGTGCCAGTGGACCAGGAAGCGCTCCCCCGCCCGGTAACCGTCGAGCCCGGCCCGGCAGTACGCCACCATGTCGTCCGGAAGGGCGTCCAGCGGGAACCAGGCCAGCTCCGAGCACTTGTCCGGTTCGCGGTTGTACGGGGGTCTGGCCGGGTCGTACTCCGCCTCGAAGAACCAGCCGGTCCTGGGGCTGCCGCCCGGCCCCCGGTGCTGCATGACGAGGGCCACCCGCAACTCCTCCGGCTCCAGGGCGATCCCGGTCTCCTCGGCCGCCTCGCGGATCATGCCCTCGCGGACGTCCTCGCCGTCCTCCAGATGCCCGGACGGGGCGTGCAGCAGCCCGTCCGCGTACCCCGTACCGGCGCGGCGGGCGAGCAGGACCTCGGAGCCGCGCCGCAGGATCAGATGCACGTCCACCACCTCGGTGTGCCGGCGCGGCGGTTCGGCGCGGGCCACCAGGGTGTAGCGCTCGTCGTCGACGTCCTTGCCCCAGAGGTCGCGGTCGCCGGAGAGCCGTTCGTGATGGATGCGTTCGGTGAACGGGGCGAGCAGCGCGGTGAGCTGCCGGGCGGACAGCCCGGCCCCGTTCCACACGCCCTCGATCAGCACCAGTCTGCCGCCGGGCCGCAGCAGGCCGAACCAGTGCCGCAGGACCGCCGCCGGGTCGGGCAGCAGCCACACCACGTGCCGGGCCAGGATCACGTCGAACCGCTGCTTGCCGACGGGCGGTGCCGCGGCGTCCCCGGTGAGCACCTCGGTGCCGGTGCCGGCCAGCTTGGCGCGCGCCTGCTCCACCATGCGCGGCGAGCGGTCCACGGCGGTGACCCGGTGCCCCTGCCCGGTGACGAGCAGGGCCAGGCTTCCGGTGCCGCATCCGAGGTCGAGGACTTCGGAACGCTCCCGGGGCAGCCAGCTCTCCAGGCGTTGCGCCCACGCGTGCCGGACCACGGGGTCGAGCAGTCCGTGGTCCGGCTCCTCGTCGAAGGAATCGGCGGCGGAGTCCCAGTCGATCGTCGTCATGCTCCGATCGTGCCATCCACCGCTGACAGTGGCGGATCCCCCGGGAAGCCCGGTCCCGGGGGAGGGACGGAGCGCCCTACCCGACGGCCGAGGCGCAGTTGGTCCTGGTGGCGTGCGCCGGGTCGAGGGCGTTGACCACCTCGTGGTAGGCGACCCGGTCGACGGTCCCGATCGCCACGTGCTCGGACAGGTCGACCGGGCACAGGTCCTGGAGCAGGACGTTGTGCACGTCGGGTCCGTCCAGGAACTGTGTCCGGTACGGGGTCACGACCTCGTCGTACTTGGTCGCGATGACGGTGTAGTGCACGCCGGGCACGGTGTCGGGTACGGAGTTGAGCTTGGTCACGAAGGGCGAACCGGCCACCTGGTCCGCGAGTCCGGGCGTGTGCTCGTTGAGCAGGTCGCCCGCGCCGGGGAAGTACGGCAGGAGCTTGGTCAGGCCGAGGAGGGTGGTGCCGTGGTTGTCGGGCGCGAGCCCGATCATGGCGTTCACCTTGGCCGCCCCGCCCAGGAACTTCAGGTAGTAGTTCGGCATCATGCCGCCCTGGGAGTGACCCACGATGTCCGCCTTGGGCGCCCCGGTGGAGGCGAGCACCTTGTCGACGAACGTGGCGAGCTGCCCGGCCGACTTGTCGATGGGGCCCAGGCCGTTGAAGAGCGGCACACCGGGGAGCTGCCCGTAGTCGAGCGAGTAGACGCAGTAGCCCCGGTTCACCAGGTAGGGGGCGAGGACCAGCCAGTTGTCGACCGAGTTCCCGAAGGTTCCGTGGACCAGGACGACGGGCCGGGGGTGTGCTGCGGAGGGTTTGCAGGAGTAGTCGTTCCAGCCGTGTGAGGTGGCCGTGGCGGCGGTGGGGGTGGCGGCAGCGGCGGTGGCCGTGGGGGTGGCGACCGCGGCGACTGCGAGGAGCAGTGCGGCGAGGGTTCTGCGCGCTCGTGGGGTGCGCGGCGCACGGGTCCAGGGCAGCATCGTGGGTTCTCCTTGCGGCTCAAGGGAGTTGCGATGTCTGTGCACCCTGCGGTCCGGACCACAAGTGATGACGGTGTTCTGCACGCTCACGTTCTGCGTGCTCATGCCAACTTACGCACGAGTAGGGTTTCCTGGGAAGTTACGCGTCGGTAAAAACTGACCGGCGGTAACCGCGACTTCCGGACAGGCCCCGCCCGGCGGTTCAGGCCGCGAGCCGCCCCGGCATCACGGCCTGCGGCCCGAACCTGGCCCGCAGCCGGTCCGCCACCGCCTCGATCCGCCGCGCCCGCTCGTCCACCGGATCGAAGGTCAGCTGGTGCGCGGCCCGCCCCGCGTCCCCGAGCCCCTCGGCACGCAGGGCGATCCCCCGCACCCGGGCGCGCTGCAGGGCGAACGAGTCATGGATGCGGTAGGCGAGCGCGGTGAGCTCCGCGGAGTGCGCGGTGGGCTCGCGGAGCGTACGGCTGCGGGTCAGCGTCGAGTAACCGGTCCGGTCGGCATAGCGCACGGAGACCGCGAGCGAGCGGCACACCTGCCCCTCACCGCGCATCCTCGCCCCCAGCTCCTCGGTGAGCGACATGAGCGCACGCCGCTGCCGCTCCCGGCCCAGCTCGTCGCGCGGGAAGGTGCGTTCGGCGGCGACCGACCGGGCGGCGGCGTTCGGTACCACCGTCGTACGGTCGATGCCCCGGGCCCGCTCCCACAGCTCGCGCCCGGTCCGCACCCCGGTGATCCGCTGGAGGGTGCCGAGCGGGGCGGCCGCGATCCGGCCGACGGAGTCGAGCCCGTACCCGCACAGGGTTCGGGCCGTCGCCGCCCCGACGCCGTCCAGCGCGGCGGCCGGCCGGTCCGCGAGAAAGGCGGCGCCCCCTCCGACGGGCACCACGAAGGTCGTCCCGGGCGTCGCCCGCCGCGCCGCCATCCGCGCCAGCATCGGGTTCTCGGCGGCCCCGATCGCGCAGTCCACGCCGTGCAGGGCCAGCGCGCGGACCCGGACGACCGCGGCCAGCCCGGCCGCGTCCCGCCCGAAGTAGCGCAGCGCGCCCCGCACATCGGCGAGCGCACCGTCCGGCGGCGCCGCCTCCACGAGCGGGGTGAACGAACCGAGCAGGTCCAGCAGTCCCGCGTAACCGGCCCCGTCCATAGGCCCGCCGCCGACCCGCCGGAACCGCAGACAGAGGATCCCGGGCCGCTCGTTCGCCCCGGGCCGCTCGTTCATCCCGCGCTCCCCGGGCTCTGGTGCCACAGCTTCCTTCCGGTGGGCGTGCCCTCGCCGGGCGGCTGGAGGTCCGCCCAGGGGTTCATCTCGTAACCGGTCGGCATCCGGATGCGGCGGCCGTCGTCCCCGCCGGCCGGGGACTCGTCCGGCGCGGGGGCGTCCTCGGGCTCGGGCTCCCGCGCCAGCCTGGCCGCGACCGCGTCGAGCCCCCCGGTACGCCGCAGTTCGGCCAGCTCGGCCAGATTCCAGGCGGCGGCGCCCACCACGCTCAGGCTCCGCGGCCCGCGCCGCTGCACCACTCCGCGCACCAGCAGCAGCCAGGAGTGGAAGACGGTGTACGCGCAGTCGGCGTGGCTGTCGTCGAAGAACGCCAGGTCGACCAGGCCCGTGCCGTCGTCCAGCGTCGTGAAGACGACCCGGCGCCCGGAGCGCACCGGCGGGGTCTGGGTGGCCGCCTTGGCGCCCGCGACCAGCACGGTCTCCCCGTGCCGCGCCTCGCGCAGCCGCTTGGCGGATACCGCTCCGAGCTCGGCCAGGAAGGCGTGGTGATCGCTCATCAGGTGGCGTGAGACATCCATGCTCAGCACGCCCAGCTCGGCGCTGAGCCGCTCCGCCTCATTGAGGTCGGGCAGGCCGATGGAGCCGGTACGGTGTCCGCCGCCGAGCGGGAGCTGCGCGCCCGAGCCGCCGGAACCCGCGCCCCGCTGGGCGCGGTGGAGCTCGGACAGATGCAGCAGCAGATCACGGCGGTTGGCGCCGAACGCGTCCAAAGCGCCCACCTGGGCCAGCCGTTCGGCGGCCGGCTTGGCCGGACGGGCCCGCTGCCAGAAGTCCAGCAGCGAGGTGTAGGGCTGCCCGTCCTCGATCCGGGCGACCTCGGCCGCACTGATCCCGTGGACGTCGGAGAGCGCCAGCCGCAGCCCCCAGGATTCCCCGCCCTCTCCATTACCGGACACCAGTTCGATTCGGTGAGCGGCCGCCGACCGGTTCACGTCCAGCGGCAGCACCGGCACCCCGCGCCGCCGCGCGTCCGCGAGCAACAGCCGCTTCGGGTACATCCCGGGGTCGTGGGTGAGCAGCCCGGCGTAGAAGGCCGCCGGGTGGTGCGCCTTCAGCCAGGCCGACTGGTAGGTCGGCACCGCGAAGGCGACCGCGTGCGCCTTGCAGAAGCCGTAGCTGCCGAACGCCTCGATGATCTCCCAGGCGCGGGCGATCACTTCGGCGCCGTACTGGCGCGCCGCCGCGTGCCGGGCGAACCAGATCCTGATCCGGCCCTGCGACTCGGGGTCGGAGAGCCCGCGCCTGACCCGGTCGGCCTCGTCCCGGCCGCAGCCGGTCATGATGTCGACCATCTCGATGATCTGCTCGTGGAAGACCACCACCCCGTAGGTCTCGCGCAGCGGCCCCTCCAGGTCGGGATGCGGATAGCGGACGGGCGCCCGGCCGTGCCGGGCCTCGATGAACGGCCGCACCATGTCGGCGGCGACCGGTCCGGGCCGGAACAGCGATATGTCGACGACCAGGTCGTGGAAGCCGTCCGGCTGGAGCCTGCCGATCAGATCGCGCTGGCCGGGCGACTCGATCTGGAAGCAGCCCAGCGTCTCGGCGGTCCTGATCAGCCGGTACGTCTCCGGGTCGCCCGGCTCCACGGCGTCCAGGTCGATCTCCTGGCCGGAGGCCCGCTTCACCTCGGTGACCGCGTGCGCCATCGCCGACTGCATCCGTACGCCCAGCACGTCGAGCTTGAGCAGCCCGAGGTCCTCCACGTCCTCCTTGTCGAACTGGGCCATGGGGAGGGGGGCACCTCCCATGCCCTTGAGGCTATGGGGGATCTCACCGCTGGTGGGCATGACGGGGGTGCGGCGCAGCAGCGAGGCGTCCGAGAGCAGGACCCCGCACGGGTGCATGGCGATGCCGCGCGGCAGCCCGTCCAGCGCTTCCACCAGCTCCCACAGCCTTCCGTACCTCTCCTTCGTCCGTGCCACCTCACGCAGTTCGGGCAGTTCTTCCATGGCCGCGCGGGCGTCGCGGGCCCGGATGTGCGGGAAGGCCTTGGCGAGCCGGTCGGTCTCGGCCGGGTTCATGGAGAGCGCGGCGCCGACGTCCCGGATGGCGTGGCGGACCCGGTAGGTCTCGGGCATGGCGACGGTGGCGACCCGTTCGGTGCCGAAGCGGCCGATGATCGCGCGGTAGACGTCGAGGCGGCGGGCCGATTCGACGTCGATGTCGATGTCGGGCAGCACGAAGCGGCGCTTGGACAGGAAGCGCTCCATCAGCAGCCCGTGCTCGACCGGGTCGGCGTGGGCGATGCCGAGGAGGTGGTTGACCAGGGAGCCGGCGCCGGAGCCGCGGGCGGCCACCCGGACCTTCATCTCCCTGATGTCGTCGACCACTTGGGCGACGGTCAGGAAGTACGAGGCGAAGCCGTGGTGGGCGATGATGTCCAGCTCGTGGTGCATCCGGTCCCAGTAGCCGGGCCTGCGGTCGTACCCGCGCAGCACCATGCCGGCGGCGGCGCGGGAGGCCAGCACCCGCTGGGCGGTGCGGCGGTCGGCGCCGACGAGGTGCGGTTCGGGGAAGTGGACGGAACCGAGGCCGATGTCGCCCTCGGGGTCGACGGCGCAGGAGTCGGCGGTGCGCCGGGTCTCCGCGAGCAGCGCCGCCCCGGCACTGGGGCCGAGCCCGGCGGCGGCGGTGATCCGCTCGGCGGTCTCCGCCATCGCGCGGGCGTCCTTCAGCCAGCGCTCACCGCTGTCGAGCGGGGCGCGGCGCGGGTCGACGGGGACGAGCCCGCGGGCCGAGTCGAGCACGTCGGCGACCGGGCCCTGCCCCGCGTCGGCGTACCGGACGGCGTTGGTCAGCACGGCCCGTATCCCCTGTTCGGCGGCGAAGCCGACGGTACGGGCGGCGAGCCGCAGCGAACCGGGTCCGGTGCCGCCGCGTCCGTGGTGGACCGCTTCGAGCCGCAGGTCGTCGCCGTACGCCTCCCGCCAGGGGGCGAGCAGGGCGGCGGCCCGGTCGGGGCGGCCGGCGGCGAGCGCCCGGCCCACCTCGGAGGCGGGGCCGAGCAGCACGGTGAGCCCTTCGGCGGGCGGCGCGGACCGGTCGAGCAGGGGCCGGCCGCCGTCGGGAACGGCGGCGTGGGCGGCGGTGACGAGGCGGCACAGCTCGGCCCAGCCCCGGGCGCCGTCGCGGGCGAGGAAGGTGACGCGGGGGGCGGATTCATCGACAAAGGCACCACCGCGGACCGGGGTCCGCAGCCGGTGCGCACGCCCGTCGCCCTCCGCACGCCCTGCGGGGGCAACCGCCAGCTCCACCCCGAAGACCGGCCGCACGACTGCCCGCTCGCAGGCCTTGGCGAACCGGACCGCACCCGCGAGGGTGTCGCGGTCGGTCAGCGCGAGGGCGTCCATCCCCCGTTCGGCGGCGCGCTCCGCCAGCCGCTCCGGGTGCGAGGCCCCGTACCGCAGGGAGAACCCGGAAACGGTATGCAGATGCGTGAACCCTGACACCCGCACCTCCTGGACCTGTCCGTGACTCTCCACCCCCTCGCTCTCCACCATAGACCACGTTCGAACATTCGTGCGATATCCGAGAAGTGAGTCACCCCTCAGCCATTCGGCCCGGCCCCGACTGCGTGGACAGCGGGCGCGCAGGACGGTGGGGGCATGACTTTCGCTGATGAGGTGAAGAACGCCGTCACTCCGCGGGCCGCACTGCTCGTCATCGGCGTACTGGCGCTGCAACTGCTGTTCATCGCGTCCTATGTCGGAGCGCTGCACAAGCCGAAGCCGACGGACGTCCCCTTCGGCGTCGTCGCACCCCAGCAGATCTCCGCCCGGCTCCTCACCGAGCTGAAGGACCTCCCCGGTGGCCCGCTGGACCCCCGCACGGTCACCGACGCGGCCACCGCCCGCAAGCAGATCCTGAACCGCGACATCGACGGCGCCCTGATCGTCAGCCCCAGGGGCACCACCGACACCGTGCTGGTCGCCTCCGGCGGCGGCACCGTCCTGGCCAACTCGCTGACGGCGATCATCACGAAGGTCGATCTCACCCAGCGGCGCACGGTGCGTTCCGTGGACGTGGCCCCGGCCTCGGACCAGGACTTCGACGGGCTCTCGTCCTTCTACCTGGTGGTGGGCTGGTGCGTGGGCGGCTACCTCTGCGCCTCGATCCTGGCGATCAGCGCCGGCACCCGCCCCGCCAACCGTCAGCGCGCGGTGATCCGGACCGGGGTCATGGCGCTCTACTCGATCGCGGGCGGAATCGGCGGCGCGATCATCATCGGCCCGATCCTCGGAGCCCTGCCCGGGTCCTTCTGGGGGCTGTCGGGCCTGGGCGCGCTGACCGTCTTCGCGGTCGGCATGATCACGCTCGCCCTGGAGGCCCTCACCGGCATCGTCGGCATCGGCCTGGCCGTCCTGCTCGTGGTGATCGCGGGCAACCCGAGCGCGGGCGGCGCCTTCCCGCTCCCGATGCTCCCGGACTTCTGGCGCGCGATCGGCCCCGCGCTCCCACCGGGGGCCGGTACCTGGGTGGCGCGCTCGATCGCCTACTTCCGGGGCAACGCGGTGACCGGACCGCTGCTGGTGCTGTCCGCGTGGGCGGTGGCCGGCACGGCCCTCACCCTGCTGCTGGCCATGCGCAGGAAGCCGGCGGCGAAGGAGACGGGCGGCGCCCCGCTCACCGGGACTGCGGGCGGCGGGACGGCGGGCGGCGGGACGGCGGGCGGCGGGACGGCGGGCGGCGGGACGGCGGGCGGCGGGACGGCGGGCGGCGGGACGGCGGGCGGCGGGTCGACGCTCGGTTAGGCCCGGGATCGGCAGACGGTCAGGGCCCCGGAATTCCCGGTCGAGCCGTCCGGAAGGCCGGCCCCCTGCGCAGAGGTGCCGCAGGGGTCCGGCCTTCCGGACGGATTCACACCCGGCTGCAGCGATCCCGAAGCTCGGAGACGACCGCTCTTTCACGGGCGTTGGCAGGACCGTCCACAGCGGCCACCCGCTCGGCCGCGTCGAGGAGGTCGCCGAGATCGCCCGGCTCGGCGTCCAGGCGTCGCCACACCTCGTCGGGGTCGACGTCGACAAGGTGAGCCAGCTCCTCGTCGACCACCTGGTGCCGGTCCCGCACCCGGCTCACCAGGTGCCGCATCAAGAGCGACTCGTCGTCGGTCGTCCTGGCGTCCGCCTTGATGACGAGCCAAGCGACCCACAGCATCAGCTGCGGGTGCCGGCTCCGCCCGCTCAGCCTCTCGGCAAGTTCGATCACCCGCGCCTCGTTCCGGAAGACGGCTTGCGCGTGCCGCCCCGCGAGCAGCGTCGTGCAGCGGTTCAGCACCACCGCGAGCGGAACGCCGACCACGGGGATACCGATCTTGATGACGTTGCGCTGCAGAAGGAACTTCCCGACGAACGGGAACCCCTTGGCGGCATTCAGCACCGCTCCGGAGTAGAAACGCTTGATCACCGGCCGCAGCATCACCGGGACCGCCTTGACCACGCCCTCCCGGACCACTTCCCCGCTCTTGATCGTGAAGGCCACGCGGATGAGCTTCCACATGTCATCGGGGTCGGCCAGATCGAGCGGTATCCGGTAGAGGACGGCGATGTCGTGGGCCAGGCGAAGCTGGAGCCGGGTGATGAACGCGACATCCACCATCATGGTCGCGACGGCGGCCGGCACGGTCGCGGACGAGGCACCCCCGAGCGTCCCGAGGGTGGCGACGACGGCTGCCGTGTAGGCCCCGGCGGAGAGCCCGCCCTCGAGCGCGGCGTACCGGGCCGCCATCTTGATCCGCTGATCGACGATCGCGTCCGCGGGCACGCCCTCGTACCGCTCCTGGAAGTACTGCCAGTTGACCTTGGAGGTGTACGAATTCAGGGCCTGGGCGCTGAGCTTGGTGAACCAGCCGCCCGACTTGATGTCGTGCGGGCTCAAGCCCTTGATGAACTCCCTCAGCTCGTCCCGCTCGCGCTCCACCGCCTCCCGGTCCACATCGCCGCCGTCCACGTCGGCCGCGTCCGTCGTAGCTTCGGTCATGACGAGTTTCCCCCAGGCAGTTCAGCGCATGGTCAGGTTGCCCGGCACGGACAACCTCGCTGACGTCTCGACACGGTGACTCAGTGGCAGACGTCTTTCGACGGATGTCCGTTGAACGACAACGCTATCGCGCGATCATGCGACTTCGGGTGAAAACGCGGCAGATCCACAAGGCGGAGGCGCCCTGCACCGGCCGGCCCGTTCGAAATGGCCGGGACCCAATTGCCGAAAACCACGTAGTAGGCATGTACATGACGGCATTCTGTAGCTACCTCATGAGACCCACGAGGCGCACCACTGCAACAACTCCCCCTACATCGCCGGAGGTTGTTCATGCGTCGCCGCTTCGCCACCTTGCTCGCCACGGCCGCCCTGTCGCTCCCGATCGCGCTGCTCCCCACCGTTTCGGCCTCCGCCGCCCCTGCGGACAAGCCCCAGGTCCTCAGCTCCTGGACCCAGACGAGCGCATCCAGTTACAACACCTGGAACGCCGCCCGCGGCAACCAGGGCGCATGGGGCGCGTACGGCTTCGACTGGTCGACGGACTACTGCAGCACCTCGCCCGACAACCCGTTCGGCTTCCCCTTCCAAACGGCCTGCGCCCGGCACGACTTCGGCTACCGCAACTACAAGGCCGCCGGCACGTTCTCCGCGAACAAGGCCCGCCTGGACTCCGCCCTCTACGCGGACCTCAAACGCGTCTGCGCCGCCTATTCCGGCGCCAAGCTGACCTCGTGCAACGCCACGGCCTGGACCTACTACCACGCGGTGGACATCTTCGGTGTCGCACCCGCGAAGACGGCCACGGGCAGCGCCCCTCGGACCGCCTGAACCACCCCGCGGATCCGCCCTCACGTACGGCGCCTTCCGGCAGGCCCGCCTTCGGGCCTGCCGGAAGGCCTGCCTCAGCGTCCCGCCCGCCCCCCTTGACAACTGCCCTCCCCTGTCGAACCGTCAGTAATCGATTAGGACGACCGGCCACCGAGCCATCGGGCAGCTCCGCGACTCTTCCGCCGACCCGAGCCGCGCCGCATCAAGGGGAGACATGAGCACTGGCGTCATAGCGTTACTGGTTGCCGTCGTCGGCGTGGCGGGCACCCTGCTGGCCCCCCATCACCACCGCGTGGGTGAGCTCGCGCTCACTGCGCCAGGAGTTCGAGCTCCAGCAGCTCGCCGACCGGGACAAGCGGCAGACCGACGCCTCGCAGGCGAACCTGGAGCGCCGTCGCGACATGTACGTCGCGCTGAACTCCGGCGCCCGCCGATACCGGTTCCGCATGATGGAGGACCTCTATGCCCTGCGAGCCGGAGCGGAACCCGACCCCGCGACGGAGTCCGTACGTATCGAGTTCCAGGACACCTACTCCCAGGCACAGATGCTCATCCCCGACGCCGTCCTGCAGCGCTGCCAAGTGGTTCGGCGCCGCCCGGCCCGGGAACCTCCCGCTGACCATCGACCCCACCCAGCCCCAGCGGGTTTCGAAAGTACCGTCTGCGTGGCTGCGTCCGGCACGCGCGTTTCGCCGTGTCGCGACCTCACATCCGCGCGGTAGCTCCGGCCCGCTTGTACGTGTGCAGGAGCAGGGACGTCTCCGCCGAGAGGAGGCCGGGGAGTCCGGCGAGGGCGTCCGGTTCGAAGGCCCGCAGCCGGGCCATGGAGGTGTGGCTCGTGTAGCCGAGGATGTTGTCCCGCCCGGTGGTCCGCACCAGGTGCCGCACCGAGGGCTCGCGCGCGAGGCTGCGCACCGTCTCCCCGACCGCCCCCGGCCGCACGGCGAGCCGGAAACGGGCCTCGACCGGGTAGCCGAGCACCGCCGGCTCGGCGAGCAGGCGCAGGTGCAGGGCGTGGGAGGCCATCAGGCGGGCCAGCCGCCGGCGCGCCGTGGTCTCCCCGACACTCAGCTCGCGGGCCAGCCGGGTCAGCGGCATGCGCGCGTCCCGTTCCAGCAGGGCGACGAGGGTACGGTCCAGCGCGTCGAGCACGGGTGGTGACGGCAGCGGGTGGCCTTCGCTGACCGCGCGCCGTACCGGGGTGGGTTCGGGATCGTGCGGGGCCCAGTCGTTGGCGGTGAGGAACAGGTCCAGGACCACGGAGGTGTGGACCCCGCGCACCCCGTCGAGGGCGCCGATCCCCTCGTCGACCGCCGCGAGCAGCCCGCCCTGGTCCTGGGCCTGGATCTCCGCGAAGACCTGCGGTTCCCCGGTGGCGACCTCGACGGACCGGATGTCGGGGCGCCTCGCCAGTGCCCCGGCGAGGCTGCCCAGGTGGCCGGGCGCGCAGCCGATGGCGAGTTCGGCCGTGATCCCCTCGCCCAGGTACTCCGGCACCAGGGCGGCGGTGAACCGGACGAGGCCCGTGGTGGTCATCCGCTCCAGGCGGCGGGCGACCGTGCGCTCGTGCACCCCGACGCGCTCGCCCACGTCGGACAGGGCAGCGCGGGGCTCGCGGCCGAGGACGCGCAGGATCGCGCGGTCCACGTCGTCGAAGGAGTACCGGGACCTGTGAGGGGCCGCCGTATCCGCCATGTCGCCTCCGTCCGTGGCCGGATTTCGCCGTTCCCGAGTGTGCCATGCCCGTATCAGCCGAGTGTCCGGCACCTTGTTGCCCCGAAATCGGGTCGTGGACGACATTGCAGTGCGCATTCCGCCGCTTCCACCTGCTCCGCCGGTCATCAGAACGGGTCACCACGTATGACTGATACTCGCGCCACCGCGCCGTCCGCGCCGGCTTCCGCGCCACGCCCCACACCGCCGGTGGCGGTGATCGCCTCGGTCGCCCTGGTCGAGCTGTCCAGCGGCATCACGCAGGGATTCCTGTCACCGCTGCTCCAGCGGCTGACGGGCACCCTGCACGTGACGGCGGCCGACCTCAACTGGCTCAGCATCTGCAACCTGCTGGCCAGCGTCGCCTTCACCCCGGTGCTCTCCCGGATGGGCGACCTCTACGGTCACCGGCGCATCCTGCGCTGGACCCTGGCCATCGTGCTGAGCGGTTCGCTGATCGTCGGGATGAGCACGTCGTTCAAGATGCTGCTGGTCGGCCAGGTGCTCCAGGGCGCGTTCGCCGGCTTCTTCCCCCTCCTCGTCGGAATCCTGCGCAACCGCACCAGCGACGGCGAGAGCAGGCGGGGCATCAGCCTCATGGTCGCCGCTCTGGTCGGCGGCCTCGCGGTCGGTCTGCTGGCCAGCGGTCTCGTCGCCCAGTACGTGGCACAGCCGACCGCGGCCCTGTGGGTGCCGGCCGTGGGCGTGGGCGTGGCGCTGATCGTGACCTGGCCACTGCTGCCCGAGAGCGATCACCGCCCCGGCGGCTCGGTGGACTGGCTCGGCGGCATCGTGCTCTCCGCGGGCCTGGTAGCGATCATGCTGGGGCTCGGCAAGGGCGGCACTCCGGGGTGGGCCTGGAACTCCGCCGCGACACTGGGCTGCCTGGCCGGCGGGGTCGCGCTCACGGCCCTGTTCGCGTGGATCGAGCTGCGCTCCGACGAGCCCATGATCGACGTGCGGCTCTTCGCGCACGGGGACGTCGTCGTGATCTCCCTGATCGCGCTCACGTTCTCCTTCTGCATGATCGGCCTCCAGGTGGCGAACCCCGTCTTCCTGAGCACCCCGGAGTCGTCCTTCGGCTACGGCCTGGGGCTGTCACCGCTGCGCACCGCCTTTGCGATGCTCCCGTACATGGGGGCGCTGGCGATCGGCTCGCTCACGGCTCCGGCGGTGGCGGTCAGGTTCGGTGACCGGTTCACGCTGGTGGCGGGATCGCTCCTGATGGCCGCCGGTTACGCCGGGGCGCTCGTCGCCCACCAGTCGCTCTGGCCCTTCCTCGTGACGACGCTGGTCTCCGGGGCGGGCTGCGGGTTCCTCCAGCAGTCGACGCGCACCCTCGCCGTCGAACTCGTCCCCCACGACCAGACATCGGTGGGGTCCGGAATCAACGAACTGCTGATCAACGTGGGCGGATCGCTGGGCGCGGCCGCGGTGCTGGCCGTCTCCGCGAAGGCCACACCCGCCGGGAGCCCGCTGCCGCGCCTCGGCGCGTACACCACCAGCTGGACCGTGTGCGTCGGCGTCTCCCTGCTGGGCGCGGTGATCGCCCTCTTCCTGCGCCGGTCCCCCGCGAAGCACTGACCCGTACGTGCCCCACGCACCCCGTCGTCCCCCCGCCCACCGCTTCCTGCTCCCTGCTCCCTGCTGGAGAACCGCATGAACACGTCCGCTCTGCGTGAGCGCAGCCGCACCGCCCTGTCCTCCTGCCGGGACCGGATGACGGACCTGAGCCACAGCCTGCACGCCGAACCCGAACTCGCCTACGAGGAGCACGAGTCCGCCCGCAAGATCGCCGACGAGCTGGAGCGCGGCGGCTTCGACGTGACCCGCGGGGTCGCGGACCTGCCGACGGCGTTCACCGCGACCGCCGGGTCCGGTGAGCTCGTGATCGGCATCTGCGCCGAGTACGACGCCCTGCCCGGCATCGGCCACGCCTGCGGCCACAACGTCAACGGTGCCGCCGCCACCGCCGCCGCGCTGGCCCTCGCGCCCCTCGCGGACGAGATCGGCGTGACCGTGAAGCTCCTCGGCACACCCGCCGAGGAGTACGGCGGCGGCAAGGCCGACATGCTGCGCGCCGGGCTGTTCGACGACGTCGCCGCCGCGATGATGGTCCACGCCGCGCCGCAGGATGCCGTGGGCATGGCGTCCCTGGCCATCAGCAGCTGGAAGGTCGCCTACACCGGGCGCACCGCACACGCCGCCGCCATGCCGCACCGCGGTGTCAACGCCGCCGACGCGATGATGATCGCCCAGGTCGCCATCAGCGCCTACCGCCAGCAGATGGCGCCCGGCGGAATCGTCCACGGCATCGTGACCTCGGGAGGCGAGGCGCCCAACGTCATTCCCGGCCGCACCACCGCCGACTACGACTGCCGGGCCGGGACCGTCGAGGAACTCGCCGTGCTCCAGGCCCGCATCCGGGCCTGCTTCGAGGCCGGCGCGCTGGCCACCGGAGCCGAGCTGAGCCTGGAGACGGTGGGCAACGACTACGCCGATCTGCGGCAGGACCTGGCGATGGCGGACATCTACCGCGACGTCGCCCGCGACCTCGGCCGCACCATCCGGGACGAACCGGGGCACCGGGCGGGCTCGACCGACATGGGCAACGTCTCCCACCTGGTGCCGGCCATCCACCCCATGATCGGCTACGACTGCGGCGACGCCATCATGCACAACCCCGACTTCACGGCGTACGGGACCGGCCCCGGCGCCGACCTCGCGGTCCTGGACGGCGGACTGGCCATGGCCTGGACCGCGATCGGCCTGGCCTGCGACACCGGCCACCGCGCGACGCTGCTCGAACGCCTGGCGGCACGGCGCGCGTGATCCGACGTGCACGAACGGCCCCCGGCGGGTGCCGGGGGCCGTTCACCACTGCGTTGCGGAGGGTCAGCCGATCTCCGCCCCGGTGGCCGCCAGCGCCTCCGGCACCGGCTGGAAGAACGTCTCGCCGCCCGAGGAGCAGTCACCGCTGCCGCCCGAGGTCAGGCCGATCGCCGTGTCACCGGCGAAGAGCGAGCCGCCGCTGTCGCCGGGCTCGGCGCAGACCGTCGTCTGGATCAGCCCGTTGACGATGTCGCCGTTGCCGTAGTTGACGGTGGCGTCCAGCCCCGTCACCTCGCCGTCGTGCACCTGGGTGGTGGAACCGCTGCGCGACACCGTCATCCCGACGGTCGCCTCGCCCGCCTTGGTGATCGGCTGGGTGGAGCCGTTGTAGAGGTCGACCTCGCTCGGGTGCGCGGTGTCCGAGGTGTACTTCACCAGGCCGAAGTCGTTGTCCGGGAACTCCGACGCCGCGTTGGTGCCGATCTCCCCGCCGCCCTGCGAGTCCGACCAGCTGGTGATCGCGTCGGTGCAGTGCCCGGCGGTCAGGAAGTACGGTTCGCCGTCCTTGACCACGTTGAAGCCGAGCGAGCAGCGTGCGCCGTCGCCCCAGATCGCGTCGCCGCCCGCGATGAGCGGCTTGAACTCCCCGGCGGACTTCTTGAGCTGGGCCTTGCCGCCCAGTGACTCGACCACCGAGCTGATCTTCTGCCAGGCCGCGCCCTTGACCGTACGGTCGGCGGTGACGACGACCTTGTTGCTGACCGGGTCGACGGCCCACGAGGTGCCGGGGATCGTGGCCTTGCCGGCCAGGGTCTGCCGGGCCGACTTCAGTTCGGCGAGCGAGTTCGGTACGACTCTGGCCCGGCCGCCCGCCTGCTGGACCTGCTCGGCGGCCGCCTTGTCGACCACGTTCATCACGAGGTTCTTCGACTTGGCGTCGTAGTACGAGCCGGCCGCGTCGCCGCCCAGATCCTTGCCCAGACCGGTCGCCAGCTTCCCGGCCGCGTCGGCCGTCAGCGTTCGCGCGGTGACCTCGGGCGTTCCTTCACTGGCGTTCGCACTCTGGAACGTCGCGCCCGCTGCGACCAGGGCGACCACCGCCGAACCCGCCAGCACTGCGCGCTTCCTGGATATGCGTCGATGCTTCAACTTCGACCTCCTGTGGGGCCGCGCACGGGTGATGTGGGGTCGCCCGTACACGGAGGATGAGGCGCCCACTATTCCGACGGAGCGGATAGCACACAAGGCCGACCTCAGGACGCACACACGACAACACCCCTTCGGTCTCACCGTGTTCACTTACCGGCGGTCACCCCCCTACTGTCCGGTATCCACCTGCGCGCGTCCGGTTCTCGACGCGTGCGGCCGGTTCTCGGCCGCGCGCCCCCTCGAAGCGCCCCGTATTCAATCAACGCGCAGTCCCCATAAGCGCTTTGATGGTCCATCATCGAATCAATACGGGGAAGTCGGGCACGTCGTGCCCGCACGGACACAAGGAGGCGCGGAGTGCGCAGTCGCGTGCGCGCAACCGACGGACGGCAACTGGTGGTGGAGCGTCTGGGGGATCCTCGTGGCAGACCGGTCTTTCTGCTGCACGGGATGCCCGGCAGCAGGCTCGGTCCGGCTCCGCGCGGCATGGTGCTGTACCAGCGCAAGACACAGCTGATCACCTACGACCGGCCGGGATACGGCGACTCCGACCGGCAGCCGGGCCGCTGCGTCGCCGACGCGGTGGAGGACGTCCGGGCCATCGCGGACCACATCGGACTCGAACGGTTCGCGGTCGTGGGCCGGTCCGGCGGGGCGTCGCACGCCCTGGCCTGCGCCGCGCTCATGCCGGAGCGGGTCACGCGTACCGCGGCCCTGGTGGGGCTGGCCCCCTGGGACGCCGCCGGACTCGACTGGTTCGACGGGATGGCCGCCTCCAACGTGGAGGCGTACACCACGGCGGCCGACGATCCGGACGGGCTCGCGGAGTCGTTCATCTCGCGGTCCGCGGTGATCAGACGGGATCCGGTCCGGCTCATCGACGATCTGCGCCGGGAGCTGACCGACTCCGACCGGATGGTGGTCAACGACGTCGGCGTACGCACCATGCTGTTGCGCAACTACCGCGAGGGGCTGCGCACTTCGGCGTACGGATGGATCGACGACGCGCTGGCGTTCAGCCGTCCCTGGGGGTTCGACCCGGCCGACATCACCGGACCGGTGCTGCTGTGGCACGGCGAGAAGGACGTCTTCTCACCGGTCGGGCACACCCGCTGGCTGGCGAGCCGAATCCCGGGTGCCACCGTCGTGGTGGAACCGGCGGCAGCGCATTTCGACGCGCTGCACGCGCTCCCCCGGATCCTCACCTGGCTGCTGGACACGGCCGAGCGGTGAGGTGAACGGGGGCGGGGGCGTCCGGCGACGGCCGGACACCCCCGTTTCCGTTTCCTCATGCCGCACGCACCCCCGTGCGGCGGGCTCCGTCACACGGCGAGCGGTTCCAGTTCGCGCTGGAACCGGCGGTCGTCGCGGGCGATCCGGGTGAGCGGGTGTTCGTCCCCGAGCTGCCGGGCGAGCTCCTCCACGGTCTCCGCCCTGACCTGCAGCGCTTCGTCCTTGCGTCCCATGGCGTCGAGCGTGACCGCCATGTTCGACCGCATGGCCAGCGTCTCCGGGTGATGCGCCCCCAGAGCAACCCGGAACTGCCCGGCCAGCCGCCGCTCGGTCTCCAGCACGAGGTCCAGATCGCCCCGGTCCGCGGTGGTGTTGGCCAGGTTCATCACGCTGAACAGCGTGTTGGGGTGCTCGCGCCCGTACACCTCCCGCATCGAGGCGACCACCCGGGTCAGCACCTGCTCCGACTCCTCGACGGCACCGGCCCCCAGCAGATAGACGCCCAGGTTGTTCAGGGCGGCCAGGGTGTACGGATGCTTCTCGCCCGGCACCTTCATGTACTGGTCGACGACGTCCCGGGCGGTGTCCCTGGCCTCGATCGCCTCGCCCGCCGCGTACAGGTCGGCCGCCAGGTTGAGGTCGCAGGCCAGCCACTCCGGGTTGGCGGAGGTGTACTTGGCCCGGTACCTGGCCCTGGTCGCCACCGTGAGCCGGCGCGCGTCCTCCAGCCGCCCCGCTCGCCGCAGCGACACGGCCAGCGCCTTCGCCGCACTGAGGGTGCCGGGGAAGGACCGGCCGAGCGTGGCCTTGTAGCTGTCGTACGTACGGCTCAGCAGGCCCACCGAGTCCTCGTACCGGCCCACGTCACGCAGGTCGCGGGCCAGGCTCATGGCCGAGGAGAGGCTGTAGGGGTGCTCCTCGCCGAGCACCTCGCGGCGCCGGTCGAAGACGTCCTGGTCGATCTCGCGGGCCTTGGCGTACTGGCCGATGGACCGAAGCGTGAACGCCAGGTTGTTGGCCGCGGCCAGGGCCCTGGGGTGCGAGTCGTGGAAGATCTGGTTGAAGCCGTCGGTCGCCTCGGTGGCCAGCTCGATCGCCCGGGTGTACTCCCCGAGCGTCCCGAGGTCCGTCGCCAGGCTGCTGGTGCTCATGTAGGTGTGCGGGTGCTCCGGGCCCAGCACCTCGCGCTGGGTCGCCAGGGTGATCTCGTCGAGCTCCCGCGCTTCGACGTAGCGGCCGCGCGAGCGGTAGATGTTGGACAGGTGGAAGCAGAGGTACAGGTACTGGATGTCCCGCTCCCCCAGCGTCTCGCGCCAGATGTCGCGCAGCTCCTCGCAGAGCGTGGTGGCCGTCCTGAAGTCACCGCGCTTCCAGAGGTAGCGGACCCGGTCGATCATGAGCCTGCGGGCCTCGGGCTCCTGGCAGTTGCGCGCGTCGGACGGGCCCAGGTGTGGCCATATGGTCGAGAACTGGGGCCAGTTGGCCGGGTTGTCGATCGGCTCGTCGTCATCGGGCCGGGCGCCCGCCAGGATGCGGTGGACGGCGTGCCGGGCGTCCCGCTGCTCCTCCTCGGTGAGCTGCGCCCGGATGACGGCCTGGACGAGCCGGTGCACCTGGATCGAGTTGGAGACCTGGTCGACCTTGGCGAGGGCGAACCTGCCGATCTCCCGGATGACCCGGCCCAGCACCAGCTTCTCCTGGAGGGAGGCGTCGTACGGCTTCAGCGCCTCGATCATCTCCTTGCTGTACAGCAGGTTGCCGGAGATCGGCTCGGGGGCGAAGAAGGCGCAGAGCTGAAGGAGGCGCACCGCGGCCGGCGAGCGCTCCTTGAGCCGCTGGATGGAGATGTTCCAGGTCGCGGCGACCGGCTCGGGGTAGCCGGCCGGCTGGTTGAGCGCCAGGACCTCCGGTGCTTGCTGGGCCAGCTGCTCCAGATAGGTGTCGATCGGGGTGGCGGTCTCCGCGATCCAGGCGGCGGCCTGTTCGACGGCCAGCGGCAGGTCGCCCACCGCGGTGGCCACCTGGGCGGCGTCCTCGTCGCTCAGCCCCGGCGCCCGGCGCTGGAGGTGTTCGATGGACTCCTCGCGCAGGAAGACGTCGACGGGCAGCGCGTCGCCGTGCTGGGACCAGGCCTGGTTGCGGGAGGTGACCAGGATGTGCCCGGAGCCGCCCTGCGGGAAGTAGCGCCGCAGCCGCTCCGGGTCGTCGGCGTTGTCGAAGACCAGCAGCCAGCGGTCCGAGGGCACCCCGCGCCGCAGCAGGTCGACCGCTTCCTGGGAGGCGGCCGCCATGTCGTCGCCGCCCTGGGCGCCGAGCCGGACGGCGAGTTCGGCCAGACCGGCGACCACGTCGTCGGTCTGCTCGGACGATATCCACCAGACCAGGTCGTAGTCGGCCATGAACCGGTGCACGTACTCCAGGGCGACCTGGGTCTTGCCGACGCCGCCGAGACCGTACAGCGTCTGCGGCTGCGGCAGCACGACGGCCATGCCGCCGCCGAGCTGGTCGCGCATCCGCTCCAGGACCATGGAACGGCCGGTGAAGCCGGGGTTGCGCGGCGGTGCGTTCCAGATCCGGGGGACGGTGCCGGGGAAGCGCGGTCCGGGCGAGACCCCGTCGGTGATCTGCACGGGCCGGTCCAGAGCCCGTAACAGGGCCGCGGTGGCGTGCACCTCGTCGAGCCGGAAGAGGTCGACGGGGTTGCGGTCGATGTAGGGCGCGGACAGCCGTACGTCACCGACCCTGAGCGGCACCAGATGGCGCCGCCCGCCGCCCGGGTCCTCGGCGACGGCCCGGTCCCAGAGCCCCACCGCGCGGCTCGACTTGAGATAGGCGCTGGAGAGCAGCACCACGGTCCGGGCCGCGTTCTCGGCGGTGACGGCCGACGGTTCCTGGGGGCCCCGCTCCGCGGACACGTCGCGCGGCACGACCCGGAAGCCCGCCCGGGTGAGCGCGGACTCGATCCAGTCGGCCCACATCCGGTTCTCCGCCACGTAGCAGAGGAAGAGGTCGGCGGGCAGGGCCGGCCTGCGCCGGGTGAAGGCGTCGCGGATGCGCAGCCGTACCTCCTCGCCGACCGGGGGCATCGAGGTGACCTGCTGGTCGGTGATGACCGAGGTGAGCCGTTCGAAGGCGGAGAGCAGGGAGTTGCTGAGCCCCGCCTCGTCCCCGAAGGTCGCGAGGGTCTCCTCGTAGGCGTAGTAGGGGCGGTACGGAATCTCCACCGCGCCCCAGTAGGCGGTGAGTTCGTCGCCGGACAGGTCGCGCGGCAGCCGGTCGAACTTCAGCCGGGCCAGGGCCCGGCCGGCGTCCGCCTTCTCCTTCTCGCCCTCGTCGATGCGCATCGGGACGGGGAAGATGGAGATGGGGCGGCCGGTGTACCGCTCGGAGATCTGCCGGGCGACCGAGGCCGCGCCGTCGATGGACTGGTCGCTGAGGGTGAAGCAGTCGACGAGCGCGTCGGGCAGGTGGACGGTGCAGATGTCCGCGATGTCGCTGAGGCCGGTGCGGCTGTCGATGAGGACGTAGTCGTAGTTGGCCTTCATGTCGTCGCGCAGCGCGTCGAAGAAGTGCCCGCCACCGAGGCGGTCGTAGAAGTTGTCCCAGTCGAAGGTGGAGACGGTCGCGGAGTACTCGCGGTTCTGCCGTCCGGCGGAGACGAAGTCGAGCGTTCCGCCCTGCGGGAACTGCCACCCGAGCGCCTCGGGGGTGAGCGAGACCGCGTGCGGCTGGATCCGGGCGTAGTCCCGGTGCCAGTCGTCGGCGCGCGGCACCGGGCTGGTCGCGGCCCAGGCGTACTCGGTGATCAGGTCGATGACACCGGTGGTGGCCCCGAGGGTCGAGGGGTCGAGGAACGGGTGGAAGAACCGGTGGAGGCCGGGTGCCTCCAGGTCCCAGTCGACAGCCAGTACCCGTTTGCCGTTTGCGGCGAGGATCCAGGCGGTGTTGGCCAGGGCCATGGTGCGCCCGGTGCCGCCCTTGTACGAGTAGAAGGTGACGATGCGCCCGTCACGACTGGCCGTCATCCGTGTCCTCCGCGTCCGTCGCAGGGTCATGTGTCTCGGGGATGTACTGGGTCTGCGCCATGGGTCCCATCAGCCGCGTGCGTTCGCTGTGTCCTCCGCCGCCGGTGGCGGGCAGATAGACGGCCGCGTGTCTCAGGTACTGCTGGGCGGCCACCTCGACCACCTGCGGCAGGATCTGACCGAAGGCCTCCATGCTCGGTACGCCCTTGGCCGCGGCGCGGCAGTAGGCCCGGCCCTGGCGCATCTTGGTCGGCATGGTCCGCTCCAGCTTCGCGGTCAGCTCCGCCTCGGCGGCCCTGCTCTGGTGGTCGTCGCGGTTCCACGGGACGACCATCGTCACCCAGGGGCGGTTCTCCGCGTCGAAGGCGGCGAGCCTGCGGCACCGGTCCTCGTCCTGGAGCGCCCAGCGGTCGACGAGCAGGATCTCCGGTGTGGTCGGGGGCTGCTTGCCGCCGTGGTGGCTGGGTTCCTCGTCGAAGGAGGCGACAGTGGCCTGGTAGTTGAGGGAGCGCACCAGGTCCTCGGCCACATAGGCCAGCGGGCGGGCGGCGTCGGGGTGGTAGGGGTTCCAGTCCTGCGGGTTGTCGCCGTAGTAGTCGGCGTCGCGTCCCTCGGGCAGGTCGTGGCGGGTGGCGGCGGCGATGGTGACCTGCATGGGGCGGGGGCCGCCGGCGCCGCCGCCCGTCGAGCCGAAGGCGCTGGGGGCGAGCCGGTAGTCGACGGGCCGGCCGGTGCCGATCCGTACCGTGTCGGCGACGCTCACGATGCGCTTGGCGAGCTCGTACACGGCGCGCTCGTAGTCCTCGGCGAAGAGCCTGAGCTTGATCAGCCCGTACAGACCGTCACTGACGTAACGGTCCCCGAAATCACGGTGGTTGAACTGTAATCGTTCGGCCGGCCCGGGGAGCTGGCTGGGCGGTACCGGCACCCAGAGCGCCGGAACGATCGCCTCGGCCGACTGGTTGGAGCGGGCGCGGTAGTGGATGGCGCGCTGAGCGAAGGCGTACCACTCCTTGCCGCACATCTCGCTGGCGAAGTAGCGCGGCGAGAACAGCGGGACGAAGACCCGGCAGGTGGCGAGCACCTCGCCGAGCCGCTCCGACCAGCCCTCGCCGGAACGTATCTCACGGTCGATGAACCCGGCCGGTGCGCCGGCGGGCAGATCGGTCATGGCCATCACATGGCCGCAGAGATCCTGGAAAAGCCGTTCGACCCACATATCGGGGTCCGTTCCACCGCCGTACCCCGGTGTGTGGGCGTAGCTCAAGAAGAAGTACGGCCGATGGTCCGCCGATCGCTGCTGCGTAGTCGCGTGCACACGACCCCCGTCCTGTGTGAGCACCCGCACCCGAGGAGTGAAAAGAATGCGAGCGAATTCATCATTCCGGAGCGGACCTTGCTCCACCCCCATGGCGTTCGGTCATTCAACGCCACTTTTCAGTCATCTATGCCCAGGGCTTATCGATCACACTCCTGATCGAATTCGGTCTGCGCCCGTTCCTCCCAGTTGTCCCGACCCCGCGCATGATCTTCCCCGAACCGGAATCCGGGATTCAGAATTCTTTTCGCATCAGAGCGAGCAGCCGTTTCCCGCCGACGGTGAGTTCGGCCGCCCCCTCCAGTGTGTCGAGTGCCTGCGCTACGCCGACCCGGTACCCGGGGTCGAATGCCGCGAGCGCCAGCCGTTCATACGTACCGGCCAGCAGCCGGGAAAACGGAACCAATTCTTCCCGCCAGGGCATTCGATGTTCCCAGGAGCCGTCCGCCGCGTAAAGATCCGTGACGTCCACAAGTGCGCGGAATCCGGCCCGCCGCACTCCGCGCACCAGGGCGAGCGCGAGCGCCCCCACCCCGTCGTCCACTCCGATGCCCAGCGCGCCGTACCCGTGCCGCCCGACGTGGGGGCCGCCCGGTTCCGGGCCGGTCAGCGGAGTGAGCGTCAGCGGCACGGAGGCGGACCGCGCCCCGTACGCGGGGGCCCGCTCCTCGATCAGCGCCCAGGCCTCGGCGACCGAGGCGGCCAGCCGGCCGGCGGCGGGCCCGTCGAGCGTGGCCGAGGCGGGCACGGCGAAGCAGTCGCGGTACGGGTCCAGGTCGTCGATCACGAAGCCGGGACCGCCCCCGGGCAGGGCGTACCCGCGCACCGGAAGCCAGCCGGGGGCCGCCGGCGCGGGCCACGCGATCCGCAGCTCGCCGGGTCCGTCGTCCCGGCCGACCAGGAAGCCGTCCCCGGTGGCGCGCACCCGGACCGTGCCGTGCTCCCCCGGGCCGCCGAGTGCGAGCCGCCCGAGGGTGGGCAACACCAGCCCGCCGTCCCGGTAGGGCACCGGCACCCAGTTGTCGAGCCCCGCGCGCACGACGGCGGCCGCGAGGCGGGCCGGCAGGGCGTCCGCCGCGTCCCGGGCCGCTCCCGGCCGTTCCCCGTGCAGGGCGTCCAGCGCGTCGAGCAGCCAGGTGCGGGTGTACGGGTGGGCGAGCACGTGGTCCAGGCCGCCCGCGCCCCGCTCCGAGCCGTCCAGAGCGGCCGCCAGCTCCCACGCCCGGTCCCATCCCTCGCCGCCCCGGCCGTCCAGGTCCCCGTTGAGCCGGGCCAGCAGCGTGCGGGTCAGATCCTCCTGGGCCGTGAGCAGTTCGCCCCGGTCGGCCACCGCGGGCGCCGCCGAGTCGGCCGGTGTGCGGGCCTCGATGCCGCGCACCAGGGCGGCGAGATCCTGGCAGTAGACGGACGGGTTGTCGAAGCCCTCGTCCGGCCCGGCGGAGCTGTAGCGGTGGGTGTACAGACCTCCACCGCACGAACGTACGACGGGGCAACGGCGGCACGTCTCGCTGACGCCCGCCAGGCCAAGCTGCCGGGCCCGCACCCCGGGATGCGCCGCGACCTCGTCGAAGGCGTGCGTGAAGACGTCGAACCCCGTGGCCGCCGCACCTTCGTAGGCGCTCTTGAGCGAGTCGACCTGTTCCAGGCTGCCGTCGGTCTCGACGACGACGAGATCCGTGGGG
Source organism: Streptomyces sp. NPDC048462 (assembly GCF_043200175.1). Taxonomy (NCBI): domain Bacteria; kingdom Bacillati; phylum Actinomycetota; class Actinomycetes; order Kitasatosporales; family Streptomycetaceae; genus Streptomyces; species Streptomyces sp. NPDC048462. The sequence goes on from NZ_JBICXG010000020.1 coordinate 146,283, forward strand.
GCCAGACCCAGGGACTCGGTGAGGCTGGGGCCGCCGTTCAGCGTGGACAGGACGGAGGAGAAGATCCGCACCGGCACCGGCCGCCCCAGCTCCTGCCAGCGGTCGAAGACCGCGAGGAGCCACTCGGCATAGGCGGTGGGCGATCCGTCCGGACGCGGCGGCGGGTCGTCCCAGGTGGCGTGGGGAAGCAGGAAGTCGATGTGCGGCGGTTCGAGTTCGGTGAGGGCGTCGAGGACCGCGCGCGGATCGTTCTCGATGTCGATGGTGCACAGGAGACCGAGGTTGAGGTGGCGGTAGCGCTCTTCCCGGAGCAGCTCGACGGCCTTGAGCACCAGGGGGTGGCTGCTGCGTCCGTCGGCGAAACGGCGGTGCCGGTCGTTGGCCGCGCGGTCGCCGTCGAGGGAGATACCGACCTTCACGCCGTACTCGCTGAAGAGGTCCAGGTAGCGCGGGCTGAGCTGCAGGCCGTTGGTGTGGATCCGGAGATCGAGCGCGGCGATGCCCTCGAAGGCGGAGGTCAGCTCTTCGCAGATGCGCCGCAGGCGTGCGGGGCCGGCGAGCAGAGGCTCCCCTCCGTGCAGGATTACTGACACGGAGGGCAGTGCGTGTGTCTTGGCATGCTCAGCCAGGCGCTGAGCAGTCCGGAAAATGACTTCATCAGAGATTGTCTTCGGACGGGTTCGCCAGCTCTGATCGGCATGTTCGTAGACATAGCAATGGTCACAGGCAAGATCGCACCTGCTGTGAACCTTGAGGACTACTTCACGGAAAGGGACCAGGGGTCCTGTCATTCCGCCAGTCTAGCCAGGCCGGAAGGGTGGTCCGACGGTCCGGCCGTACCGGAGGAGTGCTCCGTGTCAGCGGGTCGGAGGGATTTCAGAGGGAGGAGTTGAAGGTGGCTGCCTGGGTGGGGCGACCGGCGGACGCGACATGCACCCGACCGAGCTTCCTGGCAGCTTCGCCACCACGCGCGTCGATCGCGGTGAGCGGCACACGGCTCTTCTTCGCAACGGCGAAGGAGAGGGAGGATTCAGAGGTCTTCACGGCCGTCCTTGAGGGGGTTCGTTCCAATGGAATGGTTCCGGACAGGAAACCAATGTCGGCACCTGCACCATTGCAGTGTCCGGCGGCACGACTTTACTCTCATGGCCTCGGTTGGCAACTGAGGACGGCCACTTGGCAGCAGAGGGTCGCACGGGAGCCGGCGTGATCGACCGGAACTAGAGATTCCGCCATCAGGGTGACCACATAACCGCAGACGGGAGTAAACATGACGGCGATTCCCGGACCGCTGCAGAGCATGGTCTTCAGGAACGCTGATCTGCCCGAACTCTTTCACCATACGGACGCCATCGCGGTCGCACGCCAGCGGGAGGCCGTGAACACCACCCGGTGGCAGCTGATACTGCTGGTGGGGGGCACTCTGCCGGCCGCGCTGCCCTGGCACGCCGAGGTCGCCGGCACCCTCCAACTCACGGACTGTGCGGCGGCGTTGGCGTACCTGGGTGTCCTGATCGCGACCTACCTCACCTCCCGGCGGAAAGCAAAGTCGCATTGGCAACTCAATCGCTCCGCAGCAGAGTTCATCAAATCGATGTGTTGGCGTTACTCGGTGCACGGCTCACCTTTCGACACCGGCACCCAGCACCCGGAGGCGGTGTTCGCCAATCGCCTCGAAGAGGGGCTGCAGGAGCTCCGCAAGGTGGGCTGGTCGGACCCCCGGGACCGGACAGCCGATTCCGGCGGACTCATCACCGATTCCATGCACGCCCTGCGGGAAAAGGCATTCACCGTCCGTAAGGAGACATATGTACGGGACCGGCTGATCGAACAACGCAGCTGGTACCGCAGACGCCAGGAGGTGTCCCGCCGGGCCACCGTGATCTGGTCGAGCACCATCGCCGTGCTGACGGCGCTCGCCCTGGCCCTCGCCCTGTTCAGGGCGTTCTCGGTGGGCCAGTCCTTCGCGCTGACCGGGGTGCTGTCCGCCGCGGCGGCGGCCTGCCTGGCCTGGGCCGAGATGCGCCGCCACCATCCGCTGATCTCGGCGCACTCCCTGGTGGAGAAGGACCTGGAGTCGATGCAGATAGCGATGGAGACCACGCTGAACGAGCGCCAGTGGCCCCGGGCGGTGTTCGAGACCGAACGCATCGTCTCGCCCCAGCACACCGACTGGCTCGCCCGGCACCAGATGTGACGGTGCCCCGACGGCCGCCGCGGGGTCAGCCGCGCACGACCCCGTCGCGCCAGATCACCGTGACCGGGCGGCCGAGCCGGCGGGCGTAGGTGACGATGTCTCCCGTGCCGCCGAGGCCTCGGGCGGGCAGCCCGTCCCAGACGGCGAGCAGGCGGTCGCAGTGGTCGGCGATGTAGGCGCCCGCCGCGTAGTAGGCCTCGTCGGTGGAGTGCGGGTAGTCCAGCCGGACCTCCCGCACGGCACGGGCCTTGAGGTCTCGGTAGCGGGCGAGTTCGGCGCCGTCCGCGAAGCAGGCCTCGTAGTCGCCGCTGGGGATGACCGCGGTCAGTTCCGCGCCGTGGGCGAGCGCGAGGCCGGCGAAGAGCTGGTCCGCCCCCACCGCCAGGCTGGACAGCGCCTCCACCGAGCCGTCGAACGCGCCGAGCGCGGCACGCATCGCGGCCAGCACGTGGGCGTGCACCTCCTGCGGAATGCTGCGGTGGCCGGTCACTCCGATGCGATTCACGGACCTGGATCCCCCTGGGGTCTGAGCCGGGGGTTCCCGGAGGGCATCCCTCCGGGAGGCACAGCGTCCGCCCCCGTTGTTCCTGCGCGACCGTCCTGTGCCACATCCTCTCAAAAGCCGCGGGGTCAGCGGGAGCCCCCGCCCGGAATTCGGGCGGGGGCTCGGCGTGTTCGAGCTGAGCTTTCGAGGCGGCGGCCGGCCCCGGCGTACGGAACCGGCCGCCCGGCTGTCAGTAGACGCTGACGCCGTACGCGCTGAGCGCTTCGGTGACCGGCTGGAAGAACGTCGTGCCGCCCGAGGAGCAGTTGCCGCTGCCGCCCGAGGTGAGGCCGATCGCCTTGGAGCCGGAGTAGAGCGGACCGCCCGAGTCGCCGGGCTCCGCGCACACATTGGTCTTGATCATGCCGTACACGACGTCGCCGTTGCCGTAGTTGACCGTGGCGTTGAGCGCGGAGACGGTGCCGCTGTGGATGCCGGTGGTGGAGCCCCGGCGGGTGACGGACATGCCGACCGTGGCGTTGGCCGCGCCGGTGATGTCGACGCTGCCCACGGTCCCCTCGTGGGAGATCGAGGCGTTGTCGTAGCGCACCAGGCCGTAGTCGTTGGTCGGGAAGCTGGTCCCGACCGTCGGTCCGATGGTCGTCGAGTTCGACGAGTTGCTGTAGAACGGCGGGCTGCCTTCGGTGCAGTGACCGGCCGTCAGGAAGTAGTAGGTGCTGCCGCTACGGACGTTGAAGCCCAGGGAGCAGCGGAAGCCGGGCCCGTAGACGGCGTCACCGCCGGAGATCAGCTTGCGGATCTTCCCGGAGGTGCGTTCGATGCGCAGGGCGCCCGCGTTGGTACCCGCGGAGTCCTTGATCTGCTGGATCTGCGCGGCGGAGACCGTGCTGTCGGCGGTGACCACGACCTTCTTGGTCGCGGGGTCGACGGTCCAGGCGGTGCCCGCCACGTCGGCGCCCAGGACGGCGTCGCTCGCGGCGGTGAGCTGGTTGGCACTGAACGTTCCGTCGGAGGTGGAGCTGGCCTGGGCGCTGGGGGCGGCGAGCGCGGCGACCGCTACGAGTCCGGCGGCAATGGCGACTGCCCTGCTGCGTCTCGCGGTACCGCTGAGGGGGGTGGTGCGCTTGATCCTCACTTGTCATTCCTCCCGAGGGGGGTGGGGGCCCGCCCGTGGGGTGGCCGGACCCGTGAGGCGCAGTCAGCCGCACGGCAGCGTGTCCGCATTCCGAACCTGCCGTGCTCCTGACAAGCGCTGTTCGGGAGTATTCAAGGCGTCAACTTCCCGCGCAAGAGGGCCTCTTGGCCTGAGCTTCGCACCGGGCCGCTCGACGCGCCCGTGCGTCCGGCCCCGGCGGATGAGGAGTGCCGGGGCCGGAGGCCGATGGAGCGGAGGCGGATGTTCAGCCGTCGAGCCGGTTGCGCTCCCCCGCCTCGACAGCGAACGACAGGGTGTTGCCGGGCGGCGGGAAGGGGCAGATGAAGTGGTCCGCGAAGGCGCACGGCGGCAGCAGGGCGCGGTTGAGGTCGACGGTCACCCTGCCGTCCGCGGCCGGTGCGGCCGGGCGCAGGAACCGGAAGCGGTAGCTGCTGTTCCCGCTGGTGGCGTCGGCGAAGACCGCCCAGAGCGAGCCGTCGTGCTCCACGGCGACCTGGAGGGTGTGCTCGGCACCGTCCACCTCGAAGGCGATCTCCCCGGCGAGGCCGAGCCCGCGCTCGACACCGTCGGCGTTCTCGACCCGGACGGTGCGGGAGCTGTCGTACGGGCGGAAGATCCCGGGCAGCTCCCAGCGCGGGTCGTACGGCGTGGCCTCGATCGCCCGGAAGGCGCGCCGCGCCGCGGAGTCCGGGTCGAAGTCCCGTACGGCCCAGAGCCCTTCGCGGCTCAGCACGAACAGCCGCCGCTCCCCGTGGGCCACCCGTGATCCGTCGATCGGACCGCGGTCGGCGCCGAGCCGTACCTGTCCGGCGAACGGTTCGCCGTCGACGGTCAGCCCGTCCTCGGGCACCGCGGTGAGCTCCACCTCGTCGCCGTCCTCGCGCCACCGGCCCGGAACGGCCGGAATTCGCCCTTCCGGGTAGTCGGAGAGCCAGTGCGTGCCGGTGAGGGAGAGCGGTCCGTACGGTGCCGAGACCGTGGCGGTGCGTTCCTCGTGCCAGCGGTCCCGGTCCTGCGCTGCCTGCTGCTGTGCGTCCGTGCTCATGGGCTCAACCTTTCCATACGGGCTCCACGAGCCCGAGGTGCGACCGGAATGTGGAGCCGTGGTACGCGGAGCGGAAGACCCCTCGTTCCTGGAGGAGCGGGACGACCTCGTCGACGAAGTCGTCGAGCCCCGGGTCGCCGCGTTCGAGGCGATCCTGCCCGCGCTCGGCAGCGGGAAGTACGACGTGGGCACCGGAGACTTCGGCGTCACCGACGAGCGCCGCAAGACGATCGACTTCGTCACCTACCTCAACGACGGCCAGGGCTTCGCGGTCCGCGACGACAGCGAGCTGGGCAAGGTCACCGATCTGACCCAGCTCTGCGGCCTGACGGTGGGCACCGCCGCGGGCACCACGTTCGAGGTGACGCTGGAGGAGAGCAGGCACCGGTGCTCCGAGGCCGGCAAGAAGCCGTACGACGTGAAGACGTACTCCGATCCTGCCGCGGTCTGGAGCTCGCTCCAGCAGGGGCGGACCGACATCGTGATGTCGACCATCAACGGGCTGCGCTACGCCGTGAAGCAGCAGGAGGGCGTGCGCTTCCTGAACGAGTTCGCGCGCCTGGACGTCGGCTTCGCCTTCAAGAAGGGCACCCCGCCGGCGCCCGCCTTCCGGGCCGCGGTCAGCAGCCTGGAAGCAGACGGCACCTACGACCGGATCCTGAAGAAGTGTGGCATCGACGAGTCAGCGATCAAGGCCTCGCGGATCTCGCCCCCCGAGATCAAATGACCTGGGACCGGAGATGATGACGCCACATCAGCAGCTGCAGTCACAGCCGCAGTCGCAGCAGTCGCACCCGTCACAGCAATCTCCGCAGCCGCTGCAATTGCCGCAGCAGTCGCAGGCATCGCAGCAGTCACCGCAGTCGCACTGACTGCACAGCCCCTCGCGGCGCTGACGGCTCCACGGATCGTCGAAGGTGCCGCAGCACATCTGACAGGTGCAGGCGAGACCGGCCCACACCAGGCACCCCACTATGAGCCCCCGCCGGTCGCGCGGCGGCTCCGGCGGCGGCTGCGGGGGCCCGAAGGGGACGCCGGGCCCCGAGGGGCTGTACGGGTTGCCCGGCGGGGGGCCGAACGACGCCGTGGGGACCACTCCTGACGGATGGCCGGCTCCATCCGGACCTCCGGGCGCCCCGGTGAGCAGGCCCCCCGACTGGTGGGAGCAGACGTCCGTGGCGAAGGCGCGGTCCACCGAGCGCCGCAGTTCGTGCGCCAGCAGCACGTGCGCCAGCTTGCCGTCGGTGAACTCCGCGTCGCGCAGTGCCAGCCGCACGCCGCGCAGCGCGTCGTCACAGAGCCGGCGGGCCTCGGCGCGCGAGGTGCCGGTCGCGGTGAGCGGGTTCCAGGCACCCGACGCGGCGTCAGCTTCCTGGTCCTCCACGGCATCCAGCAGATGCGCGAGGCGCCCGAAGAGGCGGCCCGCCTCGGCGAGCGGCGCGGCGTTCTGCGGCTTGCCCGCGAGTACGGCGGTGTGCGCGAAGGCCGCCGCGGTGGCCGTCTCGGTGGGCTCGGTGACCGTCAGCAGCGGGGTGCCGTGGCCGGCGAGCAGCTCGATGCCGGTCTGCCGGTCGACCGCGTCGACGAGCAGCGCCGTGTCGAAGCCGAGCTGTGCGCCGGTACGCGCTCCGGCGCGGTCCCAGCCCGCCGCCACCCTGCGGGCCGCGGCCGCCACCGGGCGCCGCTTCAACAGCCCGTCGCGGTCGGCGACGTGGTCCCGCACCTTGGCCGACGCCAGCACCAGCGAGACGGCGGCCGCCAGCCTGGCGCCCTCACCCTTCGCGACCGGGGCGGTCCGCATGGCTCGCAGGGGGCAGGGGCCCGCCGTGCGGCGCTGTGCGGGGGTGCGTTCGGCCTGAGCCTCCGTCAGGACCGAGACGATCAGGCCGTCATAGTTCGTGACGATCCGGGCGAACTGCCCGTGGTGGGATCGAAGTGCCAGACAGAGCCCGCAGAGATGGGCCATCCACTCGGTCCTGAGCCCGTCCGACAACCGGTGGACGCAGGGCCTGACTATTCCGAACACGACGGTCCCCCGGGTCTCGTTCAGCTGTGCGCCGCGCTCGGGCGAGGGCGCGCCGTGCATCGTATCGAGCGTCCCGTTCACCCGTACGTCCCCCATGTCACCCGTACGGCCCGGAGCATCATATTTTCTTTCTTCAGGGCCCTTTAGCAGGAGGAACCTTGACTAATCGCCACATCCTCTGCACCAGTACCGTCACGAATGCCCTGCGCGCCGCCTATCCCCTTGGCGCACGATCCGCATCATGGACGACCATAGGGATACGAAAGAGATGCGGAACGCCAAGGAACCGCGGTGAGAGGAGGCGTCCATGGGATCGGTGCGCAAGGCGAGTGCCTGGCTGGGCCTCGTAGAGGACAACGACGAGCGGTACTACGACGACGACGAGTACTCCGATGGTGCACGGACCGGGACCGGACAGGCCTGGGTGACCGATCCGCGGGTGCGGGTGGTTTCCGAGGCGGCCGAGGAGACGGGCCGCCGGATCGCCACCGTGACCCCGGACAGCTTCCGGGACGCCCGGAGCATCGGTGAGCTCTTCCGGGACGGCGTCCCGGTGATCATGAACCTCACTTCCATGGACTCCGCCGACGCCAAGCGCGTGGTGGATTTCGCCGCAGGGCTGATCTTCGGACTGCGCGGGTCGATCGACCGCGTGGCCACCCGGGTCTTCCTGCTGACCCCCGCCGACACCCAGGTGGTCAACGGCGAAGCCGCCGGCCGGCCGGCCGACGGCTTCTTCAACCAGAGCTGAGCGGGGCGCTCACCGGATCGGTCCGGAGGCCGTCCTTCACCGGAACGCGTCCAGACCGGTGAGCGCCTTGCCCAGCACCAGCTGGTGCATCTCCACGGTTCCCTCGTAGGTGAGCACCGACTCCAGATTCGTCGCGTGCCGCATCACCGGGTACTCCAGTGAGATCCCGTTGGCGCCGAGAATCGTGCGCGAGGTGCGGCAGATCTCGATGGCCTCCCGCACGTTGTTCAGTTTTCCGAAGCTGACCTGTTCCGGGCGGAGCCTGCCCGCGTCCATCCGGCGGCCCAGGTGGTGGGCGAGCAGGATGCCCTTGTGGAGTTCGACGGCCATGTCGGCGAGCTTGGCCTGGGTGAGCTGGAAGCCGCCGATCGGCCTTCCGAACTGCTCCCGGGTCCGCGCGTAGTCGACGGCTGCCTCGAAGCTGGCCCGCGCCGCCCCCATGGCTCCCCAGACGATGCCGTAGCGGGCGTGGCTGAGACAGCTGAGCGGGCCGCGCAGGCCGGTGACACCGGGCAGTACGGCGTCGGCCGGCAGCCTCACGTCGTCCAGGACCAGCTCGCTGGTGACCGAGGCGCGCAGGGACCACTTGTGCCTGATCTCGGGTGCGGAGAAGCCGGGCGCGTCGGTGGGCACGACGAATCCGCGGATGCCGGCACCCGCGGTGCCCTCGTCGGTCTGCGCCCAGACGACGGCGACCCCGGCGACCGAGCCGTTGGTGATCCACATCTTGCGGCCGCTGAGGACCCAGTCCTCGCCGTCGCGCCTGGCGTGGGTGCGCATGCCGGCCGGGTCGGAGCCGTGGTCGGGCTCGGTGAGGCCGAAGCAGCCGATGATCTCGCCGGCCGCCATGCCGGGCAGCCACTGCAGCTTCTGCTCCTCGGAGCCGAAGCGGTGGATGGCGTACATGGCAAGGGAGCCCTGGACGGAGACGAGGGAGCGGATGCCGGAGTCGGCCGCTTCCAGCTCCAGGCAGGCGAGCCCGTACTGCACGGCGGTGGCGCCCGCGCAGCCGTAGCCCTTCAGGGACATGCCGAGCGCGCCGAGCGCGCCGAGTTCGCGGGCCAGCTCGCGGATGCCGGGCAGTTCGCCGTCCTCGTACCACTGCGCGATGTGCGGCAGGACACGGTCGGCGGCCCAGGCCCGGACCGTGTCGCGGATCGCGAGGTCCTCGGCACCCAGGAGGTCGTCGATGCCGATGGGGTCGCTGGGGTCGAAGGGCGGGAGCTTCGAGGACGGAGCGGTGGACATGAGGATGTGCCTCCGGCGGCTCGCAACGGTACTGAGAGGTCGGTACGGAACGCCGAAAACTAGCAGTGTTAGTTACGGCGTCGTGCCGACGTTACGGCTCAGTGTGCCGCGCGTCCAGAGCCGGTCGCCTCTACGGGACGCCGCGCGGCGGGCAGCGGGACCAGGGCCTTGGGCCGGTCCGCCGCCGGCGCTTCGTGGCCCCGGTGGCCGCGGGGATCCTCGGCCCGGCCGGAGTCGCCGGCATGGCCGGAGTCGTCGGCATGGCCGCCGTCCGGGGAATCGCCGGGTTCGCAGAGCAACGGCGGGCACTCCATCACCCGCGGCAGCCGCAGCGCGGCGAGTGCTCCGAGCAGCAGCAGTGCGGCGCTGACCAGCAGCGCGACGTGCAGCCCGTGGACGAAGGCGTGCCGGGCCGTGGAGCGCAGCACCCGGCCGAGCGGGCCCCCCAGCTGCGCGGCCACCTGATAGGCCTCACCGAGCGAGCGGGAGGCGGCGGCGCCGGCCGAGGCGGGGACACCCGCTTCGGGGAGCCGTGCCAGGCCCGGGGTGTACGCGGCGTTCATGACGCTGCCGAGCAGCGCGATGCCCATGCCTGCGCCCAGCTGGTACGAGGTCTCACCGATCGCGGCCGCCCCGCCTGCCCGGTCCGCGGGGACCTCGCTGAGCATCGACTCGTAGGCGCCGAAGAGGGCGGACTGCAGGCCGAAGCCGAGGACGACGCAGGACACCGCCAGCAGGGCGGGCCGGTCGTGCTGGCCCATCGCGGTCAGCATCAGCACCGCGACGGCCGTCAGGACGAAGCCCCAGCCCACCATCCGGCGCGGCCCGACCCGGCGCAGGGTGTACGAGCCGGTGGCGCCCGCGGCCATCGCGGCGAAGGTGAGCGGCAGCAGCCGCAGGCCGGTCTCCAGCGGGCTGAGGCCCAGGACGAGCTGGAGGTACTGGACGGCGATCAGCTCCAGGCCGACCAGGGCCAGCATGGCCAGGACGATGCAGCCCACCGCGGTGGAGAAGGCCGGCCTGGCGAACATCCCGATGTCGATCAGCGGGTGCGTCCGCCGCTTCTGGCGGCGGACGAAGACGACGAGCAGCGCGGCCCCGGCCAGCAGGGGCACGAGCGTGGCCGGCCCGAGGAGACCCTCGCCGGTGCCCGCCCGTTTCACGCCCAGGACGACTCCGAGCACACCGGCCGCGGCCATCAGGGCGCCGAGCACGTCCCAGGGGCCGTCGTCGCTGCCCCTGGACTCCGGGAGCAGCAGCCGGCCGACCGGGAGGATCAGGGCCATCAGCGGGATGTTGATCAGGAAGACCGAGCCCCACCAGAAGTGCTCGACGAGGAAGCCGCCGATGACCGGTCCGGCGGCGGCGCCGACCGCGGCGACCGCCGACCACACGCCGATCGCCACCGCCCGTTCGCGCCGGTCCGGGAAGACCTGGCGGAGGATGGACAGGGTGGCCGGCATGATCATCGCGCCGCCGACGCCGAGCAGCGCCCGCGCCGCGATGAGCACGCCCGCGCTGTCGGCCATGGCGGCGACGGCGGAGGCGGCCCCGAACAGGGCGTAGCCGACCAGCAGGACGCGCCGCCGCCCGACCCGGTCGCCGAGGGTGCCGAAGAGGATCAGCAGCGAGGCGCAGACCAGCGGATAGGCGTCCACGATCCACAGCAGGCCGGTGGCGCTGGGCCGCAGGTCCTCGGTGACGGCGGGGACGGCGACATGCAGCACCGTCGCGTCGAGTGCCACGAGCAGCAGGCTGAGGCAGAGGACGACCAGGACGACCCATCGATTGGCACCGTCGGCGGCTGCGCGCAGGCGGGTTCGGGCTGTGGTCGTCCCGGACATGCATCTACCTCCCAGAAGGTCCCTCGCGCTCGGCAGGCCCGCTGGGGATTCAGCGTCCGCTGTCCCTCCGGGCCCGGCATCGACGGGCGAGTGAGCCGTCAGCGTACGCGAGTTCGGCAGGGGCACACGTGGCCCATCTCATACCGCCAACGGCCTCCGAGTGTGCTGTACGCCACTGCTCGCCGCCGGACCGACCCGCCAGGGGACCCCTCCCGACCTGCGCGGACCGGCCGTTCGGCGGGGCGCGCGAGGGGCTGCGGGGGGCGCGGCGGAGCGCTCGTCGAGTGGCGAACGAAGGCGTCGAGTGACCGGACCGATACCGTCCGTTCCGCTTCCCGAGAGGCCCCGGTAAATGCACTTCGATATCCCGTGCGCTTTTACTTCAATATCCAGAAACCTCTGCGGCGCGAGAGCCGGAGTAATGAAACGGAAGGAATCCAGGATTCTCCGGAGGCGCGGGAAAACCGGCCGCACTGAGACATAGTCCACATCACATCGTCATCACAAAGCGGCCGGATCGACCAGGTCACCCACTCACTCGCTGTAACGTCGATTGGGTGCGTACCGACATCTTCGCCCGCCTGGACCGGGAGCCGGAACCGCCGAAGATAGAGACACCGCGGATGAGCCGTCACCGCATCGCTCTCTTCGGCGGGACGTTGGCGTTCTATCTCGCCATCGTCATTGCCGTGCTCATGTCGTCCTGGCTGGTGACCCTGGACTGGAAGGTCATGCTCTTCCGGCCGTACCAGCAGTGGCCCCAGATCCATGCCTTCCTCGACTACTACGTCGTACTCGGTCAGCGCGGACCCACGGCCGTCATGGTGGCCTGCTGGCTCGGCTGGCGCTCCTGGCGGCAGCACACCCTGCGCCCCCTGCTGACGCTGGGCGCGTCGCTGCTGCTGCTCAACGCGACAGTGGGGGCGGTCAAGTACGGCCTCGGCCGGCTCGGCCCGCACTACGCGACCCAGATCGGATCGGCCGAACTCTTCGCCGGCGGCGATATATTTCCGTCCGGGCACACCGCCAACGCGGTCGTGACCTGGGGAATCCTCGCCTACCTGGCCGCCACCCCGCGGGCCAGGCGCTACCTCTCGGCGATGTCCGCCGTCGTGTCGCTCGGGGTCGGCCTGACGACCGTCTACCTCGGTACGCACTGGCTCAGCGATGTGGTGCTCGGCTGGGCGGCGGGCCTGCTGATCCTGCTCGGCCTGCCGTGGTGCGAGCCGCTGATCACCCGTGCGGAGAACTGGATCTTCGCCGCCCGCGAGCGGCTCAGCGCCCGCAGCAGGCTCGTACCGGCCCCGCCCGTCGCAGCCGGCGCCCCCCGGCCGGTTCCGGCCGGACAGCCGGCCGCCGCCGAGACCGCGGCACAGACCCAGGTCCGCCCGCCGGCCGCCACGGGCAGCCGCCCGGCGACGGTGGTCACGGCCGCGGGCGGCCGCACCCGCGCCCACACCGCACCCCCCGCACACCAGAGCCACCCGGCGCGCTCGGAGCGCACTCCGGTCACCCCGGCGGGCAGCCGCCGGCCGCCGCACGCGGACCGCACCCCGCACGGCGGCACGGCGCCGGCCCGGCCGGTGGCGGGCGGCTGACCCGGGCGAGCCGCAGGAAGGCGAGCGGCGGGAAGGTACGCACAGCCGCTCCCCCGCATGAGTGAAGGCCCCGACTCCGGTCGGGGCCTTCCTCGTGCGTACGGGCCCCGCACAGAGCCGCGCGGGACCCCTGCGGGACCGGCGCGCGGGCCGTACGGGGGCTCAGCCGACCCAGCAGCGCTTCACCGCGCCGTCGTCGACCTCGAAGTTGATGCGGCCGCCCTGGAACTCCATGGTGATGACGGTGCCCGGCGGCAGGGCTCTGACCGTGGTCCAGCCCCGCTCCCGGGCCCTGCGTTCGGCGGCCTCGGAGCCTAGGCCGACATAGGCGCCGGGTGTGTCGTCGGGCTGGGCGGAAGGAGTCGGTATGGGTGCCATACCCCTCACCGTAGGCGGCCCCGGACAACGGTGGAAGCCGGGGCGCCGGCCGGTCGCACCGCATCCTCACGTCCCTCACCGGTCACGCTTGTGTCACAGGATCACCACACACGTTCGCGCCGGAATCCCTCACCCGAACGCGCGGTTCACAACCGGACGCACAGTAATCGCACAGGCCGGAAAACGATCCGCGAAGAGGGCGCAGAAACGGTCCGGATATCCGCTGCCGGGGCGCGTCGATTTCCCTTCGGAATAACCTCCGGCAATCGAAATGACCGTCCGGAATTCATCCTTCCTTATCGCACCCTTATCTCATGCTCACAATATCCACACCATCGGACCGGCCCGGCCGGACGGTTCCGCCCGTATAGCCGACGGCCCGAATCACCCGCTTTCCGGCACCGGAAGGGCCGCCCCCGGCGCCCGCGCGGCGGGGGCGGCACGAGCGCGGCTCCCGCCGGGACCGGGCACCGCCCCGCGGGCGGGGCGCAGCCGCGCGTGGGGCTTCACGATTTCCTGACTTGTCGGCGTATCACCTGCCGGCCGGCGCCCCGGTTCGATTCCGTTCGCCTTCTCGCGTGACCCCGGCAGCGACTCACCCGTTGTCTTCTTCATGAGCCGGGAACCACCCGGCGCACGTACCGAGTTCGAGGAGCCACCCGTGCCGCGCATGCTCGACGTCAGCGAGGACGTACGCGCCGAGATCGGCGACGCCGAAGCCGACCGGCTGCTCGTCGGCGACAACGCCCCCGGCAGTTACGACTGCACCTCCTGCCGCACCCCCGGCGACTCCGAGCAGGAACGCACCAGCACGGTGCTGTTCGTCGGTGACGAGACGGCGGTCCTCGCCTTCGCCCACGCCACCTGCATCCCCTCCCAGGTCGTCCAGGTGGCCGAGGAGCAGTTGCAGGGCGCCGTGCGCAGCATCACCGGGAGCGAGCAGGAGGCCCCGGACGGGCTCAACCCCGAGCAGGCCGTGCTGGGCATCACCAGCGGCCTCGTCCTGATCGACGACGAACTGCACCCGGCCCTGGTCGTCGAACCGACCGGGGCCATCGCCCGGCCCGGCACGGACGGCAGCGGCGGCGACGAGTTCCTGCAGCTGCTGCTGGAGCAGGGCTTCCACCCGGTCCAGCGGATGGACCAGGTCCCCGAGGTACTGCACGGCTGGTCGATCCTGCTCGCCATGGGGCAGCTGCACGCGGTGCTCCAGCCGGGCACCGGCGGTGGTGCCCCGGTGGCCTGGTGGCAGGCGCACGCGCCGCTGCAGGTGACCGAGGGCTGGCGGACCGCGGCGAACAAGTCGCAGACCGTGCTCGTCTACGCGGCCCCGGCCGGTTCGATCGGCCAGCAGCCCCGCGAGGACCTGCTGCGCGACGCCCTGGAGAAGGCCTCGGCCGGCGGGATCCTGGTCGCCGCGGCGATGCCGCTGGCCGGTACCTGATCGTGTCCGGGCACTTTGGGAGCCCTGGGCGAACAGCTATTTCTCCGGCGCGCCCGCATCCGACGGGCGGTGGGGTCGTTGGCACATACGTGCACTCATACGACCCCTCCCACCAGCGTCCGAGCCCGATCCCTGCCATGCGCCCCGCGCAGGACCCATCGGGTGGCCCGTCCCGCACCCCGATCTACGACGCGCTGTACTCCGAGTACCGCCGATCGTTCCGGGCGTTGCCGGGTGACCGGAGCGGGGAGGAGAGCCTGGGGCTCCCGAGTTTCGGCAGCGGGTTCTTCGGCTCCCGCGCCCCGCTGAGCGGCCACTCGGGGCACGGCGGAGCGGGCACGTCCGGTGCGGCGGGCACAGCGGCCGGGCACGGCAGCGGCAGCCCCTCCACGCACACCGGGAGCCTGGGCTCCTGGCAGCGCGTGGGGCGGCACGCGGGGCGGGTCCAGGCCGCGCTTCCGCCGGGCTCCCGGGGAGCCTGACCCTACGACTGAGCCCCGGACCACTCGGAGAGCGAGGGCGGGTTCTATCGATCACCGCAACACCCTGGAGTTCAGGGAGTTGCGGGGATCGTGGATTTCGCGGTGTTGAAGGCGCGGTTCTTCGAGGCGTTGGACCGGGAGGACGGCAG